>PAAU01000083.1 GCA_002699445.1 Micrococcales bacterium | reverse complement strand
GCGCGCGGTCAGGCGGATAATTTCCCCGGCGGCAATGGTGACGATTGCCAGGTAGTCCGCTCGTAATCGGAGCGTTGGAATACCGAGCAAGAGAGCGAAGACTACGGTTGCCGCAAGACCGACGAACAAACCTAACCAGAAAGACAGCCCTAGCGTCGTGACGGTGACGCCTAGACCGTAGGCTGCCACAGCGAGGAATCCGGCCTGACCGAAGTTGAGAAGTCCGGTGTACCCAAAATGGACATTCAGGCCGATCGCGGCAAGGGCAAAGATAACTGCCTGAATACCCAGTCCCTGGGTAATCGACTGATTAAGAATGAGATTGAAATCCATGGATCAGCCCACCCGCTCCGAACGTCCGAGCAGACCCTGGGGTCTGACCAGAAGGATCACAATCATGATTAACAGTGCCCCGACCACCTTTAGTTCGGTAGGGATGAACAAGGTTGAGACTTGAATTAGGACACCTACGATCAAGGCACCAACTAACGCGCCGACCGTCGTACCTAAGCCACCCAAGATGACTGCTGCGAAAACCAGAAGCAAAATCTGAAAGCCCATCAGCCAGGAAACACCGATACTGAGTGCGTAGAGGACACCGGCAAGACCCGCCAACGCTGCGCCAACAGTCCACACCACATTGATGACGCGCTCGACGTTGATACCTGAGGCCGAGGCTAGGGCAGGATTGTCTGCGATGGCACGACTCGCTTTGCCGGTTCGGGAAAAGCCCAACCACAGCAGCGTGATGAGGATGGCCAAGATCGCAACAGCTGATCCGATAATTATCTTGGGTGTGATGTCAACGGGCCCAATCGCGATGCCGGCTTGACCGCTGAATGAGTTGAACTGACGGGTACTGCCGCCTAGGAAGAAGAGGTATACGTAACGCAAGAAGATGCCCAGCCCGATCGAGACGACGAGCATCGCGATAAGGCTGACCCCCTTACGGCGCAATTGTAGCCACAGCACTTTGTCCTGTAACGCCCCAAAGAGCCCTGAAATCAGCATGGCCCCAGCTGCTGCCAGTACGAAGGGCAGTTCGAAAAAGTTGTTAAGAATGAGTGTGGCAATCGCTCCGAATGTCACCAGTTCACCATGAGCAAAGTTGGTGAGCCCGGTAGTACCGAAGATCATCGATAGGCCGACACCGGCCAAGGCGATGACCAAGCCAAACACCAAGCCATCGACGGTTAACTGCAGCAATCGATCCAGTGTCGACTCACCGCCAGTGCTCCCTTCCCCGGTGGGGAACTGAACCGTCTTCTGGTTGGAAAGTAGCGTGACGGTGAGGGTGGTGCGATCTGGATTTGTGAGGGTAATTCCCTCTGGCAACGTGCCGACATCGAGAGCGACCGTGTAGCTTCCGGAACCAGGTACTGCCACCGACCAGCTGCCGTCTGTCCCTGACTCTGTGGTTTCGTTGAAGCCCTCAGCGTTAGAAACGTTAAACACCACTCCGACAACAGGGTTGCCTTCTGGATCGTTCATCGTGCCCGAAATCGCGCCGTCTTCCGCATGACTCGGTATCGCGAAAACAATCGACAAGGCCGCCAAGAGTGAGACAGCGATTGTGAGCAGGGATAACGACCGCTGCCTGCTCTGGGTTATCACCAATGGCTCCTCTAGGTGATCGATCGCCTCAGATCCGAACTACGGACATGATGTCGACCCGATTCTCAAGACCTTGCTGCATGAACACTAGCGCTAGGTGCACCACATCCCCAGTATGCGGGGTGGCGTGCCGCGACATGTCGGGTCATACGGTTAGCGTGGGGTTGTGAGCGTTGATCGTCAGGTGCTGTTGGTGACCCACGCGGGTCGCAGTGAAGCAGTAGCAGCCGCGCGGGAGTTAACTGCGGGTCTGAACTCGGCCGGGGTGTCGGTTCGAATGCCGGCGGATGAGTTAGCCGATGTATACGGCGTGGTCGATTTCGACAATTCTGATGATGGGGTGCTAGTTCAAGAGGGGCTCGACCTGCCGCGCTCATGTGAACTGGTCGTCGTGGTTGGTGGCGACGGCACCATCCTTCGCGCCGCTGAGTACGCAGTGCCTGCGGGTGTCCCGCTGCTTGGCGTAAATCTGGGACACGTGGGGTTCCTCGCCGAGGCGGAATCCGATGATGTTCCTTACGTGGTGTCCAGCGTTGTGGAGCGTAGCTACCGGGTCGAGGAACGAACCGCGCTCTCAGCCAGAGTTGTGCGTGACGGTGTAGAAATGTGGAGTACCTGGGCTCTTAATGAGGCCAGTATCGAGAAGGGCTCCCGTGAGCGCATCATTGAGGTTCTTGTCGAGATAGGCGGTCGGCCGTTGTCACGATGGGGTGGGGATGGACTCGTGGTGGCTACCCCCACAGGATCGACCGCTTACGCCTGGTCTGCAGGCGGCCCGGTGGTCTGGCCGGTGGTCGATGCTCTGGTCGTATGTCCGATTAGTGCGCACTCTTTATTTGCCCGATCTATGGTGGTTGATCCCAAGACCACTGTGGCCGCCACTATTCAAGAGCGTTCGTCGGAGGCGCTGCTGTGGGCCGATGGTCGACGTTCGTACGATCTCTTGCCGGGAGATCGTGTCGAAGCTACGGCTTTATCGGAGCCAATCCGGTTCGCACGATTGCATTCAGCGGAGTTCACTGATCGATTAGTGGCCAAATTCCAGTTGCCAGTCAGCGGTTGGCGAGGCCGAGGAGACGAGCAATGATCGCTGATCTGCGCATTCGTGGTCTCGGAGTTATTTCCGAATGCGAACTCGAACTGAGTTCGGGAATGGTCGTATTCACCGGAGAGACAGGCGCTGGTAAGACAGTATTGGTGGGCGCTCTAGGCCTGGTACTGGGTGATCGAGCCGATACCGGTCTGGTTTCTGACGATCGAGCGGAGGTATCGGCTCAGATGTTGGTTCGGCCCGGGGGCTCGATTGCGGATCGCGTCGAGCAGGCTGGCGGGTCCTTGGACCCAGACGGTGGGTTGGCGGCGGCACGAACCATCACGCAGGCTGGCCGATCCCGGGCGGCGTTGGGCGGTGCGACGGTGCCGGTCTCGTTACTGGCGGAGGTTGGCAGCCAAATAGCGCAACGGCACTCGCAGAGCGACCAATTGCGGCTTCGCTCGCGCAAGCGGCAACGGCAAGCACTCGACGCATTTGCCGGTCAAGCACTCACCGCCACGATGGCTGAATATCACAGCAGTTACCGGCGCTATCTGACGGCGGTGGCTGATCTGCAACAACTTCGGGAAGAACGAAGCGAACGGGATCACCGAAGAGTCGAGTTGCAGGAGGCGCTGGCTCGTATCGAGGAGATTAAGCCATTAGCTGCTGAAGAAACCGAGTTACCCGAGCAGATCTCACGACTGGCTAACGTCGAACAGTTGGCCGAAGATACCGCCACTGCTTTGTCCGGTCTTGAGCGAGAGGATGGGGGCACTGCTGCCGAGTTTGGAACCGTCCTACAGTCTGTGACGCGGATGGCCGCACTCGATCCCCAACTGAGCTCGCTGCGCGACCGGTGTGGTGAGTTGTCCATCTTGCTCGATGAGGTGCTTGCAGACTTGACGCGCTATGCGGCGGCTCTGGCTGCTGACCCAGTGCAGCTGGCCGCTCTACAACAACGACGAGCGGCCTTGACGGCCTTGCAGCGTGACTTCGGCCCCAGTGTGGCTCAGGTGCTGGACTGGGCCGATTCCGCCCGTACTGAGTTGAATGTCTTGTCTAGCTCTCAAGACGATGAAGCTCGACTGGAAGAGCAAATAGAGCAGCTGCTGCACGCATTAACAATGACCGGGCAGCAAGTCTCTGAGCTACGTGCTGCTGCCGCCGAACGGTTAGCCCGCTCGGTGACCGACGAACTCCATGAGTTGTCGATGCCCAATGCCTCTTTCCGAGTTGACGTCATCCAGCAAGAAGCTGATGAAGGGTTGCAGTTGTCGGACGGGCGGACAGTCGCTTTTGGGGAGTCGGGCGTAGACACGGTGTCCTTCCTACTAGCGCCTCATCCNGGCGCCGATTGGTCGCCCGTCGGGGAGGGTGCTTCCGGCGGTGAGCTGAGCCGNATCATGTTGTCGCTTGAGGTCGTATTGGCGGAGGCAGANCCTCCCGCAGTATTTATCTTNGACGAGGTAGACGCTGGTATTGGTGGAAAAACTGCAATCGAAGTAGGACGGCGGTTGGCCAGCTTGGCGAGGCGCTCGCAGGTACTAGTCGTGACGCACCTGCCCCAGGTAGCCGCCTTCGCGGACCAGCAGGTGGTGGTTGCCAAGAGCACCGACGGTCGGGTGACCCGCTCCAGCGTAACTGAGGTTACCGGTCAGGATCGCAGCGCTGAACTAGCGAGAATGCTATCCGGTAGTGATGGGTCTGCTGCTGCAACGGCTCATGCGACCGAGCTGCTTGATCTTGCGAATGAGCATCGTGGTGCGGGCGTCTAGCCGATGGGTTTGACCTCGGTAGCGCAGTTCGGTGTCGATGTTGTCGACTTGTTAGCCGAGGAAGACTCGGAGCTGGCGGCGTCCCTCGGTGTGCCCAGTGATGGTTTAACCGACTACAGCCCAGCAGCCTGGCAACGACGGACTGAGGTGATCCGAGACCAGCTCGAACGGGCCAATGCGCTAGAGCCTGTAGACGAAGGTGATCGGATTGCTCGAGACGTCATAATTGAGCGGCTGAGTTCGATGTTGGCTCTCGCATCAGAACGACATTATTTGCGTGACTTAAATATCTTGACCAACCCCGCGCAAGGGATCCGAACGACAGTAGAACTCATGTTGCCCAGCCAGGGGGTGGCTGAGGTTGCCGATCGGCTACGAGCCGTGCCGCGGGCTCTAACTAGTTGGCGCGAGTCACTGCTTGAAGGTGCCGCTCTTGGGGAACCTGCGGCGCAGCGACAGTCAGTGGCGGTCGCGCAGCAGATGGACTTTCTTGGTCGCGATTGGCTGCCGGGGTTGTTACGGGATGTGCCTGGGGGCGACGACCTGTACGGGGCTGCCGAGGCAGCAGCGGCCGCTTTTGCTACCACTTCGACCTGGTTGGCGGATGTCTACGTCGGTATGGCCCGACCCGATGATGCGGTCGGTGAAGAAGCTTTACTTTTGCATGCACAGTTCTTCACCGGGATGGAGGTCGATCTGGATGAAGCATTCCGTTGGGGACTGTCCGAAATAGATCGAGTGGCCGCTGAGATGCGTCGCGAAGTTCAACGAATCGAGCCTGGTTTGGTGGTCAGCGAGGCTCGCGATTATGTAGCTGCTGATCCGCGCTATCGACTCACGGACGTAGCAGAACTTGAGGCCTATGTACGACAGCTCACCAAGCAGGCCACTGATGAGTTGGACGGCACCATCTTCACCATCGACCCTCGAGTGCGTGAGTTGGACATCAAAATAGCTGGGGAAGGAGATGCCGGGTTGCCCTACTACCTGCCGCCGAGTGAGGATCTCAGTCGATTAGGTAGTGTCTGGCTGCCCGTTTCGGACATGGGTATTTTCGATCGTTTCTGGCTAGAGAGTATGTGGTTCCACGAAGGAATTCCAGGTCACCATTTGCAGTTGGGTGCAGTCGCAGTCCACCAAGGTTTGAATAGATTTCAGCGAACCCTGGGGGCAACATCCGGTCACGACGAAGGTTGGGCCTGCTATGCCGAGGTCTTATGCGACGAGCTCGGCTGGTTCGAGGATCCAGCTGTTCGTCTCGGTCATCTGAGTTGGCAAATGGTGCGAGCAATTCGCGTCGTTGCCGATATCGGTTTGCACACAGGACGAGAAATCCCGCATGGGTATTCCGATGCTGGCGCACGAATCACACCTGATTTCGTTTCGTCATTGCTGCGAAGACGGGCCTCAGCAACGAGCGAGTTTGCGATCTCGGAAGTGAACCGGTGCCTTGGAGCACCCGGTCAAGCAATGAGTTACAAACTAGGCGAGCGGGAATGGTTAGCGGCGAGGACCGAATCTGAAAAGGCACTGGGCAGCGATTTTGACCTAAAGAAGTGGCATGACCAGGCACTAAGACTCGGTCCGATGGGACTCGCCCAGTTCCGCCGGGAGATGACTGCCCTCAACCGCTGATAGGCTGGTATCCCATGGGTAATGGGAATGCGAAGCACCTGTTCGTCACAGGAGGCGTCGCCTCCTCTCTAGGCAAGGGTCTGACCGCCTCCAGCTTGGGCAATTTGCTCAAAGCTCGAGGCCTGCGCGTCACCATGCAGAAACTGGATCCGTACCTCAATGTGGATCCCGGGACTATGAACCCGTTCCAGCATGGGGAAGTGTTTGTCACCGATGACGGGGCCGAGACCGATCTCGATGTTGGTCACTACGAGCGATTTCTGGACACAAACCTGCACGGCTCGGCCAACGTCACCACCGGCCAGGTGTACTCAGCGGTTATCGCGAAAGAACGTCGTGGCGAGTACCTGGGCGACACCGTTCAGGTGATCCCGCACATTACTAATGAAATCAAGTCGCGCATCAGGCAGATGGCCACTGACGATGTTGACGTCGTGATTACCGAAGTGGGCGGCACCATCGGTGATATCGAATCGCTGCCTTTCTTGGAAGCAGTGCGTCAGGTCAGGCACGAAATCGGTCGCGAGAATGTCTTCTTCCTTCACGTCTCGCTGCTGCCATACATCGGACCATCTGGTGAACTGAAAACCAAACCCACGCAGCACTCCGTCGCTGCATTGCGGTCAATTGGTATCCAGCCAGACGCCATCGTCTTGCGTGCTGACCGCGACGTGCCCACAGGTATCAAGCGAAAGATTTCCATGATGTGCGACGTCGACGACGAGGCAGTCGTAGCAGCCGTCGACGCACCATCCATTTACGACATTCCGAAGGTATTGCACTCCGAGGGCCTGGACGCTTACGTCATTCGTCGATTGGATTTACCCTTCCGTGACGTTAACTGGACTGATTGGGACGATCTGCTCCGACGAGTACATCGTCCCGCTCACGAGGTAGAGATTGCTCTGGTAGGCAAGTACGTCGACCTGCCCGACGCCTACCTATCCGTCAGCGAGGCTCTGCGTGCTGGGGGTTTCCAGCAAGACTGTCGAGTCAACCTCCGCTGGGTGTCCAGTGATGATTGCGTCACCTTGGATGGTGCGGCAGAGCAGTTGGGTGATGTAGACGGGATATGTGTGCCCGGCGGCTTCGGTGTGCGAGGCATCGACGGCAAGGTGGGAGCGCTGCGCTACGCGCGAGAACAAGGAATACCGGTACTCGGCCTGTGCCTCGGTTTGCAGTGCATGGTGATTGAGTATGCGCGCAGCGTGCTGGGCTGGGACGGCGCCAACTCCACGGAGTTTGATGAAGGCACTAACCATCCGGTGGTTGCAACAATGGCCGACCAACGCGATGTGGTCTCTGGGGATCGGGATATGGGTGGCACGATGCGCTTGGGTATCTACCCGGCTAAACTCGCAGCCGGCTCCGTGGTCGCTGACTTGTATGAGGAACCGTACGTCGAGGAACGCCACCGGCACCGCTTCGAAGTCAACAATCAACTTCGTTCCAAGCTCAGTGAGGCTGGTCTATCGTTCAGCGGTACCTCACCCGATGGCCGCCTTGTAGAGTTCGCGGAACTACCACGAGAGCAGCACCCGTTCTATGTCGGAACTCAAGCTCATCCGGAGTTCCGTTCCCGACCCACCCGAGCGCACCCGCTGTTTGCCGGTCTTGTGCAAGCTGCGATCAAGCAGCGCAACACTGAGTCGACTGTTGTGAGACAAGCCGATATTGGCCCGATGGGAACATGAGCAAAAATATACGTGACACCTTCGGCCCAGCCGAAGTAGAACGACGCGAAGACCTCTATGACGGTCTCCGCTGGGATCTACGGGCTGATGCTGTTCGCCTGCGCAATAAGGAAGTTGTGCGGCGAGAGTACCTAGTGCATCCCGGCGCAGTCGGCATCATCGCTCTTGATCAAGAGGACCGGGTGCTACTGGTGCAGCAGTATCGACATCCAGCCGGACATTATCTGTGGGAACCTCCTGCTGGGTTGATGGATGCCGTGGGGGAGAGCGCCCTCGCAACTGCACAGCGGGAGTTGTACGAAGAGACAGGATGTGTTGCCAAGCACTGGAACGTATTGCTGGACTGGTTTAACACTCCCGGCGGGTCCACTGAGGCGTTTCGTTGCTTCCTTGCCCGCGGGGTTGCCGAGCACGTCGATGGCCGACCCAAACGCGGCGCCGAGGAAGCGGACATGCCCTTGCGTTGGGTGCCGCTTACCGACGCGATTCAGTTGGTCTTAGCTGGCGATCTGCAAAATCCCACGGCAGCTGCGGGATTACTGGCTGCCGGAACGGCGCGGAGTCAAGGCTGGCAGGGACTTCGTGCTAGTGATGCCCCATGGCCGGTTCGGGACCGACTCATCGAATCCGACCGAGTGTGGTTGCCGAAATAGATCAGCGCTACCGGCGCCGCGCATGGCACCCGTGCTTAATCTGGATCGGGCGGCTTCGGCGGGGGCTCCGGTGGGTCTCCACTTTGACTTGCTTTGCCGCCACCCCGCATTGGCATGTTGGGATCTACGTCCGCGATCCTGCCAGTGTGTCGCTGGTGATATGCGCGCATCAAGATCGGGGTACCCAATCCGACGACCCCGCCGATCGACAAGGTGGTAGCAATCCATGCCGGAGCTCCCAGCAATGCCAGCCCGGCACTACCAACCAGTACCAGGAGCAACCAGCGTAGTTCGTTGCCGTTGTACTTACTGGAAATCTTGGCCCCGATCCACACCCCAGGAATTTGCCCGATAAGGAGAGAAAATAAGACCGTGAGGTCGACATCGCCGAGACCGGCGTGGGCGATTGCCCCAACGACAAGCATGGGAACTGCTTGCACAAGATCCGTGCCAACGAGTCGGCTGGGCAGCATGGCCGGAAACAGCAGTAGCAGACTGGCAGCGATTAGGGTGCCCGAGCCTACCGAGGTAAGTCCCACCAGAGTCCCGACGAACAGACCGATGAATCCGGTGATGATGAGTCGCCGCTTTGACAGGTTGAGTTGACCGGGAGTTCGGGCCTTCTTGAACCTAGGCAAAGTCAACCGAAGTGTGGTGACTACGACGGCGACGAGCAGAACGGTACCGATCATTTGCTGCAAGAGCGTCTCGCCGTCAGCATTGTTAATGAGCTTTGTGAATAGCCAGGTACCAATCAACACTCCGGGTACTGAACCCGTGCTGAGCGCAAACACAACCTTCAAATACGGCGTACGCTGACGCAGGTGGACCCATGCACCTACCGGCTTCATCAACGCTGCAGAAACAACGTCGGTGGACACGGCTACCGGCGCGGGCACATTGAACAGCAGGAGGAGCATCGGCGTTACGATCGCAGCGCCACCAAGACCGGTCAGGCCAACAACAGTGCCAGCGAATACGCCGCCCATGGTCAGCAACGGATCAATCGTCACTTGGTCAGTGTGCCCCAGGTTTCCTGGTCATGGGGGCTGACTCACCGAGATATAGAACACTTTATGTTCTATTTGGGAAAATGGACCTGAAATCACATATTTCGGAATACCTCGATCACCTTGCGGTGGAGCGGGGTGTTTCTCGCAATACGCTTGTTAGTTACCGATCCGATCTCACTCGCTACGAAGACTTTTGTCAGGCTGTGGCCATAACGGAACTGTCCCAAATTGATGCGGGCTTAGTCGGTCACTTCCTCATGGCATTGCGATCTGGAACAGACGGCGGAAGTCAGCTGTCCGAAGCTTCTGCAGCGAGGGCGCTGGTGGCGGTGCGCGGGCTTCACGCTTTTGCGCTTCGAGAGGGGTGGGTAACCGCCGACCCAGCTCGCGAAGTCAATCCGCCAGCCATCCCCGAGCGGTTGCCGGAGGCCATCAGTGTTGCTGAAGTATTGACGGTTCTTGATGCGCCGCCTAAGGACACTCCGGCAGGGCTACGAAGCCGAGCTCTTCTCGAGTTGCTGTACGGCTCTGGCTGCCGGGTCTCGGAGGCGGTGGGTATTGACATCGATGACATCGACCTGGTGGAGAAAACGATAGTGGTCACGGGCAAGGGTAATAAGCAGCGAAGGGTTCCCATCGGCGGACACACGGTCGAGGCAATTCAGGACTACCTCGTGCGAGCCCGCCCCACCGCGGCGGTGAAGGGCAAAGGTACGCCGGCACTGTTTCTCAATGCCAGAGGCGGTCGACTCAGTCGACAGTCAGCTTGGAGCGCCATCCGAAGCGCGGGTGAAATTGCCGGGTTGTCGGACCTTCACCCGCACACGATGCGCCACTCATTCGCCACTCATTTGTTGGAGGGCGGTGCGGATATTCGGGTAGTGCAAGAATTGTTAGGTCATGCCTCTGTGACCACAACGCAGATATACACCAAAGTGACGATCGAGCACCTGCGTGAGGTTTACATTGGAACGCATCCCCGTGGCAGATGACTGGTGGCGCTGCCAGGTCCGCAACTCAGTGTGGGTTACCTTCGACAAGTGTCAGAAATCAGCGGTGCGGCCGTCGCAGCTACTGCCAGTTCGTCACAGGACGATGCCGATGGGACGTCGGCTGGCGCCGTGACGGAATCAGAAGCTGACGGTCGATTTGAGGTCCGCCTTGATTCGTTCACCGGCCCATTTGATTTGCTGCTGTCCCTTATCGCTAAGCACCGGTTGGAAGTAACCGAACTGGCGCTGGCCCAGGTCACTGACGACTTTGTGTCGCACCTACGCAGCCAGGGAGAGGTGTGGGACCTCGATGAGACCACCGAGTTCCTTGTCATCGCAGCGGTGTTGCTTGATGTGAAAGCGGGACGGCTACTGCCTGGAGAATCCGAGGAAGATTCCGAAGACCTTGCATTGCTGGAGGCACGAGACCTGCTGTTTGCTCGAGTACTGCAATATCGGGCCTTTAAGGACGCTTCGGAATTTTTCGGAACGTTGCTCTACGCCGCGCCGCCCCGGATCCCACGCGAAGTGGGTCTAGATCCAGAACATCACACACTGTTGCCGGAAGTCACAATCAGTCAGTCGCCCGAGCGGTTTGCGCAACTGGCACTGCGTGCGCTCACGCCGAAGACGCCGGATGAGGTAGGCGTTGCTCACATCCATGCACCCGCCGTGAGCGTGAAAGAGCAAGCCGTCGTCGTCGTCACCCGCCTTCGCAGAGAGCAGCAACTGAGTTTTAGATCGTTAGTATCGGATGCAGGGGAGTTGCCGTATGTGGTTGCTCGATTTCTTGCCCTGCTTGAGTTATTCCGTGAGGGTGCGGTGTCATTCGAGCAGGCTGCACCCTTGGCCGATCTAATGATCAAATGGACCGGTACGGATGACGGGGATGTCGCGGTGACTGATGAATTTGACGAAGAGGACAAAGACATGAGTGAAGCCGCTTCGGATAGTGAGGGGAAGGAAACTCATGCCGAGTGATCTGGACCAACAGCATCACAGTGAATACGAGTCGCAAACCGAGGAGCAGGTGATCGACGTGACCGATTCAAATCCGGCACCAGGTGACCAGATCGAAGAGCTGGTTGAACTCGGGGCACCCTCTCTGGCTGCCGCCTTGGAAGCACTGTTGCTGATTTCGGAAGAGCCACTGTCTCCCTTGGCGCTTGCGGAGTTGGTGGGCCAACCACAACCAGAAGTGGAACAACAACTCCATGAGCTGGCCAATCAGTATCTTGCCGAAGGCCGAGGCTTTGAGTTGAGGGCTACGGATGCCGGTTGGCGGTACTACACGTCCGCCGAATGTCGCGATTTGGTCACCCGATTCGTCACTGATGGACGTCAAGCGAAGTTGTCCCAGGCGGCACTTGAAACGTTAGCCATCGTTGCGTATCGGCAGCCAGTGACTCGATCCCAGGTTGGTGCGGTGCGAGGAGTAAACCCCGACGGGGTCCTCAAGACGTTGGCTGCCCGCGGGCTCATCAGTGAGTCGGCAGAGCAAGATTCGATTGCGCACTTCGAGACAACTCCCTACTTCTTAGACCGGATGGGCATCGCATCTTTGGCGGAACTCCCGCCGATTGCAGAGCGTTTGCCTGATTTGGATAGTCTGGATGACCTACTGGACTAAGGATTATGCATAGCGATTCAGCGGGCGAGCGGCTGCAAAAGGTACTGGCGCGGGCTGGCATTGGTAGTCGTCGAGCTTGTGAGGCGCTCATCGGTCAGCATCGGGTCAGTGTAAACGGCGAGGTAGTGCGTCAGCAGGGCGTGCGCGTGCAACCAGGCGACGAAATTCGCATTGATGGTGAACTTGTTCCCACCGACCCTGACCTGGTGGTGTTGATGTTGAACAAGCCATTCGGCATGGTGACGTCGATGTCGGACGAACGAGGGCGCAGTTGTGTTGGTGAGTTGGTATCCGATCGATCCGAACGGCTGTTTCACGTGGGTCGATTGGACGCCGAGACTACAGGTCTGTTGCTGCTTACCAACGATGGTGAACTCGCAGAGTTAGTCACTCATCCCCGTCACGAAGTGAGCAAGGTCTACCGAGCGACGGTGGTGGGGCCGGTGCCGGCATCGGTAGGGCGCACCCTGCGAGGTGGTGTGGAACTCGCCGATGGCGCTATTGCGGCGGATGATTTCCGAGTGGTCTCTGAGCATGGAGATCAGTCCATAGTCGAGATTCGACTGCACTCGGGCCGCAATCGGATTGTGCGACGAATGTTGGCCGAGGTCGGTCATCCGGTACAGAATCTTGTGCGGACGCAACTCGGACCGTTACGGCTGGCGGGCCTCAGGCCAGGAGTATTGCGGGAGCTACGTGATGATGAGGTACGCGCCCTATACGCGGCTGTAGGTTGATCGGCTACCCAAGAGGTCGTATCGCCCACTAGTCTGGCCAAGATCAGAGAGGGGAGCGTTATGCGTGCCATCAGGGGGGCCACCCAGCTCGCCGCAGACGATGCGGCGGAAATGTCCGAAGCGACCGTAGAACTGCTTGAGCAGATGCTCACCCGAAATGGTTTGCGCTCTGATGATTTGATTAGTGTCATCTTCACGGCGACGCCTGATCTCGTCTGTGGGTTTCCGGCTGCTGCTGCACGCGATATCGGATTTGGCGATGTACCACTGCTCTGTGCGTCCGAGATTGCCGTTGCCGGCGCACCAGAGCACATTATTCGAGTCATGATGTATGCCGAGACTGAGTTGTCGAGAGACCAGGTGCAACACGTCTATCTGCGCGGCGCCGAGGTACTCCGTCAAGATCTGGCACAGTGAGATGAGAGGAACCGAGTGATGGATCAGCAAACGGTCGTTGCGATTGACGGTCCCAGCGGCTCCGGTAAATCCAGCGTCTCCCGAGGGACCGCCGAAGTATTTGGCTTTCGATACTTAGACACTGGAGCCATGTATCGGGCTGCGACGTGGCAGATCCTTGCACTGGGTATCGATCCGAGTGACTCTCATGCGGTCGCCAAAGCGGCAGAACGGTTGGTGATCATCAGCGGGACGGATCCAGTGTCGCCAACTATCTCCGTCGATGGCACCGATGTCGGAGTCGAGATCCGAGGCGACACCGTAACAAATGCGGTGAGTGTAGTAAGCGCGGTCCCGGAGATCCGGGCTGCGTTGGTGGTAATGCAGCGCAACGAAGTCAGCGCCGGCCTCGCCGCGGGGAAAGGCATCGTGGTGGAAGGGCGAGATATCGGCACCGTTGTACTCCCGGATGCAAACGTAAAGATATTCCTAACCGCGGATGAAGCGGTACGCGCGCGGCGACGCGCATTACAAGATTCTGAGAGGGAGCATGTTGGACGCGATGATGAAGCGACGGCTGAGTCGCTGCGTCGTCGGGATCAGATCGATTCCCAACGAAAAGCGTCACCTTTGCGACCGGCGGATGACGCGATTGAAGTCGACGCCACAGACCTAGATCTGGCGCAAACGATAGATGCTGTCGTTCGCCTCGTGGAGGCTGCTCGGGCATGAACGATGACGATGAGACCACGGTCGAGGAACCGGACGTTGAGGTTATTGACTGGTATGTGGAGAGCGACGATGAGACCGAGCAACTGGCTGAGGCCGAGGCGGAAGTAGAAGAGTTTGATCAGGATGACCCGGGGGCACTACCCACAGAATCCCTGCCAGTTGTTGCCGTCGTTGGGCGTCCCAATGTGGGTAAGTCCACCCTCGTAAATCGAATTTTGGCTCGCCGAGCCGCCGTAGTTGAGGACGTATCGGGGGTTACCCGGGATCGGGTGAGCTATCGGGCTAACTGGAATGGTCGCGACTTCACTTTGGTTGATACCGGGGGATGGGATCGTGACGCTCGTGGCCGATCTGCAAGTGTGGCGGCGCAGGCCGAGCGTGCAATGCGGGACAGCGATGTCGTGTTATTCGTCGTCGATGCGATGGTGGGGCCCACCGCGGCCGATGAGGACGTTGTCCGGCTGCTGCGGGACACTGAGAAACCGGTCATCCTCGCAGCTAATAAGGTCGATGGGCCAACGGGTGAGGCCGAGGCCGCATCACTGTGGTCGCTAGGTCTAGGGGAACCTTACCCGGTGTCAGGTTTACATGGCCGCGGTAGCGGCGATCTTCTGGATGTTGTGGTCGCTGCTTTGCCCGAGACGGGTCAGCCTGTGCCGGGACCAGGAGTAAACCGCATTGCACTGGTTGGCCGACCAAACGTCGGTAAATCAAGTTTGCTCAATAAGTTGGCGGGTGATGAACGTAGCGTCGTTCACGACGTTGCTGGGACCACCGTAGATCCGGTGGACGAGGTGGTGGAACTAGAAGGCCAAGAGTGGTTATTCATCGACACTGCTGGCATTCGTCGCAGGATCAAAGAAGCGAGCGGCCACGAGTATTACGCCAGTATCCGGACCCGTTCAGCGATTGAACGAGCTGAAGTAGCGGTACTAGTGATTGATGCGAGCGAACCAATCGCCGAACAGGATCTACGGCTTATTGGCACCGTCATCGATGCGGGTCGAGCCCTAGTAATTGCCTTAAACAAATGGGATCTGGTAGACGAGGAACGCCGCCGTGATTTGGAGCGAGAATACGATGTAGAGCTTCAGCACGTCTGGTGGGCTCCCCGAGTCAATGTCTCGGCAGCGACCGGTAGACGAGTTGACCGTCTCCCCGGAGCGTTAGAAACCTCGCTAACTGGTTGGCGAACGAGGATTCCTACCGGCAGGCTCAATCAGTTCATCAAAGATTTGGCGGCTGCTCACCCTCACCCCGTCCGTGGAGGCAAACAGCCCAAGGTGCTTTTCGCCACTCAGGCGGCCACCTGTCCGCCTACCTTTGTTTTGTTCACTTCAGGTTTCCTTGAGGCCGGCTATCGAAGATTCATCGAGCGAAGGTTGCGCGAGGATTTTGGATTCACCGGAACTCCCATGCGGTTACAACTGCGGGTTCGTAAGAAGCGGCGATAGGACCTCGAGTGACGGTCGCCTGCGGCTAATCTTGACCACCGTGTAGATCGCGCTTCCCCCTCACGCATGGTTATATAGCGAAAGCCCACCGCAGCCGTGCTGCGATGGGCTTTCGAACAGATAGGTCAGGCGTTAACCTCGTCGGTCTCCTTTGTTTCTTGGGCCGCAAACTCCGGATCATCATCGAAGCTCTTAATACGGGCAATCTTGAAGATGAGCAATCCGTAGAGACACTTCGCAAGGATGTCCGCCACGCTGTAGCCGATTTGCCGGTAGACGAACGCGTCTGCACCATCGAGTCCGAACATCGGGAACATGTAGGAGATGGGGTACACACCCCACGTCGCCAGGAGCAACCAGCGTAGACCCGCCAACTCCTTGCCCACCTGATTCGGTTGATTCTTCGCCGCTCGAGAAAGTTCCACGAACAGTACGTACAGAATGAAAAGGAACGGAATCGTCGAGAGCGCGCCCCAGATGGCCTTGGAACTGATTTCGGCGGTTAGCTCACCTGGCCAGCCAAGAAGAATCATGAGGGCCGAGGCGGGAATCAGCTTCCATAGCAACGAGTTACGGGTAGCTCGGGGTAGCGCGAGAACCGCGATAGTTTCGAATAGTAGAAGTGGGACTGTTAGCAACCAGTCAACGTAGCGGTAGCCCTCGTTGAAGCCAACACCTTTAACCAGCTCATAGCTGTCGGCGACACCCTGAGAGCCGGCCTCGACGGCGACGAAGGCATCGCTAAAGGAATCGAAGATGCGGAAGTAGTGGTAGGCCGCAATAAAACACACCATGGCTGACACCACTAGAGCCAGACGGTAGCGCGGAAGTACTCTGCCCTGGACAACCAATAAGAAGACAGCCGTAGCTGCCATAGCGGCTAGCGCCAGTGACAGTACGTTGTAAACAAGTTGAAACTGAGAGTTCGTGAGAACCTCGATGCTCGCCATGCTGGACCTCCGTAGACCCAAAAATTCGCGGATGTGAGGATAGTCTTCCGAAGGCTGGTCTTCCCCGCAACTTGTTTCAATGCGCGTGTCGTCTAGTGACGATTGTGGGTGATGTCTCTTGGCGACATAGCAAGTGCGCAAGGAGGTCGTTGTTACACGGCGCTATCGGCAGGGTTATATGTATTGGGTCATCAGCACTTGAGTTACCATCCAAGATTTGAATAATGAAATCGTGGCTGGGAGACAAGAAAAGTTCATCTCAGCCTTCAAGTCGATGGGGGGCTAAATGTCTGTACTTCGTCGAGACCGGTCCCGAGGCGGTGCAGGTCGTAATTGCCTACCCGGCCGCAGACGTAGCTGAAGAGGCTCAGGAAAAGATCCGGTCGTAAGCCGCTTCTCAAATCCCCTTGGTGCATCAATTCCCAGTTCACGATCCGGTTCTTGTCGCAGGCTGAGGGTCAGCGGTTACCCCAGTGCTGTTAACAAGAGTCCGGGGCTGAGAGCTGCCGGGTAATGTGTTTGGCGGCCAACATCGCCTTGTCGGCTCGATCCATTATTTCCTCAGGTGCCGAGGTTCTTCCCTGCGAGGTCCTTGCGACACCGACGCTAACCGTCAGTGAGAGAACGGTGTCGTCAAGATGGACAGGTTTTGCCACTGCTTGTTTGATCCGTTCACTGATGGCATCTACTTCCCGCTCACTGACAGCTTCAGCGACCATGGCGAATTCATCCCCGCCGATGCGAGCTACTAGATCGTGGGATCGAAGTTGAGATTTGATGCGCCTGGCGACGATCTTTAGGACCTGATCACCGGCAATGTGGCCATGCACATCATTTATTTGTTTGAATTGATCTATGTCCATGTAGAGAATGGCGAGTTCAGTACCGGATAACTCCGTATGCCTCAGTCCGGCGCTTAACCTGTCAAAAAACAAAACTCTATTGGGCAGATCAGTGAGCGGATCGTTGATTGCACCTCGCCTGAGATTAGCGTCGGCCGAGGTATCCCGTATCCAAAAAAGGTATCCATTTTGACCACCCCATTCAGTGACTGAGAAAGTGACGGTCAGGTGTCGATTGGGTTCGGCACGGGACACTCGGTGAATGCCGGTTGTTATCGGGACAGGTATTGCGGTGGCTTCGAATGACTTTCCGGTTGCTATGCCGGGGTACAGATCGGTGGCAGTCTTGTTAGACCACAATATGTGTCCGGTCTTGTCGCACACGCCGACCCCTTGACCCATACTGTCCAGCAGTACGGAGATGTTTCGTTCGCTCTGTGCCAGTTCACGTTTCTTCTCACGAAGATCCTCGTCAAGCATCAGAATGGCGGCCATTATTTGCTGGACCACGGGATTCGGTTCAGAGGTCACGTCATCTTCTGTGATGTCTACCCCTTGACCTGCGGCCAGGAGTAGACGCACTAATCGTGCTGTTTCCTCTTGGCTTAGAGACCGCGCATAAGGATCCGTCACGATGCCAGCTCTTTGATAGCTTGCTGCAGAGCTTCCTCATTGTCGGTCACTACGGTGACCGGGATACCGTTGCGACCCAATACGAACCAAGCGGCTGCACGAATCACCGCGTTATTTCCCGTCGCCGCGACAAGACGGCGGAGCTTGATGCGTTGACTACCGATGCGTTTAGTGAGTTCATGACGACTCTTGGTGTCAGGCCGCATGGTGTGGACCAAGTTGGCGGTTATAACAAAGTGGGACCAGTCGGCAGCTATTTCATCGATGCGGTCCCACATGATCGTCACCGTAAAGGGAGAAACTACTGGAAGTTCATCCATGAAAATGATGCGTTCGTAGGGAACGGAAACCCGCGAACGAATGAACTCGGGGTCGTCAGAACCTGTCAGGGTTCGTGAAGATTCGTCCATCATCAACCTCCCTCTAAAGGATGAGCCACCCGCGCCCGCGCCGCAATTGCATTAAAGAGACATCGTTGGGCAGGTCCGACAAATGAGGTTCTGGTCAGTATGAGTGCCTCTTGGTTCACCACCTTCGACAGAAGTACGGCGGTAACCCACACCGACGTAACTAGACCGATGATGTTGCACACGAAGCTAGCCCCCGGGGGTGCCGGTTACGTTTCACTCATGTCCGAAGGATTGGCGAGACTGGGCTCGTGTTGTAGGCCATCAGCGAGATTGCGTTCGCGGAGTAAGTGGCTCCTTCGCCTGAGGAAGTTTCATTGGCATATTTCCGGGTAAAACATGAGTGCTGGCCAATCAGATACATCGGGGCTGAGTCCACAGGGATGACGAATATCTGAGAGGTGCGTCGGGCAGCAAAATCAGGGTTACCGGCGATCGAAAGAATGGGAAGTCATGCGTAAATACAACAACACAGATAGTAATCCTGGCGGATTAGTTAAAGAATTAGCTGCTGATGCGGGGGCACCATTCGAAGCGATCCTCTCGGACATGGATGGAACGATGGTGGACACGGAACCCTTGTGGTTTCATGCCGAGGTCTTGATGATGCAAAACTATGGATTGTCCTGGACCGAGCAGGACCAGATTCACTGCCATGGCGTCTCATCTGACAAAGTTGCCGTCTACATGGCCCAACGAATCCAAGAAAGTGGCCAGCAGCCGCCGACAGCCCAAGAGCTGGCAGATCAGTTTCTAGAGATAATGCTGGAACAGTTTGGTCAGTCACTTCCAGCTGCGCAACCGGGTATTCTGGAACTTCTTGCTGATATCAAAACCCACGACATTCCTCGCGCGCTGGTTACTTCATCACCGCGACCACTGATGCATGAAGTAGTGCAGGCGTTGGCCGGCGATATGTTTGATGCCACGGTGGCGGCAGAAGACGTTGAGCGTCGTAAGCCAGACCCACTGCCGTACCTGTTGGCTGCAGAGCTCCTAGGCGTAGATGTGCGTGAAAGTATCGCGATCGAGGACTCGCCCACGGGCATGGCTTCGGCTGTAGCCGCTGGTGCATTTGTTGTCGGGGTGGATCACTTGGGTCAGTTGGAGCCAGGACCACGCCGAGTGATTGTCGATTCCCTATCAGGTATTGACTATCAATGGCTCGCGCAGATCGTTGGCGACCAAGCGGTCTCCGCATAGTTTGGATCGGCCACCTCAGGACTCGCGGTTGAGATAACAGGCTTGGGCGGATGTAGACGGCATACTTCCCATAACTACCTAGAGAACGAGCGAGCTGTTGCCTGAAATCTCCCATACTTTGTCATGTCCTGACTGCGAGGGAATCGTCAGTCGGCACGCAATGTCCTGCCCCCACTGCGGCACGCCCTCTAGCCTTACAACCGGTGAAACTAGACGCATTAACTGGCTGGAGCTCACTGACGAATCCAACTTAGCGGGGGAGAACCTGGAGGGCGCTAATCTTACGCGTGCGGACCTATCTGGAGAGGAACTTACCGAAGCTGTCCTATGCAATGCGGATCTATCTCAGGCCAATCTGTACCGGGCAAAGTTAACTGGAGCAGATTTATCCAACGCTAACCTGACGGGCGCGGACCTCACAGATGCGAACCTGGCGGGGGCGAATCTTTCCGGCGCGAACTTACAAAACACGAACTTGGACAGCGCCAATCTAAATGGTGCGAATCTATCTCTCGCTAACTTGTACCGATCCTGCTTGGCAACTACTCAGTTGACGGCGGATTTGAGTTTTACGAATCTTCATTACGCAGATCTGAGCAAGGCGAATTTGACCGGTGCCAAGCTGAATAGAGCAGACCTCACCAGGGCGCAGCTTCTTGGCGCCAATCTGACAGACGCGGATTTCACAAGGGCTCGTTTTTGTGAGACCGCGATGCCTGACGGAGATATCCGCACGGACTGAAGTGAGTAATTGAAAACAGTGCTCATGCTAGATCTACGGAAGAGATCAGGCCGGCTGGATGTGGACTCGAACTGGATCAGTGTGGAACTCACCCAACATCACGGTGTGATGCGGCATAGGCTCGCGACGCGCGGATAAGACGCGACTCGTGCCTGATCGGAGACACAATGCAACAGGCCTGGATGACGGCAGGGATCCAAATAGTGATTTGCATCGTCGCCCTCGCCCGCTTCAGTAGTCCGCGATGGGCATTAGGTTGGCTCGTCGGTGTGATCGCCCTCCTCGATGGAGTCGGATTCCTGATCCGCGATCACGGACTATTGTTGCGGGCCAACACCGATGCAGACTCTGGCTTCATCAAGGAATACATGGCTGCTCAACTGCTTATCGGGGCAATTGTTTTGTACGCTTTGGCAACGCGCACCGGCAGTTCTGGTCAAGATGAGCGGCGACCGGGGCTATTCACCATCTTGCCCAGTAGTGATGCCATCGTTGCTACCCTCAGTACGCTGCTTTTTGGCATACTCTGCTTCGCTGTTGGATTTCATGTTCTCAGCGTCGTCACGCATCCAGATGTTGATGCAGGCCAGCAAATTCTTTACGCCGTAACTGATACTGTCCTGGCGATACTTATTGTCACTAGTCTATTTCGACTAGGTCGATTGAGGACCGAAAGTGAAGTGTGAGTCACACGCACTAGCGACCAGCGGCCAAGTCGCCCATTTCTTCACACCAGAATGCGAGACCACAGAACTGATAGGTGAAGAAGCCACGACTGAGTGCCGGGCTGTTGCCTTCAAAAACTCGATGTCCAGCAACCTGCAAGAGCCAAGAAGCTAAGAAAACTTTGGCACCGAGTTTAGGGCGGACGGCGAGAATAGGTAGGGCTGCTGCCGCGCCTGGTATGCCGACGAGGTGGGTAGCTCGGATGCCCTTTGTGGTGTGTTGACTGCGATAAAAGGCCATGTAGTCCTCAAACCGAGCACCGTGCGGCGGCGGCTCTTCCTCGCGCCAAACGGCACGGCTTTCCGGCGCCTTTTGACGTCCCCATTCAAGGAGGCGACCCACCAACCCCGCAGCAGGGGGACTAATGGGCTCTGCGTCATAGTCGGAGTAGTCGAGGGCGGCAGAAGTGTCGGTCATCTGATGAGCCTAGGCCGATTATTGTTTCTTCTCAGCACTATCGGAGCTCTAACTCATTCTTTATCCGATATCGGTCCTGGCCCGAACGGCTAAGGTGCGGTGGTCAAGCGCGGCCAAAAGGTCGCCAGCCCCGCTTCATGGCTACCGCTGTAACCCCCGCTAGAGCGACGGCTGCCCCTGCGATCATCCCGATGGCTGCGCTGGAGGAGGCGACAGCGGCAACTGCACGGTCTTCGTTGTAGTTGCGTTGGGCATGGCGTTGGGAGACCACTCGGAGACCGGTGACGGTGACTTGAGACTGTGGTTGGCCATCGATCAATCGGAACTGAAGTGTGATCCGGTCGCCTACGGATATCAACCGCAGATAGCGCCCTCGGTCCGGGACCGGATAGAGCGGAGAAATTAGACTCTTGAGTGTGTGATTGAGAGCGATCTGTAGATGTGTTTTGGGGCCTGCAGCATCATTGAATTCGACGTCGTACTCGATGAGGATGGCGTCCTTGGGGGCATCTATCTCGATGTCGAGATTGGGTGATGATGTCGTGATCAATTGTGGTGGAAGGTCGATTGGCTCGGTATGGAACTTAGGTTGACTCGGTAGTCGGCTCTTCAATCGGCGTTTAGGCGCGAGTGTTGAATGTTCTCTATGCTCGCCATGTTCTTCGTAATCCGGGGCCAGTGAAGAGGTGTCGAAGCCACGTAGCGGCGACCAGTGGTATCCGTAGTCACTCTGGTTGACAATTGTTTCGACATACCATCTCACTGCATACAGGTGTGCTTGCGCGATGGGGCTACCGGCGTTCTTCTCAGGAAGTCCCGCTTTGAGGTGGACATCCACGACGTTCTGCAGCTCTGGTTGACCGTGATAGCGCCTTCCGAACATCGAAATGTAGTTATCGACGAATACGCCCGAACTGCCTCGTCCAGGCCTTAATCGGGGGAGCAGTCCACTCAACAAGCCGGCAGCACCGTCCGCACGACTGAACCAGTCCTCCGGGCAATCCAGCAATGTGAGTTGTTTCGGTGGCACGGTGAGCGATAGCGATGCGTGAGTGGAAACGACGCAACCATGAGAGTGTCCAATGATGTGGACCGCAGGATTCCCATCGCCAAAAGCCAGATGGAGCGCTATGGCAAGCCGACGGCCATTGACAGCAGTAAGTCGAAATGATTCTTGTGCCGCGAAGAACTCGGTGTCGGTGCTGCTTTGATCGACCCAGGAAAACCACAGCACGACGCTGTCTGGATCGGCTGTAGTCAGAGAATCCAGCAGTGGGAGGTAGGTATCGCGGATGGGTCGGCCGGTAGCGTTGCTGAGGGTGGCATCCCACGCGCTCGCCCGTCCCGTCTCGGCAAACAGTGTGTCGGCACTTTGCTGCCCACCACGGACCCAACCATGGACGAAAACAACTACCCGTTTTGCCTGTGCGAGATCAGCTTTCGACACCCGAACAAATTTTCCGGGGTCGGAGCCCACACCTGGCTCATAGCGCGCTAAACGTTCAATTGGTGGATGGTTCACCGTGCCGGCCAAGACACGGGTGTCGTCTCTACCGACATGAGCAGGAATCATGTGAGGAGCCTAGCGGAGCCCGATGTCGCCACGTCACGGATCTCAGAGCACTCGCGAGATGATAGGCGGCGCTGGGTCATGCGTCGGCTACCGATTTATGTGGACGTGACTTTATGAGCAAGAAAGCCAGAATGGCTCCCGTGGCGACGATACTGGCGCAGACTGCGTAACCCAGCGCGATCTGACTTGAATCAGGTTTAACCCCAGTTGCAGTGGCGCTCAAGACTATTGTGGCGATCAAAGCGACTCCCAATGCAGCACCAGTCTGACGGATTGTTTGCATGAGACCCGATATTGCGCCACGACTTTCCGTGCCGGCGCGAACCAAGGCGTCCGTATTTGCAGGTGATAGTGACAGGCCCAGTCCAACACCGAAAAGAGCAAGCCCAGGTACGAGAAGCCAGTAGTCCTCCCGGGGCATGAGGATCGCGACCAGCGCTAGTCCGACAGCCATCGTAGACATCCCGACTACAATGGGTAGTCTGCCGCCGACTCGGTCGTACAGCTTTCCTGCGATGAAGGTGGTGGCGATCATCGGTAAGAGAAACGGCAGATAGCTCAGGCCGGCCTCTATGGGGGAAAAGCGCAGAATATCTTGCAGATACAGCGCTGCCCACAATGTCGCCGGTACCAAAGCAACTTGTATACACAGCGCTGCGATGGCATCTCCACGCAAACCAACATCCGCAAACAGGCGTAGATTGAAATACGGCTGTTGGGCAGCCAGTTCCTTTCTCACGAAACTGGCGAGTAGAGCGGCTCCTATCGCGATGACGAGCCAAGACCAGGCCCCCCAAATGCCGGCTTGCTGCAAACCAACAACAAGGCCGGCGAGGCCGAGGATCAGCATTAGTGCGGCGACCCAATCAACATGGGAGCCCGGCCTTCGATCATTAACCAAACGAGACCGCTGCAGCAGGTAAATGACTGTAGCTCCTACCGGGATATTTATCAGAAAGATGAATCTCCATGAGCTGTACTCAGTGATCGCACCGCCTGCAAGCGGTCCAATGACGAGGAAGAGTTCGGCTATTCCAAGATATGTGGCCATAGCTCTGCCACGCCCGCTGTTGGAGAATGCATTCATGACCAGTGTCGCCGACGAAGGCAGCAGCAGTGCCGCACCGAGTCCCTGAACTCCACGCGAGACGAGCATCATCTCAGGAGATAGGGCGAAACCGGATCCAATGGATCCCAGCACAAAAACCATTACTCCAGTCCGGAACATGACTACATGCCCAAACGAGTCGCTAAGTCTGCCGCTAACTCCGACGAATACTGCCAAGCTCAATACATAGCCATTGAGGACCCATTGGGTGAGCTCCGGACTCATCCCTAGGTCATTAGCAATTGTGGGTAGAGAAACGCTCACCACCGTCTGATCGATGAATACCATTGATAGTGCAGTCGTCGCCATGAAAAGTATTCGGGAAGGTTTACCCTGCCCAGAGTCGATATTGGCTGGACTAGCCATTGCTACGACCGCGCCAGTCGTTGTGCCGACGAAGTAACTGCTGCGATGCCGACTCCCGGTGAGCTATGCCCATGTGAGTTGTGGGTTGACGTCCAAAGGTGGGGGAACACGGCCACAGATCGGCAGATCACAATGATGTGGCTCCGATCCCATCGACAGGGGATCAAAGTATCGGCCCTCACGTTTGGTCTCAACTTCGCATGAGTTCGTGGTTGGCGGATATCTCGGTCCGAGCAGTAAGACCTGCGAGACTGCGGTTATGAAGAATTTTCCGGTGGTACTGAATTTTCCGGTGCGTTGGGGTGAGATGGATGCTCTAGGACACGTGAATAACACGGTCTTTTTTCGATGGTTCGAGTCAGCTCGGATCGCATTTTTTGATCAAACCGGTTTCCCGACCAGACCAGAGGGTGATCTATCCCCGATCTTGGCTCAAACGAAATGTGACTTCCTCAAGCCCATCGTTTACCCGGCCGACGTCACCATCGGCGCCCGAGTCGGACGCATTGGCACTAGCAGTTTGGTCATGGAGTACGAGGTTGAGGTCGATGACAGTTCGGTCGTGGCTCGGGGGGAGGCTGTTGTTGTCTTAGTGGATTGGCGCACGGGCAAGTCTCACCCGATACCAGATGCCGTGCGGGAAAAAATAGCGCTACTTGGACATGAAGGGACATCGAGCTCTTCGTGACGAAACGTGAAGTCATGCGGGTCCGCACTGATCGCGGATTCGATCGACTAGTTAATTTTACTGACGCGACGATTGCGATCGCCATCACGTTGCTGATTCTTCCCATCATGGATGTACTTACCGAGCAGTCTTCCGAAGAGGGCGGGAAGATTACGGATGTCGCTCAGTTTTTAGTCGATGAGCGTTTGAGCTTTGTGATCTTTTTCGAAACCTTTTTCGTCATGTTTTGGTTGTGGTGGGCCAATCACAAGACTTTCGAAAAGTTTCGAGAGTACGACTTTCTCCTCGTCCTACTGTCTTTCGTTTGGATCGTTTTCATGGTGATCTTGGCATTTCCGATAGATCTGGCGAACCATAGCGATAGTGATCTTGTGCGGGCTTGGGCAAACTTTGCCTGCGTTATTCCATTGGCAGTCACTGCATTCATTAACTTGTACGGACGGGCCCATCCGCAAATGCTGAACGATCATGCCGATATTGACGTTATTCGCGCCCAAATGCTGTTCCTCGCTCGACTGTTTCTTTTTATAGTCGTTGTGGGTGGACTTATGACTAGCATTGCCATTCTGGTTATTGGACCGTGGGGGTTCTTAGGATGGTTGGTGGTGTTGCCAGTTATTTTGACTTTCGCGATAAGGACATACGTTAGTAACGAGAGAGTAGTGGGGTAGGGATCGGGTTGGACCAATCTCTACTTTTGCCAATAGATACGTCGCGCAGTAACGGCCGCCCATGACGGAATTTGTGTCTTATCCGTTGCCAGCCCCCAAATTTCCTGGGCAATCTGTGTCACGAGTGCCATCAACGTTTAGCCGTACCAACCGGTTACTCGTTACCCCGCCGGACGTTGTAAATCGTCCACCCACGATTGTCTTCCCGTCGGTTTGTAGTGCCGCTGAAGTCACCGAATCTTTGAAGCCAACGCCCAGGTTGACGGTGAAAGTTGTGTCCAGAGCTCCGTTTGCGTTGATTCGTACAAGTCGGTTGCTGACGGTGTCGTCGGCTTGGGTAAATGCGCCACCAACAATGGTAGAGCCGTCAGGCTGCTCCGTAGTGGCCTGCGCAAAGTCATTTAACTTTGTGGTCTGGCTAGCGTTGGAGTCACTAGCCGATGAAGCCGTGGGAGAGGTAGTCGCCGCGGCTAACGACGAGACTCCTACCGTTGCAGCAACTAGTGCAACAAACAGAATGGTAAAGCATCGCACGAGGACCTAGCACGATGGATGAGGTGACCGTAGCAAGTCAGAGATTAGGTTGGGTGTGGAGAGTCCTTCGCGCATAACGCCGTTCGATAGGTGTCAGTCTCACGATTTCGTTAGGTTTGAGGGATGGAGAGACTTAGCGTTCAGGACTCGTCGTTTTTCGATACGGAGGCTGGCGGTCCTCCGATGGCTGTTGGGGGGGTCCTGCGTGTAGTGGGACCGCCGCCCCCACTGGGTGCATTTCGAAAAGAGATTTTCGATCGACTTGGGGGCATGCAGCGGCTGCGTCAGAAAGTCGAACTAAGTAGAGGTATTCGACAACCGAAGTGGGTTGATGTCGATCCCGATCCGAAGCGGCACGTCAATGTGCTAGCTATTGGACCTGATTCATCGGTTGAGCAGGCCGTGGCATCAATAATCGAGATGCCGCTTCCACACGACTATCCTCTGTGGGATTGCCATCTCATCAGCGGCTATGCGGATGATGAGTACGCCATCTGTATGAGAGTCCACCATTCCATCGCCGATGGCCAAGGAACCATTCTTCTCCTCGGCCATCTGCTAGATCTTTCGCCCGACGGTGGAATGACGCTAACTGAGGCTGTGACTGCCATGCTGGCGGATCAAGATGCAAAAGAATCGAGCGAGCCAACGCTAGCGGCAGACAATTTTTTCGAACGAATGGCGTCGGTATCGAATGCCAGAATCGAATCAGCGATTGCCACGCTGAGCGAGTTCACCGATTCCTTTCCCGATACCGCGCAATCGTTAGCGGCGTTCGCTCCGCGCAAGCCTCGACGGACCTTGGGCATCACAGGTGACGTTGATAAGGAGCGCATCTGGTTAAGTGGCGAGTTTCCGCTGGATGAGGTTAAGGCAACCAAGCGATCGTTTGATTGCACCGTCAATGACGTTGTTTTAGCGGCTTGTGCTGCCGGCTTCCGTCGCATGTTGCTGGAGCGTGGCGATGACTTACCTAGTAGTCGAAAGTTGCGGGTAGCGATGCCGGTTTCATTGCGTCCTAAGGAAGATCAGTCATCGAGTAATCAGGTGCAGATGCTGCCGATGAGTTTGCCGACTGGTATCGCTGACTCGCTAGAACGACTTGAGACCATTAAGCGTGCGACGAGCAGTGTTAAGCGAAGTAAGTTGCCGGTGATCTCCGACGCGGTGTGGACCCTGACGGAAAAGGCGACCCCATCCCCGGTGATGAGCCTCGTGTTGGCAAAATCAGTAGAAAATATTGACTGGTATTTCGAAACGGTCATTACCAATGTTCCTGGTCCACCCATGCCGCTCTATGTGATGGGTAATGAGGTTCTCTCACTGATCCCACTGGTCCCGTTAGCATCGGCAAGCAAGATGCAGATTGTTGTGTCGATATTGTCCTACAACGGTCATTTGGGTTTTGGGATTACCGGTGACGCCAGAGGGGCTAGTGATATCGGGGTTCTGCTCGACGGGATTTTGGACGAGCTTGCCCAGCTGACTGATCTGGCTAGTCCTTCAGGCGACTAGTAGGTCCAACCAGACAGAAACTCAGTTGCCGGCCCAGATGTCTTCAAGGTAGCGATCGTTATCGCGAAGATCCTGTAGCCACCGTTCCGCGTCTGTCTTGCTGGCGCCGGTTTTGTGGGCGTAAATGTCCTCAAACACTTTGCGTGCGGCTGGAGCGACGCGGCCCGCGTGGCCACAGACGTAGACGTTGGCTCCCCGTTCCATGAGATCCCACACCTTATCTGCCTTATCGCGAATCCGGTCTTGTACGAATTTGCGACGGAAGCCCGGTTCGTCTGAATAGGCCATAACCAGGTCCACCACTCCATCGGCGTCATAGCGTTCGAGGTCATCACCGATCAGAAAGTCGGCTCCTGAATTTCGACAGCCGAAGAACAGCATCGACTCCGCGATTGCCGCGTGTTGTGCATCTGCTGCACGTTCCTGGAGGAAACCACGGAAGGGGGCCAGTCCTGCTCCGGTAGCGATCATAATCATGGGCTTATTGAAGTCGGCCGGTGGTCGGAATGGCATCCCCGGGGATCTCACCGAGACGTGAACTTTCTGCCCGATGGGTAGTCGACTCAGGAAGGTGGAGCAAGTTCCCCGGTAGGTGCCGTGTCCAGAGAAGGATGGGCTTTCCAAGACTCCAACCATAAGTGCCACCCGAGAGGGATGGGCCAACGGTGATGAGGCGATTGAGTAGAACCTGGGCTTCAACTCACCAAGGAGATCAAGAAGCACCTCATCGGGTGGCCGACAGGAGGGGTTCTCTTCCAGTAGATCAATAACGCTGCGTCTTTGGTTCAAGATGAACTCTCGATACGCCGCTTGTGCATCTTCATCGTCACCGATCATGCTCTCCAGTCGGCGCCGATCTCTGGGAGCTGTGGCATAGGAACTCAAAATAGCGATCTGTGCCCTAGTCGCTGGTCGCTGCAATTCGGAGTAGTAGTTGAGTAGTGTTCCTAGAGTGTGCGGCTGATCAAGTGGCAAACTTGTTTCGGATGGGCCGTCGGCATGGAGACTAACAATCGTTTCGGGCGATGCTTCAAAATATGTGAGTGCCCGCGACAGTGCTTCCGGGGTGTTGTACGGAAGAACTGCTAGATGATCACCCGTTTCGTAGGTCTCACCCTCAGGTAGTTCAAGCTGGATCAGTCGAGTGGATCGATCTGGCGTGCCATCGCGAGACCGGCCTTGAAGTTCCTCACTAGAGACCAAAGTCGCGGGTTTTGCCTCTAGCGTCGCAAAGAACCGATGGCGGAGGGGGATTCCAACTTCTAGTTCGAGGCGACCACTTGTTTCCTGAATTGAGTCTGGATCCAGTCCAACAGCACGATAGAGATTTGGCCACATCTGTGCGTACCACTTACGAAACTGTCCATCGAAATCATCCGAGGCATCGCCCGCTCCGAGGCTACTAAATTCCTCGGCCCCGTGTTCGGCAAGCTCGGCGTTTATCCGTCTCGGTATGGCTTGAAAGGTCGACGACCAGTTCCGGTCTCCGCAACCGAAGACGGCATAGTGGAGCCCGTCGAGGGCATCGGGTTCTAGGTCGTGAAGCCATTTACAGAAATCGACGGCGTTATCCGGAGGTTGGCCGTTGTAAGAGGACGTGACTACGACTAATGCTGCTTCGCGATCCAAATCCGCGACTCGATCATCAAGTGGTGCCATGTCCACATCGAATCCGCTGCGGGCGGCATCTGCAGAGATCTCGCGTGCAAGGTTCTCTGAGGTGCCGAGGTTGGAGCCGAAAAGCACCATCAACTTCTTGCCATTAGGAGGAACAGGAGTTGTGGTCGGCTCACGTTTTACCTCGCGGGTAGCTGGCTCGCTACTATTTCCCGAACTGTGGAGAACTGCCGCTTCTCGTCCCTTGCGCGGCAACACCTTAATTCGGAAATTCTTGGGCTTGATCGTCAAGCCACGTCGGATTTGTAGATCGTAGTTTTCGTAATCGACGAACTCGAACCGCTGTAATAGCATGCCCAGCGCGAGCTGGGCTTCGGCGATGGAAAACTGACGCCCGATGCAGGCTCGCTGTCCGATGCCAAACGGAAGGTAGGCGTTTTCTGGCAGCTCGGCTTCACTTTCTGGGGTAAATCGGTCCGGATCAAACTCATTAGGGTCGTCTCCCCAGATGGCCTGATCACGATGCAGACTGGCCAATGAGATATGGAGACAGTCTTCTGGCGTGACCGGGTACTCATCAAGAACTTCGATGTCCTCTCGAGATCGCCGAATGATGAATGGGGCCCCGGGCCATAGCCGTAGCGTCTCTTTCAGTACCTGCATGACGTAACGCAAACTCGAAATCTCGTCGGCTGTCGGCAACGTGTCTAAATCGCTTCCCAGCTCTCGATCGACTTCTTCGTAGCATCGTTGCAAAACATCGGGATTGTTCATGAGGTAAAAGACAACGAAAGAAAGTAGTCCGCTAGTGGTTTCGTGTCCCGCGATGAGAAAAGTATTGATCTGCTGCCGAATATTTTCCACAGACAAGCTTTCACCTGTTTTGGGATCACTCGCACTCAGCATGTAGTCCAGGAGGTCTTGTCCCGCGGATTCCCGTGGATTCGCCTGCCGCTCTCGGATAACCGAATCGACAGTTTCATTGAGAAAATCTACCGCTTCTCGAATTTCTGGGGGAGGATCCTCAGGTGATGCTTCTGGATTATTGGCATTCTTGATTGCCCAGTGCAGGACATCACCCATGCCGATGACGAATGGGTGGGGCTCCTGACTATAGAACGCTGCGAAACGGTGCCCGAATCCCACCAAACCGATGGTTTCGAAAGTGAGTCGAGTGAAGTCCGCAGTGACGTCTACAGATTCACCAGGGTTAAGCCGAGCCCACTTCAACATCAACTGCGATGCTGGATCACACATAGCCTCGTGGTAGCCCTTAATGGCCTGTGAACTGAATGCGGGCATAAGGAGTTTATGCGCTAGGACCCAATCAGGATCATCCGTATCCGCTGTGAACAGTCCCGTACCGCCACCAACCCGCAGCAGACCGAGCCCCGAAGTCACAAATTTGTCGAATCGGGCATCATCGGCTGCCTGATTAACGGCCACCTGAGAAACCAGCATGAGGTTTTTTCGATCTGGCTCTAACGGCAGTGAACACACTGGTCGTCCGGTCTCGAAGAACGGGATGAGCCCTACCATGCCGGTTTTGGGGTCGAAGAGTTCGAAATCGGGTGGCGGTGGGACCTTTACCTCTTCTGACTCGTCGGTCCCGCTCTCTGCCGATTGTTCGTCTGTCATGACTCTCCTTGCCGCTCCGTATCAGCGGATAGTTCTCACACGTGTAGTGAGTCTTGCGAGGATGAGAGCAGGAGTCGCGCTGAACTGACAAACGACTGTCGTTTGGGGCCGTCCCTGATCACAGTGAATGACCTACCGAGTGAGTGTCACTACCTTCTCGATGATCGGCGGGCCTCGCGATTTGGTTACTTTTTTGTCCTGAAGGTCTTACTTTTAATCGCGCTCTTGCCGGCATTGTTGCTTGCGCGCACCTGAATCGTGTACTTCTTTTTCAACTTCAGTGGTTTGAAGGAGTACGTCTGCCTGCCGGTGGCCTTCCATTTCTTGAATTTCTTGGGCTTATATGGCTTGGATATCCGTACCTGATACTTCTCTACATTCCCAGCTACGGGTTCAACCCAATTCGAGATGGCCTTCTTTTTGTTCCTGTTCCATCTCACTGTGAGGTTGGTGACGCTACCCGGTTTCTGTGCTGTGGGCTTAGTAGTCGTTAGCTCTGGTGACTTGACTGGTACGGGTATAGGGCTCGCGGTGGATGCGACGATTCTAGTGACTGTGTCCGCTCCGCGATTTGCGGTAAAGACGGTGCCTCTTGAATCGAGAGCGACTCCGGTTGGTCGATGGCCTGTGATGGCCCATGCCGTCGTTGCGACACCGGCTTGGGTGATTTTCGTGACGGTGTCTGACTCGTTGTTAGCGGTGTAGACGTTGCCTAGGGGGTCTATCGCGATTCCTAAGGGCGTCTTACCTGTGGTGGCCCACTCAGAGTCGACGTCTCCTTTGCTGCTGATTTTCGTGACGGTATCTGACCCGCTGTTTGCGGTGTAGACGTTGTCCCTCGCATCCACCGCGATAGCG
>PAAU01000082.1 GCA_002699445.1 Micrococcales bacterium | reverse complement strand
GATGGTGCGACTGAGGCGACGCTTGGCGATGAGGGGCGGGTTATCGCTACGGAGCGTGGGGCCCAATCCTCTTCATACGCAGATACGTACACGGGGCCTGAGCCATCATCCTCGCTCTCTCTTGAGCCTGGACCTGACTCACCGTCTGCGTTCCCTGCGTCCTGCTGCAGTGTCGCTTCATCCTCTGCACCATCGGCTGCTGCTAACAACGACTCTTCACACGCCATTGATGGGCTCGCTTCGGCGGCGCTTCGTGAATGCTTGGGGCTGCCTCCCTCATCTAGCGCGGCTACGTCTCCAGCTGGCCCGCCGCTTGTCGAGCTGCCGTGTCCAGCGTGTGCAAGCTGCTTCATTGCTATTTGTGGCAGATGCGGCGGTAGCAAGTGCGGCAATGCAGCGTGCGCCATCAGTCGCCCTCATCCAGCGGGTTTCACTCATCCGTGCACGTGTGCGGCACCTGGTGCGGCGCTTGGTGAGGGCGTCACGCACGAGCATCCTGCGCCAGTGGCGGTGTCTACTCCTGAGCACGCCGAGGAGAATGCGCCTCCTGTTGGCCTTGATCACTTGGGCGCACAGGCCTTCGACAGCATTGCGCGCGGCGACGGTGGGGCATCGACGCGTGTTGTTCTTGAGAGCGAGCAGACTGTTACTTTCACGGATCACAAGCCGCGTGCTTCTGTCCACCTCCTCACCATCCCTCGCACGTTCATCCGCGACGTTTCGGCTTTGACGAGTGCTGCTCACGCACGCCTTGTCCTTCACATGGCGTCGCAATCGCGAGCTGCTGTTCTCAAAGAGCTCGAGGCTTCGCTGGGCGTATCTGATTTGGTCGAGGCCGACCTCCGTTTGGGGTTCCACAAGCATACTTATATCAGTGTCCCCTACTTGCACATGCACGCACTCTACCCGTACTCGTCTGTCACGGGGGAGCATTACAGTGATGAGCACTTTCTCACTCCGGAGCGTGTGCTCGCTCGCCTTCCTTTGGCGTGTCACCAGCTCGACGCGGCACCGCTGCCTCAGTCTGACGTGGCGGTCCAACTTGAGCAGCTGGCGGCTCTTTCTAGCATTGATCGACGTCGCGAGCTTGAGACGGCCTTGCGTGCTCGTCTTGCATCTCTTCCAAGCTCTCACCTTGGCATCGTTGTTGCTCGCTTGCTTGCCCGTGACACCGCGCATCTAGTGCTTATGCTTAAGAACGCGCAGCTCCTGCGGTCCTCTGTCTCCGACGTGCTCTGTACTCTTACGCGTGAGATGGACGCCTCTTCGGTGGCCGCGGAGGCTGGTGCACCTGCCGACACGCCCACGTTGGAAGCAGACACTTCGGCGTTGGCACCCGCGCGTGGTGACGTCGGTGGGCTTCTTCTTCATTCTCTTCCGTCTGATCTTTGCCCTTCGGTGGAGGAGCAGCCTTGCTTTCTCTGCGGACTTGTGTCGCCTGGCTGCGTGGTCTGCGTTACGCGTGAGACGTCTTTCGTGTGGGCTTGCAACTCCATCCACGCGGGCATGCACGCGTCGTGTGCGCGTATTGCCTTGGATGACTCGCCAGATGGGCGCGTCTGGCTGGGCAAACACTCTCCTTGGGGTGCGTTGCCGATTCGCTGCTTCCCGTCTGGTGATTCGGATGTGCGCCGTCTTGGGCTTTCGCACGTGGTGTGGCAACGTGGGCGGAGCCGCGGTGCAGGATTTGCGTTCCTCCCCCTTCAGTACAGCTCGCAAGGCGGTGTTGTACGCCGCCATGAACGTATCCGTCCGCTTGTGGGGTCGCGCCAGTTGCTCGCAGCTCTCTTTGGCATTCCATCTTCATCTGCGTTGGCGGCAGCGCGCGAGCAGCTTTCTTCACTTGTCGCCAAAGAGGGGCCCTCTTGCTTGGTTGCGAGTGCGTCTCGATTGCCGCGTGTGCGCATACGCTATTCGTCCAGTGAGCATCTCGAGCATTTCTCTGCATTAGTCCGGCGTTCGGCTCTTGACTCTCGCGCTACGCATGAGGCTGGTCGCATCCGCGGCATCCGCGCGGTGTGGGGCATGAATCTTGATCGGCGCCGCGTAGCAACCTTCAATTTGCCTGCTGCGATTGCTCATCGCCTTCGCAAGCGGATGCCGCTCTCTATCTTTCAAGAGGGCACTGAGACTGGTACCTTGGCGCGGTACCGCGCACACGCTGTTGTCACGAAGCTTGTCGGCGGTCGGGTCTCCGCGGCGATCGAGGAAGCTGCGGGCACTTTCGACGCGGGCTCTCTCATTTCTGTGTGCGAGCGCTGGAATGCGGTGTCCTTCGTTCGCGAGCAAAGTGCGCTCCGCCTCATGTGGCTTGACGAGTACGCCATGCATCCTGATCTCAGCCATGCTCTACGCGGTGGTCTCCCCCTCTCGGTGTCCTCCTGCCGTGTGCGTGAGGCCGTGGACATGTCCGCAGAATTCCTGAGCGCTGGCTTCACGCCCGACGCGTCGCAGTATGCTGTGGTCAGTGACTACGTGACACGGCAGCGTCTCACTTTGCTTCAAGGGCCTCCGGGCACGGGCAAGAGCACCACTATTGGCGTCATCTGTCGCGCTTTTGTCAAGCGGAAGCAGGGGCAAATCATGGTGGGTACCGCCTCCAATGCCGCAGCGGACCGCGTCACCCACCAGGTGTGCCGCTCGCGTTGCGAGGTCCTTCGTCTCATCTCTGAGGATCGCCCTTGCGACGTCAATGTCCCTGAAGAGGCGACGCTTGGGTACCACATCGGCCGTTTGCATAGCGCGGAGGCTGCCGAGTTCCGCGAGCTCGAGGCCATCCGTCAGCTCCATGACGGGTATCTCCATTGGAAGACTCATGGCAAGCGGCGTGATGTCTTGCGCCGCATGCTGGAGTTTGAGGTCATTCGCTCTGTGCAGGTCATCTGTTTCACGTGCGTGCTCGCGGGCAGCGACCGTCTGCGTGACCTCCGCTTCTCGCATGTGATCTTGGACGAGGCAACGCAGAGCGTCGAGGCTCAGGCTCTCATTCCGTTTGTCCGGGGTGCGGAGTTTGGCGTTCTCGTTGGCGACCACAAGCAGCTGGGCCCTGTCGTCCAGTCTCGCGCCGCCGCCGATGCGGGTGCTGCTGTCTCTCTTTTCGAGCGGCTGGTCCTCTGCGGGTATCCGGTCTGGCCTCTCCGGCGGCAGTACCGTATGCATCCTTTGATCTCTGCTTTCCCCAACGCGATGTTCTATGATGGGTTGCTCGAGGATGGCGTGACCGCGGAGGATCGACGCGGCGTTCCTTTCCCGGGTGGCAACGGTGTTGTCATGTGGTGGCACGTCGCTGAGGGCGAGTCGCCTGTCCGCTCTGGTTACGCGAACCACGCTGAGGTGGACGCTGTTTGTCAAGTGGTGGTCTATCTCGCTGGCAAGGGCATTCCTCACCACGACATTGGCGTGATCACGCCGTATGATGCCCAGCGTGCTCTCCTCCTTGCGCGTCTCCGCGGTGATGCGCCGCTCCTCGCCATCGACTCCGTGGACGCGTTTCAAGGCGACGAGCGTGATTACATTGTCATCTCTGCGGTCCGTTCTAACTCGAGCCGCTCCATTGGCTTTGTCAGTGACCCCCGCCGCCTCAACGTTGCGCTTACGCGGGCTCGGCGTGGGCTTGTTGTGATCGGTGACGCTGTCACGCTCTCGTCGTGCAAGCTTTGGAAGGCCTTGGTCGACCACGTTGCGTCTGAGGCGTACTCTTCTCTCCTCACAGGCGAATCGCTCGATAACTTGCGGCCCTTCTCCCTCGTGGGTACCTCGGTGGATGGGCCTCCGGTCGTTGTGGCGGCCGAGGTGGCTGCTGCTTCCAGCCTCGCGGAGGGCAACGCGGAAGCTGGCTCGAACTTGGGCGTGCCTGTTGCTGTCTGCGTCATGGGTCTTTTCGGCTGCGGCGGCACGCATTCTCTTGACTCGTCGGTCGCGTGTCTCGTCACCACCGATCGGCACTTTCCTCTGCCCTTGCTGCAGCGCTCCCTGCCGGGCGACTCGACTTGGGCGGCGGTTGCGTCTCGCATCCTTTCGACTAGCTTCACGCGTGTCGATCCCTCGTTCTTGGCGTGTGGGCTCAGCGAGGCGTGTGTGTCTGCGGCTCTTGCGGGCGGTGCCGGTGTCAGGCGCCTCTGCACGTCAGAAAGGGGCGCGTTGCTTGCTGTCTCTTCGCATGATCTCTTTACGCGCGCTGCGCACGCGGCTCTTGCCGCGTCTTTGCATGGGTCGCCCCGCGGCGTGGGTTGTCTCTCTGTGATGACCTTGCCGTCTGCGCTGGCGCGTGGCGGCAGCAGACACTTTGGCAGTGGGCTGGGAAATCTGTACAACGCTCTCACTACGTATGCGTCTCGGCTTCCGCGCGTCGAGTGCGCCTCCTTTCTCGCTTCTCCCGCGGGGGGCGGAAATTTGGGGGCCTCGGATGCGACGCGTACCTTGGATGCGGCGCGTACGGACGCAGAGCAGGAGCCTGAGGACGGTATCGCTGACGAGGCGTCCAGTTCTCGAGAGGCTGCGCAAACGTATATATACGACACGCTGCCTCGTGACGTAAACGCAGTGCGGCAAGGCGTACAGAATGTCATTGGCCACTACGCCCTTGCAACTCCAGCACTCCGCCTCTTGGAACCCCACCTTATTGTTGCATGTTACAGCGACAGCCAGTCAAGTACCGCAGTCACGGGCCTCTACGACATTGGCATGTCAGCTGCTATCATCACGGATATGGACAAACCATACTCGGCGAAATGGTTTGCAAACTGCGCAGAGGCTTGCAAACAGTCCTTGAATGGGGTCGAGGGTCCTTGCATTGACGTTTGCGTTGTCAACAGCCTCAAGGCGGGACCATGGGGTACGCGGTCAACGCAGCATCTCAGCAAGCCACCGGATGCTTCCATACGCAACAACTGCATCGCGCAGCTGCTCTGTGGAGGTGGGGCAAACCGCCGACCACAACGGGGAACTCTCGAGATCGCCTTCAACTTTGACGCGATTGAGTGTCAAGAGGGCGTCCAACAACAAGAACAGTTGCGCGAGTCCTTTGCGAATCTCCATGGCCATTACCAGAGCGAGGGCGTACCCTATTGCATCACCCTTCGCTCTCCGCGGGACCCTCTTGCACTTGGCCAGAGCAGCTTGATTCTCCCGGCTTTCTCTCTAGGCATCTGCTCCGCGGACCTTTTGGTGTTCGTCACACCTCGCCGTTATGCCTTGCAGATTGATAGCCAACTCAGTGGCTTCTGCGCAGAGATGCGACGGCTCTGTGATTCTTCTTCAGCCACTTCGTTGAGCGGAGAAGAGAAGTTCTCGAGACGCGAGCTGTGCGGCATGCTCGCCATCCCCTTTGGACAGACGGGAAACGCGTCCTCTGCCCGCGCCGCATACCCTTCGATCGCCTCCGCGTGGTGCAACAGCCAGCTTAATCACACGCTGCTCTCTCGGCGCTCTGGTATGCCTCTCATTTCATACGATGAGGGTTTGCAGGACGCCGTGCTCAATAACTGGCGCACCGAGACCCTCTGCCTTCCGCTTGCAGAGCTTCGACGTGTGCTGCCAGTGCGGAGTGTTGTGCTTGTTTGCAGCATGCACGACGGGGCGGACGATCCAGGCGTCACGCACGTTTTGGTCTCAAGGACTGTTGGCGGAACAAAGTGTGTTGCAAGCTTTGCTGATGCCCCTCGGGTGGCCGGCGATACTCGGGATACCCGCTCAGTGGATCACGTCTTGCCGGCAGTGCTACATCACAGAGGATACTCTCTTGTTGAGCAGGCTCGCAACCAACTGGATAACCTTTTGCATCTTGTGGATCTCCAGTCATCCACGACCCCGCCACGTCTTCGCTTTGTGTGCGGTCTTGGCTCACACACGAGGTGGGGTTCATCCGTTTGCTTTGCGGTTGACTGCGGGGCGCACTGTCGTGACAGCATCAAGCGTGTCGATATTGCGTGGGAGACCTCTGAGAGTGCACAGGAGATGCTTGACCCTTGTGATTGGGCACTTGTACTTCGTGCATATCCGAAGGCCTCTTCTCTGTCTGGCCAAGTGGCGTCTGTTGCACCCTCGCCGCGGACTCCTGCAGCGTACGTCGGATGGCCTTCGGTTCCTCGCCCGTCGTCTGCGCATTCAGAGGCTCGTCGCCCTGCACGAGATACGGATGCGGCTGTGAAGACGCGTCCGCCACCGACAAGCGGTCGCATCGTATACAAGAATTTGCGCTCGACCACGCAGCCTGACAGCATTGAGTGGCGTCCACAGGCCGCTGGCGTGCTCCTTCAGCACTTGCCTGAGGTCGATGCTTCTGTCGCTGCGGCGAACGCGTGCGATCTCACGCCTGAGAGTGTGGACGAACAGGCAGCGGCCTATCTGGACAGTTGCCGCAAACACTTTGACCCACAGGGAAAGAACTTTCTTGGGTTGAGCGGTCTTGGACTTCCAAAGGAAGGCGACGAGCCGGTGCATGATCCCCTTAGCTCTCCCGGAGGCTCGGGCTCTTCCGGCTCGTCATTCGAGGTGTCTGTTGTCCTTGTCTGCACTTCAGACGGAGTTCTTTGCCGCCTGCGCCCTGATGGCGAGCCTGCTGTTCTCTCGGCTGTCCGTGCTCCTCTTGAAGGCGAGGCTTACCGCACGTGGGCAGATGAGGAGCGTGCGCGCCTTGCCACCGTCGCTGCTGCGGCTACGCCAGTCGCTCGCGGTGACAAGAATGGACGCGGACGCGGTGGCACGCGTGCGCAGAGAGGCCGCGGCGGCAGGGGACGCGGTACGGGCAAGGTCGCTGCAGCGACTAGGCCTCTTCCGCGGCTCGACACGTCCACGGCAATACAACCTATGCATGTTGCACTCCGTAGGTCATGTGAGAACTGGATTGGTGGTCGAGAGGTGGAGGAGTACATTCGAAACAAGCTCCCAAACCTTGCACTCACGAAGCCTTTCGTCGCGACTCGCTACCAGAGCGCTGTCGATGAGTGCGGCGAGCTCCGTCCTTCCTTGACACCACTTCGGTCGCTGGTCTACTCTGTTTGGGTTCTTGAGCTTCCGGCCGATATGTCTCTCAGCGCTCCAACTGCAAATCCACGAGAGGTTGTCCGTCCCTCTTCTCAACTCTACCACGAGCGTCTTCTCCTGCCGCATCTGTATCTGGGATACCTTCTTGAACAAGCCTCATTCCCTCTGTCTCCCTTCCCAGAGGCTGCTCTTGTCCACCTTCCACCTCTTTCGCCCTTGGTACATACGCAACTTTTCCGTGCTCCGTTCCGCTCCTTATGCAACGCTCTCTCCGTCCGTCAGCACCGGCTTGGCACTGCGATCGAGGCAGGCCTCCACGCGTTTGGATGTCTCGATGCGGAGCCTCTTGTTGCCTCTTCCCGTGTGACACGTGTGGCAATGGTTGAGGAGTATCAAGATCACGCCAACTCACGTCGCCCTGAGGGCGGCAAGCTCAGCGAGAAGGGTGTGGCAAGGAAGGTTGACGCCGATTTGGAGGGCATCGCTGCGTCGGATGCGTTCCTGGCGCTCGCTAACGAGACCGACCGTCACCATCTTGTTTTACCTGTTGGTCGGAAGGTTTTTGCAATGATCCGCGACAGGATAAAGACTGTGGAGTCGCGTCTCTTCCGGGGTGCATCCGCCCTTGTGGAGACCAACGATCTTATTGGTTTCGTTGCCGAGGTGGGGGAGCCTGTCCTTTGGGTGCCTGTTGANGNCCGCGANCTTCATCACAGTCATCTCCTTGCNGTNCGTCGCAAGCACGGCGACGCCATGTGGCCTGGCTCTTCTTCCATGACAGACGACGATCTCGATTGCGTCTTCTGGGAGATGCATTCACGCGAGTTTACGCGTGATGTTTGGCGTGCTCGTTTTGCTGGCGAGGGCGATGAAAATGTTGTGTGCTGGACACTTGGCGAGCCACTCGACTCAGCACGCATTGCGGGGGACGAGATGAGCCGTGCACGGCAGCATCAAGTTGAGCTTGTTGCAAAACAGATCGCTCTCTCTGAAGAGGAGGACACCGTGCACGTGCCACACACTGGGTGGCTTGTTGCTTGGGCGCGTTTTGGGCAGTCTCTCGTTGGCTGTCGCTTCAAGGCGGCTCGCCTTATTCAGTCCTTTGCACGCCGTCGCTTTGCGCGTGCTGTGGTCTCTCTGTTGAAAACGGACGTCTCTGAGGGTCCTGTTTCGGGTGCGGTGACACCCTCCTTTCCTGAAGTTCAGCGAGAGGAACCGCCTCCTGTTGCGCGCTCCTGAGGGGCTCCGGCGGGGGACCCGCGTGGTCGTGCGTGGGCTAACGTGGGATACTTTCTACAATGGGCGCGTGGGGAGCGTCACCGGATATGATCGCACGCGTGATCGATATTTCGTTGACTGCAATGTGGGCAAGGAGCTCAACGTGAAGCGGCAGCACCTTCGCATTCTTCCAAAGGACGCGGGCACTCTTGTCGAGTGCGTCTTGCCACAGGGCATTCTCAACGCGGAGCTGCTCCACCACGTTGATGCTCTGGCGGTGAGCACGGACTGCTCGTGCATGTCTCCGTCTGGCACAGCTCTTGCGGTCAGCCAGCTCTTCTCTTACGCTGATCCTTGCGCCGGCCGCGTAGCATCGACAGCCGATCCGTGCGTTGCCACGTTGGATACATGCCCGCGTTTGGGCACGGTGCTTGTTTCCTCTCGTGACACGCCTTCGGCCTCCCCTCAGCCTGCTGTTGCTTTCCTCCACACTCGAGCGTGCGCGGGTGCAGCGCATACTGAGGCGGCTGAGAATGAGAGCGCAGCTACTGGATCGCGCGCTGAACGTTGCGCCTCTTTTCAGGAGTGCTTGCAACAGCTCCCTTCGGCTCTGCCGCCACACACGACCTCAATTGCTTTCTCTGTCTGCACTGCACGACGTGAACGTAAGGGACAACCGTCTGTTCTAAGCGCTCTCCGCTCTTTCGCACGCACGAATCCGCAGCTGCGTGTTGTGGCGGTGGACGCCTCCAGTCGCCATGTCGCAACCCTGCGGCGTGAACACGTTCGACGCCGTAAACGCGGCAGCGCAGCGCGGCACGAAGCCATTGCCGCTCAGCTCACAGAGGAGACGGATCCTTTCGCACGCATGCTTTCGCAAGCACTTGTGGACGAGCTCGAGGCCTACGCCACCGACTTCCATGCACCCTTCCTCGCCACCAGCGTCCTCATGGCCTCCTGCGCTGTAACTGGTGTTGAGCCCTCCGAGGAGTATGCGGGAGACGCTCCTCTTGAGGACGCGTTGCGCTCTGCGCACGCGGCGTCTGCGTCCTCACAGCCTTCTCAGTGCAATGCGGCTGTAACTGCACCCTCTTCCTTGCCGGCGGAGGTCTCTTGCGTTATGAACGCGCACACGCAGGCGCCAGATACTTCCTTCTATGATTGCAGGTTGAACAGAGTGGCTCCGCGTGCCACGCCTTCGTTGTGCACTTTGGCGGCGTGTGCTCTGGCCGCTACCTCAGCCTCGTCTGAGGCCAGCGCGGTCTGTTCGGCTGTTCCGCCGCTCCCTTCTACGCAGAAAGGCGATGTGCCCTCGGCCCACGTCACTACGGCGGCGGATGCGTGCACGCGTTCCAATGAGGCCGATACAGTTGCAGCCTGCACGGCCAACATTGACCCGGGCTCGATCTTGGGCAAGGACGGTGGCTCCTTGCATGACGCCATCAGACAAGCAGTGCGTGCCTCTGCAAAAGCACGTGCTGCCGTTGCGGCTGAGCGCGATGATATCGACCGTGCGTATCGCACGTACCTCCGCGAGCAGCGTGAACGCGCACAGGGCGAGCCGGCTGCGCAGGTTGCTAGCGCAGCAACGTCGAGTGGCACCGCGGGCGTGGTACCACAGGGGCTCAGCAAGAGTGAGAAGGCAGGGTTCTCTGTCAGCTCAGCCGACGGGGCCCATATACCCACTCGTTTGCTCAACCTCCATATCTTGGGGCCCAACGGGGAGCGTTTGCCAATGCCCGTCAACATTGGCGACACCGGTGCAGCCACTGTCCTTCTGGGGCTGAGCGATTATGAGGCGATACGCAAGAAGATGCCTGGCGCCATCCGACGGGTGCCCCGCCTCTCCACTTCTTACACTGGCATTCGTGGTGTCTCTGGCACTGGTGTGGTTTTGTTTCATGTCGCTCTCACTCTTGACTTTGACGGTGTCCCCGTCACTGTCCGCGACTGCCCTGTGCTTGCCGACCACTCTGGCATCTTGATTGGTGTCGATGTCGCTGGTGAGGGACAGGCCAACTTCTCCTTTGAGAAGGACGCCCGCTTCACGGACTCCTCTGGTGTCTCGCTTCCGTGTGACGGCTTCATGCAAATGCGCGATTCTCAACGCAACGTGGTAAGCTCACTGCCGTTTGTCCATCGTGTCAAGACCTTGGAGTCTCTTCGCTCAGCGTCTCTGGAGATGAACTCTGATGTCTCCACCGCTGTCTGTGCTTCCGTTGCTTTGGCTGAGCCCGCCGCGGAGGATTCAGCTGTCCCCATTGCGTACGCGCCAACGGCGGCTCGTGTTCCTGGGTGGTCGCAGCAGATAATTCGTTGCCGTGTACCAGCCGCAGCCGTGGGTGATCATCACCTGGCTGTTTTGCCACTTGAAGACTCTCGCATGGATGACATCGGTGTCTGTGTTGCGCCATGCCTTCAAAAGCCTGACAAGGATGGGTACGTGTGGGTGCGTGTTGT
>PAAU01000081.1 GCA_002699445.1 Micrococcales bacterium | reverse complement strand
CGACGTCCGCGTACCAATCCCTTGCTTCGGGATTGGTTAAATCCACCATTCCGACTGGGAAACCAGCCGTGGGAAGCTCGTAGCTGCCACCACTCGAGTTCTTGACGAGGTAGCCCTCCTTTTCAGCTTCCTTATACAGACTCTTGATAGAACTGTTTGGAACCTCCGGAGCAAGGTAGGGATTCATATAGGTAACGACTCGGATGCCATCTTTGGCGAAGTCTGCAACCATCTTGTCCCAGTCGGGATAGGTTTCCTTATTGAGTTGCCAGGTCCACCAGAGTTGTTTGCCAAATCTTGTTTTACGCTGTCCCACCCAGTCCTGTAGGAATACCCCAGAAATCTTGGTGCCAGCCTCTTGCATCTCTTTGACTCTGGCCCGCACGACTTCGGTTCCACCTTGCAACCCGATGATGGCGCCGTCATTAACCCACTCTGCGGAGTCGGGACGGCTTATTCCAGCAGATCGGTCTGCAATCAGCTCGGAAGGGCTTCCAGCAGCGAGTACCTCAGCGGTGAGGACATCATCGAAACTCTCCAATGAAACCTGACCAGATTGCGTCATATCAGCGATAGCGAATGAGCCCGACGCGTCATCCGCCACGAGGCTTAAGGATCGACTGCCTTCTGTAACGTAGGTGGGCAGCGGTGCGTAGGTGGTCACCAAACTCCCGCCGCCCCAACCTAGATCTGCGGCTAGAGTTGCAGGTTGGTCACCTCGACCAAGTCCTTGTTCGCCGACAAGGATGGGAAATAACGAACCCGATAGATCAAATGGTCGATACTGTTCACCAAAGCCGTATACGCCTTCATCGCCATCACGACCCGAGGCGATCATCAGGCTGTCGACATCGCCGCCAGATCCTGATCCGCTGGCTTCTAGTTTCATTTTTACATTCGTGACTTTGGCGCTCTTCCTTTCCGGAGTAAGCGTCATTTCGTAGTCTGTCGACGTCTCACCGTCTGTTAAGGCCCCCGAGAGCTTGACTGAATTTCGTGAACTACTAGCGGATGTAATCGACTGGTCGGTGAGTTTCGTCGTTCGATCAACCTGTGCCCAGAAAAAACCATTCTGGTCTTCGAAAGCGACGGTATTTGCACTTCCCGCCGCAAACGAGGATCCAGGATCGCTTCGCCACACGACTCTTTGACCATCATCTTGTGTGATCGTCAGCGTTGCGGCCTCACCTCCGGTTAGCTCCACCGAAAAATCTCCAATCTGATATTTACCAGTAGCGCTGTCATCAACGGTCAGAGCGCCGGGAGTCATGGGGTCGAGCACAAATTTCGGCATTTGCCACAACCTGAACGCTACTGCGGCAACAACCAACAGAATCAGCGCTAGCAGCACGATGAGAAACCACTTCAGAATGCGGCGCCACAGTGGCTTTTTGGCTTTTCTTTCCGATGACGGTTCTGGTGCAGCCGCAGCTTCCGAGGTCGTTGTCGACATCTACTTCCCTTTCTTGCTATCGGTGGATCGGCGTTAACGGCTAGGTCGTCGTCCAGAGAAATCTATGGACAGTTACCCACGCCTAAATCGCGCCCACTAATACCTCCGAATATAGAGACTCCCAGACTTGAATTCATCGCAACGAGCCAATGTCTAAGCCCTCGATCACTAGGATGCCGGAGTGCCGGGATCGTCAACCGAGCTGAGTGAGGACTGTCCAGCGCGGATAGTTCGAAATCCAACATGACTTGTCGAAGTCGTGACCTCTTGGGGTGATCTCGCCGCGGGACGATACCTCAAGCAATACTGCGGCGAACACAAGTGTGATCCGCCCTTTATGGTTTTGGTGAGACCTTCTTCGATAGTTTTCCCCGAGCACGCGCATCCGACGCCGGGTTCCGATTCCCAGGTAGTTCGCGTCCATTCCCAAACATTTCCGGTCATATCTTGGAGGCCATAACCGTTTGGCGGAAAAATTCCTACTGGTGAAGTTCCTCGCCAACCCTCGGCACCATGGTTGTCGTAGGGAAAGTTTCCTTGCCAGGAGTTGGCGTACAACCGCTCCCCCTTATTCGCCTCCTCACCCCAGGAATACGTCGCACCCACTAGTCCGCCACGAGCAGCCCACTCCCACTCTGCTTCGTCCGGTAACTCCGTCTGTGACCATTCGCAGTACGCACGTGCATCTCTGTAACTGACATGCACGACTGGATGTTCGGCAAAACAGTCCGGAACGGGCGCCGCTGGGCCCTGCGGGGCTGCCCAATAGGCACCTGGAACAAAGCTCCACCACTGGCTCCAGTCATTCAGTGAAACTGGTCCACTAGTGCCCACAAACACCACCGATCCGCCATAAGTCTCCGCGTCAGTGGTGTGCCCAGAGTCAGCGACAAACTCACGCCATTGCGCAACGGTCACCGGGGCCACGTCCCACAGACCACCGTTCACGTCTAGCTCGCGCGTAGGGCCTTCCTCCGGATAAAAGCCATCGCCGCTGCCCATGATGAGTCGGCCACCTGGAACTTCTACTTGCGTTCGTTCGTTCACAGTTGCCCTACCTCGCCCCGACCCGACCGGCCTGTTCCACAAAAAAGCGCGCAGCGACCCGCGCGTACCAAGGCAGCTTACGACCCTTTTCATGAAAACCCACATGCCCGCCGAGGGGGGTCACGGCATGTCGTACTGGGGTGGTTCTCGAAAGGGCTTCCCAATCGACTTCCTGATAGGGGGTAGCCGGAATCATCGGATCATCCACTGAGTGGATGACGAGTAATGGGACCGCTACCTTGGGGAGAAACTGACCGCTGGAGTTCACTTCGTAATACTCTCGCGCATCTCGCCAACCATTGCGTCGCGAAGTGATGGCATCGTCAAAATCTTCGATTGACTTGGAACGTCTAACAGCGTCTCGTTCAGATTCTGTCACTCGTGGTTGCCCATCCGGTCCGGGCTGCAAAACCTGTCGACGCAAGCCTGAGAGCAGATACTTGTCATATGCCCCAAAGGCCATATGACGGAGATGTTCCGACCCAACGACTAAATCCAAGGGGGCCGAAACTGCGACGGCAGCTGCAACAGGTGAACTCTGGAGCGGTTCACCAACCAACTTGATGGTGGCATTGCCACCCAGTGAAAATCCCATCACGAAAACGAGTGGTTCGTTGTCCTGCTTTGCCTCTGGTTGTGCAGCCAAATGATTTATTACTGCTCTCAGATCCGCTGTCCTACCGGCGTGGTAGAGCTGCTTGCAGGTATTCCATGACAACCCCGCTCCGCGTAAGTCAATACGCGCAACGTGGAGCCCAGCTTGAAGTAGCGCCCGCGCCGTTGCACGCACGTAATCCGACTCGGCACTTCCACCAAGCCCATGCACCAGCAAGACAATGCCTTCGTCGCGGGGATGAATATTCTGCTGGATTTGCAAAACCAAACTGTCACCGCTGCCATCGTCGAGTGTGACGGACTCACTGCGTTGATGGCTCAGCTGCGACAAGTCGTACTTCCGACGCACGATACGGCTTCGAATAGTCTGCAAATGCCCCGATTGCCATCCCAGGGGCGCGGGGAACTCGCTATTCACGATGTCGGCCACACTGAAGGTTGGCATATCTGGTTTCACATCGCCCGATCGTTGTTGCAGTTCCTCGCGGAGTAACTAGTCAAATCCGATTGAGATGCGATGGTCCAGCGCCCAAAAAATAATGTCCGGATTAGGACTGATCTGGTTTGGAATCCCTAGGGCCATCTTTTTCCAGTTTTTGTCCCACCTCAATCGAGTGCAGTGAATCGCGGATTTGATTCAGTAAATCCAGTTCGGAGTTGTAATCCGTTTCGACTCTCTTGAAATTTTTGCGTGAGAACCTTCGCCGACCCAAGATAAATAGCCCTAGCGCTACTGCGGCGCCCACCATCGCTACGGCAGTCGTCACGACAAGTTGAGCGACGATCGGTGGGCTTGTGGTCACAGATTCGCCCACTCCAAGAGCAATGAATGGATCGACCATTTTTGCGACCTGCTCAGATGAGTTCAGCACCCACATGGGCAACTGGATGAGGCCAACTGTAAAGACCGCTACCACCGTCGCGGTATTACTAAAACGGCGCGATCTTCCAATCGGATACAGAGCGAACGTGGCGATAAGCAGCAGACCCAAAATAATCACCGCGATCCACAAAATGTCGGGGACGCCTGGCTGGTTGAGCGACGAGAGGTAGTCACTTCGATCCTCGATCAGGTTCTGATAACTCTGATCCAAGGAACTGTAGTCCTGATCGCTCACATTGTTACGGAAGATGACTTCACGTAGATCCCGCAGACTCTCGTTGACATCATCGGCCCCCAGAAGCGGACCAACTTCAGTCTCCTGATCCGCCACCAGATTCAGAAAACGATTCAAAGATTCAACGATCTGATCTTGATTCTGCAACTGCGTTCGATCTGTGGTTTGTGCCAACTCTTGCCCCGACGTGACCATAGAGCGAGCGGCATTAGCAATATCAGCGTCCTGGGTCCACAGCGTGTTCGTAGATAAGGCGACCACAAAAACAAAAGCAGTCGAAGCCAACGCGAATACGCGATCGCGTAGCACGGTTGTTCCGCCGTCTTCTACCAGCGTGCGCGCAAACGGTCGGATCACAACAGCCGCTATAGCTGCTGGGACGAAAGCCACCGCAAAGCACGCCCAGACGGGAAGCTGATAAAAGAAGTTCTCAAGCCACACGTCACTACGTCTAGCATTATCTATAGGCACGTGAGGCGCAGATTCACGTATCGCTAAAAATTGGTCGATGGCTGATAGACCATTGCAAGGGACTTGAAAAATCGAGTGTCACCGGTTTATCGGGCTTTCCTCTTACCGGGACATACGACCGAAGGCGTTCATCGAGTGCCAGCATCCGAAATAAAAGTAGGTTAGGCTTACCTAACTATTTTAGGCACCCGTGCGGGCAGACGAAAGAGGAACTGACCATGCTCATGAGCGAAAACATAGCTGACAAGCTCAACGACCAAGTAACCAGTGAATTGGCAGCTTCTCAGCTATATCTGCAGATGAGTCTGGCATGCGAAGCAATGGGGCTCTCCGGAGCCGGTGCATTCTTTCGCTCCCACGTCGCGGAAGAGATCCAACATAGAGATCGAATCATCGACTACATGATTGAATCCGATGCCGTCGTAAATCTACAGACGATTCCCGCACCAGAGGCCAACTGGAAGAGTCTGGTCGACATGGTGCACTCCGCTTACGACCACGAGAAGAAGGTCACCGACCAAATCAATAGCTTGACCAAGGCGGCGCTTGCCGAAGACGACTTCAGCACCTTCAACATGCTGCAATGGTTCGTTGCTGAACAACGCGAAGAAATGATGCTCTTCGGCGATGTCGTGGAATTCATGAATGTTGCTGGCTTCACTGGTGACACCGGTGACCAAATGGTGAATATGGACAACTACCTACGCAAACTATCCAAATAGAACCAACCGCGAAACTGGCTAAGCGTGTAAATCACGTCGGTTAAAGAACCACATGCCTACCAAGGCCCCGACTGCAGCCGCCGCCAGGAGCACCAGGCACTCCTCCACCCCAACGCCATTTTGAAGGGGTTGGTTCTCGGCGTACCAGCGCCACGGTGTGGCCGGCACAATATTTTCCAACCAGCTGACTGTGCCTGCCAAGCCGTAAATGAGATAACTCGCGACCGTATAGCCAATGACCACGGCAAGACCCAAACCGCGCTTTCCAGTTGCCGAGGATACGGCCATGGTCCACATCCCCAGAGCCAGACAGAACAGGAACATCTGAGTTGTTTGGCCAATAAGGTTTGCGACTGAAATATCCAAACCTGCTGAGGAGTTAAGAGCAAACAGCGGGATCAGGCTTGCAACGGAAAGAAGGAAGAGCCCGATTGCGATCGCTAGTGCCTTCTCCATATATGCGAGCCAGCGAGCCAGCGGTTGAGCTAGGAGCAAATCGAGTGTCCGCTGCTCCTCTTCCCCGGCGATCGTGCCAGCCGACCGACCAAAAGCGAAGACCAAGAGTATGGCGGGCAGCAGGAAGGCGTAAAGCTGAGTATTGAGATAACCCACTGGAGAGGTAGCATCTGATCCCCCCAGTAGCTGTTGAGCTGCTGGGGGGAGCCCTTCATAAATCGCATCCAGTGAGTCGTCTCCCGCAACAGAGGGGTAGACGGCGACAACTAACGCCACGAAGGCAGCGATAGCCAGACTCCAACCAATGAGGGAAGCGCGTTGCAGCGAAAGTTCACTCCGTACGAGTTTCATTTCACTTCCCCAGACTCTAAGGCGTCGTCTGAGAAGAAGGCATCCTCTAAATCAGCATGCGCAAGATCCAAACTTTCAATATCGAACGCCGCCAGAAGTTTCACAATGGGATCTACCGCTCCCACGCAAGCAAAACTGATCTCACCATCATCAACTCTAATTTCACTTGCCTGTTCGATGTCCGACAACTGACCGGCGACTGCCGTCACATCCTCTGCCCGTTTCGGTCGAACACTCCCTCGTCGACGCGAGTCCTGCAATAGTTCACTGACCTTGCCGACCGCCGCAAGCTTTCCGTCTCGCAAAAGAGCCACTCGATCTGCAATGTGCTGGACTTCGCTCATGACATGGCTGGAAAGAATTACTGTCGTACCTTGGGCCGTAACCTCTTTGACCATGCCGGCAAACGTCCGCTGAAGTATCGGATCTAATCCGCTGGTTGGTTCATCCAAAACGATCAAGTCCGCTTTTGGAGCAAACGCTAAAACCAATGCCACTTTCTGCTTATTTCCTTTGGATAACTCTCCAACTTTTCGTGAAAGATCGAGTTTGAGGCGATCTGCGAGGTCATCAATCCGCCCCTGACTGAGTTGCTTCCGTGTGAAGGCATAGCGACGCAACGTTTGATGCCCGGTCAACCGTGCCGGGACTACAAACTCACCCGGTAAGTAGGTACTGCGTCTTCTGACTTCAACCGGATCCTTGACGACTGATCGGCCAAAAACTTCAAGCGAGCCTGCCGTGGGAAAAATAAAGTTGAGCAATGCTCGCAAAAAGGTCGACTTACCTGCTCCGCTTTCACCCACTAAACCCATAACTTCGCCGGGATGAACATCCAGAGATACATCTTCAATGCCTCTCGACCTGCCGTAACTCTTGGTCAGATTTGTGGCTTTGATCGCTGCAATATCACCCATACAAATCCCTCCAGTTCGAGTCTAGCGTGGGAAATCTTTCGCAGTGCTCTATCCAATGCTCGTCAACCATAAGCACGTCCCAGAAGCGCTATGCAAGCACATGGGCTAGGGCCACCAAGTCGGTGGCCCTAGCCCATTCCTCGTGTATTTCTCTTTCTCTCGTATTAGACCTTCTCGACTACTCGGTCCGGAGCCAAAGTCTCGTCAGCAACCCTCGCCGCATCAATCTGCTGGGGTATTGCCTGACCCGATAACTTCGTGGGCTTGACGCCTCTGCTCAGAGCCCGATCGATTCCCCAGTAGAGGAATCCGAATGCGAGGCCAATCACCATAATCATGGCAATGTGTGCCGCTACCTGACTCGTACCAGTGGCGGGATCAAGGAACGAGTAGGGGTACTCACCTGTCGGATTCAAAACCGCGCCGTACACCATCGCGTAGGTCGTGTAGAGAACCGGCAGGATGGGCATTAAAGCGACCGTTCCCAGGGTGATCCGCGGGCGTGGCCCGAAGACTAACCATCCCAATAAGGTGGCCCAGGGCATGATGTAGTGAACAGCGATATTGGTGTACACCTCATAGCCAGTCGGATTCGCGTTTGCGGCAAGAATCAGCGGATAGACTAGACCAACGACGCTGATCATCACCAGACTGCTGAACCGAAGCCACCTGAAGAAGCGGCCATCACGTTGAGGATTGATGACCAGCGACCAGCCAATAACAGCAACAAGAATGTTGCTCCAGTAGGTCATCTCACTCAGGAAGCCCACCATACCTTCGGCACCACCGCGGCTAGCGCCTATCGCCAAGGCGGCTACTACAGCCGTCGTGCCGATAGTCGCTACCACTGCGTAGTAGGCGCGTGCAACCTTGATTGTTCGGGGGCGAACCGGAGCCACTGTTGTTGTCGCCGGATACCCGTTGGATATTTCGTGTGTTTGTGTTTGTGTATTCATAGGTTTGTTATTTCTTCCCTGGATCTGCCTAAACTCGCAGCCGAATCCGAAGTACGTCACAGAAACGTCGCAACCATCTGATTTTTTTGCACTGACGATCTACTCAGCACGATTCGCGAAAGAGNAANGGCAAGGTCGTTGTCTGACTTTAGGGATTGCTTGGGGCCCGGTACCTGATCGCCTCAGTCGGGGTGAAGAAGATGTCCAGGTCGATCGGTTTGTTCAGGCTCTCTCCCAACTCCCGCCCTAAAGTATCGGGATCTGGAAATGCGTCCGAGCCTTGGACGCGGACCGTTACCGTATCTTCGGAGATCTCTACCTCCTGAACCGCGAGGTCCAAGTTGGTCTCCCCAACCCACCGGTCAACGATGCCAGCGGCGGTAGCTAGGTTCCGGGCCTGTGACACTATTCCCTGTTGCGTGAAGAGCAAGGGAACGATGACGACCATCGCCGTTGCACCTACCAGCCCGGCGGTTACGTATACGTCATTCACGTGCGCGCGAAGTCGTTTAACCGATACCCACCCGCCGAGAGCGAACACTAGGGTCGCGGACAGGAGTATGGCCACGAAGTTTGCCAAGAATAGGAGGAAGGCACCCCAGGCCAGGGCAAACTCTCCTATTTCGAGCGTTAATCCCGCCACACCCAGTGGAGGCACGAGAGCGACCGCTATCGCGACGCCGGCAATACTGCCCGCCACCCGACGGTTGACGGTTGCGAAGGCGCCCGCCGCACCCGCAGCCAAGGCGATCCCCATATCTATAAGATTCGGCGACACTCGACTCGCTATCTGGGAGTTGACCTCCACCTGGATTAAATCCGGTGTCCACCTGCCCACGGCGAATGCCACAAAGATCGACATGCCTGCGCCCATCAGCACTAGCGCCAGAGAAGACAGTAACCTCCGCCTGCGCCCGTTTACGATGGCCCCTGCCGCGCCCAAAATCGGTATCATTAGGGGAGCTATAAGCATCGCTCCTATGACCACCGCTGTTGAATCCTGCAAAATTCCGAATGTAGCAATGAGTACGGAGAGACCCAACATCGTCCACCAGGACCTGAGTTTCCCTCGTCTCTGCGGTTCCTCGAAATACAGCCCCTCCGCTATCTCACTCCGTACTTCAAATCCTAAGTCGTTTTCCCTGAGCCATCGTTTACAGATCCAGGCCAAGGTCGCCACATTTAGATCTTGAACTTCTTGCTCTCGAAGAAACCCGTAATAAAGAAAAATCGAACCTACGGAAACTGCCGTCAGCGCCGCAAACCCGAACAGAGCCGTTGCCACTGCATCCGGCAAAAAGAACAGCATAATGCCGAGTGTTATTTGAAGTAATGCTGAAATCGTTCTCTCCGCGATTTGGCCATTTCGTCGGAAAATAAGGTGAATAGCTACGACCACACCTCGCACAAAGAGGTAGGTTCCGCTGAGGATCAAGAGGATCTCCAGGCCCGGTGCGACTAGCAAAATACCGACTCCGGTAACAATCGAAATCAGTGCGAGCGACAGTCCGCCAACTCCCACGTCGCGCCAGTAGCGCGTAGCCGTCCATACCTCCGTTAAACCCCAAACAATTAGGGCGACGGCTGAGGCGAGTCGCACAATCGGCAATGAGACCTGCGGGGCCAGTAAAGCGATGCCTCCCGCAACAACAAGTATCAGGCCCTTGACCGTCGCAAGATTTGCGAAAAATCTTTTCCGTTTTTTCGAGGCGCGATCATCACTGGTTAATGACGAGAGATGTGAAAGGTCCACGTTGTCCATCTCGTCAGTTTGGTTAATCGAGCAGATCAGGCGCAAGTAAAGCACGCAGAAACGTCCTCTTGAGCCGAGCGATAATCCGCCAGAACTCCGTTTCCGAATCGGAACTGGTTAAAATGATTGGGCGATATCCAGGTGACCTTGCCAAAGTAAAGGAACCACGTTTCATAATGATTTCGTCAGGCCTAAGCGACTCCTCGCGTTCAAGTTTGATCCAACGGGCTCGACTGCTGGCGATGCTGACGGTCGGTTACAACGTCATTGAATCCGTAGTTGCTTTGTCTGCCGGTAACGTCGCGGACTCCGGAGCTCTCATCGGCTTCGGGCTGGACTCTCTAGTCGAAGTTTCATCGGGTCTTGTCATCCTCTGGCAATTCAGAGGTCCGATCCCCGAGGCAAAAGAGAAACTCGCTGGTCGGCTTATCGCTGTCTGTTTCTTGGGTTTAGCTCTGTACGTGGGCACCATGTCGCTCATAGATCTAGCTACCGGGAGAGAGGCTCAGCCTTCGCAGATCGGGATTGTGTTGGCGATCGCATCGATCGTCATAATGCCGTATCTTGCATTTGCGCAACGAGCGACCGGGAAACGACTCTCTTCCAACTCGGTTGTCGCTAACTCGAAACAGACCTTCGTCTGTAGTTACTTGTCGCTATCTCTGCTCATGGGTTTAGGTTTGAATGCCTGGTTGGGTTGGTGGTGGGCCGATCCCATCGCGGCATTGACGATTGCCGCATTGGCCGGTTGGGAAGGCTACCGAACCTGGCAGGGAGATCAGTGCTGCGCCGTAGATCCAGCCGTCGTCGATCAAGCCTTCGAACCTGACGTCAAGCCACCAACGAACGAATCACCGCAGTTGTGAGGATCGTTAAGTGCTTCTGACTGCTCTAGGAATTGGATCACAAATAAGACTCCTCAGTTCCCTGAGACGGAGACTTTTGTGCAGTCGTTTAACTTCACAGCACGAAAATCGGCAGCACTCTCACTGGCCTCTGATTGAGCACCGTTAGAGTGCCCGTATGACGACAAACCGACGAATCACCCTCGCGCAGACCCCAACGGATAAATTGGCTGCGAGTGACTTTGCCGACGATGAGATCGCCACACCAGAACTCGAAGATGGCCAGTTCTTGCTTGACGTCAAATACGTTTCGGTCGATCCAACGATTCGAGGATGGGTCGCATACGACACCTACCTCCCCAAAATCGCCGAGGGTGAGGTCATTCGTGCCGGCGGCGCAGGCGAAGTCATCGAAAGCCGCAATACCCAGTATCCAGTGGGAACTCGGGTCACCGGGATGACCGGTTGGCAGTCTTTAGCAGTCTCAGACGGGGGTTTCATCATTCCTGATGGTGTGGACTACACCGACGCATTGTCAGTTTTCGGCGCCACCGGATTGACCGCCTACGTAGGGATGCTGAATATTGGCAAGCCGGCCGAAGGAGAAACGGTCGTTGTCTCGGGTGCAGCGGGCGCCGTGGGTTCGCTAGCTGGTCAAATTGCAAAGATCAAAGGCGCGACAGTGATCGGGCTTGCGGGCAGTCCCGAAAAATGCGCGTGGGTGACAGAGGAACTGGGGTTCGACCAATGCCTCAACTACCGCGAAGGACATATTGCCCGACAGCTCCATCAAGCCTGCCCCAAGGGAATAGACGTCTACTTTGACAATGTCGGTGGCGAAACACTTAATGCGGTCCTAGGGCAGATTCGAGACAAAGCGAGGATCGTCATGTGCGGCTCAATTTCTAATTACGACGGCAAAGAGTTGCAGCCGGGTCCTGCCAATATTGTCAATGTTGTCCCGCGACGGGCACTACTGCAAGGCTTCATCGTTCTTGACCATTTCGATCAAGCCAGGGAAGCTTCGCAGGCACTGAGCGGGTGGATGATGGCGGGGCAGTTGAAGTCGCGAGTTGATGTTACTCAGGGGCTCGAGAACGCACCGACCGTACTGCTCGGGCTGTTCACTGGAGCCAATATCGGTAAGGCTCTAGTGGCTGTTTAGGTGTCACTTCACCTGGTTTCACAGCAACTCGATACCCCAGAGATTCTTGTGGTCAAGGATCGGTAGTGCGTGAGAATCCACTTCTAGGGATGGCAGCGCTGCGCCGCTCTTAGCCGTACCGATAGGACGGAATCGACATTCGGGGACCTCGTCTGGGGGGCATCCTTCCTACGAGTTCAATCATCCGCACGGCTCGGTAACGGTCTCCAGCGAAGGGTTGCAACAGATGCAGCATCTGCTGGTCAGTTCCGTCATTGCGACCGAGAATCGAGTAGGTAACCATACGAGCGAGGTGATAGTCACCGACGCTTACCGCATCTGCATCACCCAAAGCTCGTTGTGCCAGTTCCGCGTACGTCCAGTCACCAACACCACGGACGTTGGTAAGCACGGTCCGGGCTTTACTGAGTTCAAGTTGCGAGAGCCGCGCAAGGGCCGATTCCATTCGGCATAACCGCATTAAGGTGTCACTACGAGGACGGTCCACTGCCATACGTCGCCAACGCCAAGACGGCACCCGCCGGACTTGTCGAGGAGTGGGCGGGACCCGCAGACCCACAGGTACGGGACCTGGAGCCAGATCGCCGAAGTCACAGGTCAGCGCACGCCAGGCCCCTATGGATTCCTTGCTCGTAACTTTTTGTTCCAGAACTGCCGCTAAGAGCGCCTCCCATACACCGTGGGATCTCGGTAATCGCCAGCTGGTGCGCAGATATTCACGGGCAACAAACTCGATCGCTAACTGCTGTTCCGCAGACCATCCTTTGTCTTGCCTCAGACCGACTAGCTTCATTCGGAACGTATCGGGCTTGTCGTTGGCACCGAACAGGTCCGGAGCGGTTCTCGCCGCCCAGGCTGCACCGGGACCGTACGTGTGGACTCGGATACTGACCCCAGAACGTTCCACACGCGGCTGTATCCGCATGCTTGCCGCACCTTCCGGTGTCAGTAAACCGCGCCAGATTCCAGTCTGATCCCGCACCATCGTAGGATCCGCTGCTCCTCGTTGTAGGGGTCGCAGCGTTGGCCACAGATCGTATACACCTTCCAGCCACACCGAGATCTCCACCATCTCTCAAGTGTCCCGGCAAGTCATACGACGGGGAACAGCGGCCAACGATATTCACTTGGCTCATTGGATAACGCAGGCGACTGACGCCGCCTGCGTAGCGGCGATTTTCCTCCGGCCGCGTACCTCAGGAAATTGATCTTTGACGGTTGGAACTCGGTGTTTAACCGTTTCCCGCTATCGCGAGTGCAGGCAGTCGAGGCGACTTCGGAGACTAAATCGCACTAATCTCAAATACTGATGGATTACTCCAATAATGCAACTGTTTCGGTGCCCTCGATCCATCCTGAGCCGATCATGATGCTCGCCATTTGCGATTACGCCAGCCAGGTGCGCGGCAAGGGTTTCCCGGTTAGCGCCCTCCCAAACCGTGAACAGGTCGGCATGGCGCTGGCACCCACGAATCTCATGATCAATGCCTTCGGACAGACCCCCGCAACACCCTGGGCAGCACGTGGCGAATTGCTGATGATGCCAGATCCGGAGACGGCTCTTCTTATCCCCGGCCAGGAGGGTCACCCCGAGTCTCGAATGATGCTGGCCGATCTCGTCGAGTTAGACGGATCTACCTGGTTCGGTTGCCCCCGGGATGCACTACGACGGAGTTTGGCCGGCTTAAGAGATGAATTCGGCATCCAGATCCTGGCCGCCTTCGAGCACGAGTTCAACTTCACTGGGGTTGATAATCGGTTGGGCGACGCCTACTTGGTGGAGTCCGTTGAGTCTGCGGGAGTTTTTCCAGGCTCAGTCCTGGCGGTGATGCGCAGCAATGGGCTGATACCCGACACTTTTCTCGCGGAGTTTGGACCTCGACAGTTTGAGGTCACTCAAACTGCGGTGCTCGGTCTTAAAGCTGCTGACCAAGCGGTCCAAGTGCGCGAAATCGTGCGCCGGATGGCTCTCCGCGCAGGTGGTCGGGCGAGTTTTTCTCCGCTGATGGAGCCGGCCGCAGTCGGCAACGGGGTACACGTCCACTTCAGCTTGGTCGATCTCGACGGTGTACCAGTGACATTTGATCGCGACGATTCAAATGGCATCTCACGTCTAGCTGGCTCATTCCTTTCGGGCGTACTTCGCGATATACCTGACTTCGTCGCGCTGACTGCAGCAAGCGGCATTTCCTACGATCGGTTACAGCCCGATCGTTGGAGTGCGACCTACAACAACCTGGGACATCTGGACCGGGAAGCCTCGTTGCGACTATGTGTCGCACCCCAACTCGCTGGCGTGGATCCAGCCTCCGCAACCAATTTCGAATATCGAGCCGCTGATGTCTCCGGAAACCCCTATCTGGTTTTGGGCGCTTTAGCTTTTTCGGGACTGCAAGGTCTCCGCGAGAATTTATCGCGACCTCACGTGACAAATACGGCGCCCGAAACCATGCGTCCGGCCGAGCGCGACGAGCTAGGTTTGGTGCACTTACCGCGCTCTCTGGGTCAGGCTTTAGAGCGTTTCTCTCACAGCTCTCGTCTCACAGGTTGGCTTGGCTCTGATTTTGTCGATGCCTACCACACCACAAAATTGGGAGAACTCGAATCGCTCGCTAATTTGAGCGACATTGAGCGGGTGGCCCGCTACGTGGCAGCCTACTAACCCGCTTCTCTGGGCAAACAGCCTCCGGATTCCCTAACAAATAGCGGGGAAGCTTTTCGTCATATTCTTCAGCAGTCACGTGTCACTGCTGAAGAGCATCACGACCGATTTCACCCCGTCCTGTCACGAACAACCAGTCGGATCCCTCGCCACGGGTTGACGGCGTAACCGGGGACGGTTTGCGGGGTAACACCCACTGCCGACAGCCACATTTGATAGGCAGTTGCAGTGACAACTCCACCGTGCCAGCGACGCCACACGATATCCGGGTCTTCGAGCGGAGGTGGCGGCGCAATAGTGTCGGTGATCTCTACGACATTGCCGCCCTGATCAAGAGTGCCCCAAGGCGATCGAGTCTTTGCTTGACCGACCGAACTCATATTCCCGGTGTAAATGGAGTCAAGCTTTGGGAATGGTGACACCGCACACTGTGCATCTGTAAATGGATCAGGACACCAGTCGGGCGCGACGCCAGGCAGTGCCTCAAACGATGCCAGCGGCTGCCGCTTCTTTGCCCTAAGGACGTTGCCGTGTTCGTCGAGCTTGGTCATGCTGGGCTGCTCCCCTTCGAAGCATCCAGAGTCATCGACCGGACAAGGAACGAAACGACCTGGGTTGGTCGGATAGTCCCAGTACGAATATTTCCCGTCGCCCTTGGGGTCGAAGTAGGCCGCCTTGATCCATTCGTCCTGGCTCGAAACTGCGAAGCCTCGCTTTGAATTTCGCGTAGCCTTCCGATCCTTCATGGAGTACATGCCCTTTTCGGTCTTGGAAGACAGTCGCACTTTGTACGTCGTAAGCCGCAACTTCTTGCCGGTCACCGTCTTCTGTCGCTTTGTCTTCTGGGACAGGGTTTCGCCGTTATCTAAGGCGTTGGCCAGTCGCGCGGCCCGGGTGAAGTCGGCTACGTTGTAGGGCTTGTCGGCCCACTGCGGCGACGCCACATAATAGTGTTGACCTTTGGGCGCACGCTTATTTCGATTGATAGAACCGTATTTTGGCCAGGCCCGAGAACTCTGGGCTGCGTCCCACAATCGGTGCTTGTTGCGGCCTTTAGGGTCGACGGTATTGAGGAAGTCCGCCCATTGCTTCACCGTCAACTCCATCTCGGCTATTCGGTACTTGTAGGGAACACCGCCAACTCCCATGCAGTTGTTCGCTGATTCTGCTTGAACGGCGGGATCAGCATTTTCCGCAACGGTAGCTATGACCTCAGGCAGTGCCGCCTCACATGCGGCTTTGTTTTTGTACACGTCATTCCAAAACGGAATAATCCACGCATCTCGATTGCGCGGAGACTTTACGGTTACCGTGCTCAGCGACAGAACATCAGCGGATTTGTTGATTTTTGGAAACACCTCGGTTACGTCGTTCGACAAGAAGTTGGCGGTATAGAGAAAGCCAGCGGCATCAGACGCAATTCCAATCGGACGCCTACCCGTCCGAGCGATGACCTTGGAATCTCCATTGGGGATAATCTTGGACACACTGTTAGCGCCGTTGTTAGTTGTGTAAACGGTTCCATATGGATCAACAGTGATACCGATCGGGCGGCGTCCCGTACTACCTAGGATCTTCGATTTGCCAGACGGCTTGATTTTAGAAACATTTCGAGAGTTCCAGTTAGCCGTGTAGAGATTTCCCATTGTATCGATGGTGATCGCCTGCGGCCAACGTCCTGTCTTGGCCAGAATTGATGATTGGCCATCGGGCGTGATCTTGGAGACATTATCCGACTGTTCGTTGGCCGTATAAATGTTGCCCGCCCGATCTAAAGTAATCCCCAATGGCTGCGAGCCGGTGGCAGCTAGCGCAGTCGAAGTACCCTCGGGCGTGATCTTGGTGACGGAACTGTCGATGTAGTTGGTCGTATAGACATTGCCACTCGCATCAACTGCGATATCGATTGGATCTTTTCCAGTAACGCCCAGGATGGTAGAAACCCCGTCGGGAGTAATTTTCGTGACGTTATCCGAATCTAGGTTGCTGGTGTAGACGTTGCCCGCTTCGTCTACCGCAATCCCTCGCGGTTTGCTGCCCGTTGTGCCGAGCGTCGAAGCCTTTCCACCCGGAGTGATCTTGGTGACGGTGTTTGCTCGGGCGTTGGCCGTGTAGATGTTTCCGAACACATCGACTGCGATATCGGCTGGCCCGGCATCGGTCCTAGTAAGGGTCTTGGACTCTTGGGGAGTGGGCTTCGCCGCTATTGCTGGCGTCAGAGACCCCGCTCCAACGGCTATGGCACACGTAGCGATTAATACTGCTCCCGCGCCATAGCGGATTCCTTTTCGAGACATGAGGGTGTGGCCTTCCTGACCGAAGGTAGGGACCTCAGCCTATCCGAATTAGCTACGGATCGAGATCCCTTTCTTGGGGCTCCGCGGGACCACCGCCAACTGACACCGACTTCGTCTCCAAAGAGGGATGACTACGATTGCCGACACTTATATCCGTGTGGGAATGTCCGGCTGAATTGATGGTGACTTGGAGGCGAGGCGTCACGCGTATCCTCACGCATTCTCTAGGACAACATTCGCGAGCCGTGTGCATAAATAAGACCCCGTAACAGTGTCTCGCGTTCACCCCCCGAAAAGCTCACGATGTGTCACGCCTTGGGACGGCTCACTAGGGCCGCCCAACACCGTCCCTGGGGTGCTCTGACCCTCCACAGGCGTCTCGAAAGTGTCACGACCTAAGACCCCACGTCGGGCTACGGGGTAGCGGGATAAGTCCCCACTGCTTCTTGTTACTGGCCGCCGATCCATGGTCAGTGATCGAGGTGGTTTAGCCGGTTAGAAAAGAGTGGTCACGGGGGCAAGGTGTCTGGTTGACGATCACGGCTTCTGGGGGTCAGGGTGATCTGCGAGCAGTTGCTACCGCGCGGTGATGACGCGCTGCGGTTATCTATGCCGTAGTGGTTCGGTAGCTGCTAATGGCTTCGCGAAGGTCCTGGCGCTCGGCGGGAAGCGCGAGTGAGGTTAGGAGGCTTTCTGCGACGTCAGCAAGGCGTTCAGCAGCCCGCACGAAACTTGCCAACAAGTTGTTGCCGATGGGTGGACTGCTGCTGGCCCTACTGGCACTGGCGGCCAGAATCATGGCTTGGTGGGCGCCACCCGCAGATGATCGGCAACTGGGAAGCGCTACCTACATCAGCGCATCACTTCTGATCCTAGCTGCGGTCAGTTTTCGATCCTCTATTTCGCCTGGCTGCTGAACGATCCGGACTGGTCCCCGCGCACCTCCGATAAGCCGACTGCGATCGGTTAATGCCGGCTTATTGGGCAGACCGCTACAGTACAACTCCGACTTCGGTCCCATCGGTGGTCCACTCCGACGGGGGAATGGTACCCGCCCCAATGCCGGTGTCCGGTAACTCCAAGTAGGTCACCGAATTAGGGAAGTCTAGGTCACCATCGAGGATTTGCTGCAGCGTGTCTGGGCAGGTGTAGTCCTCGCCGTATTTCCAGAAGGTCTCCCACATTTTCATCGTGACCTGATCGCCAGAGGTGTCCATCTCAATGCGGTGGCAGAAGATTGTGTCAGTTCCCAGTCCGGGAATTCCGTCGGAGATGATCCCCACATGCCACAACTTCGTCGGATCGTCCTCGTCGTAAACACCCCAGCCGGTGGTGCACTCCACGGTGAGGGTGTTTTCTCCTGCGCCCGCATCTTTGCCCCACAGGATGGTCACGATGCCGTTGGGCATGCCGGTTGCCATCTGAACGTTCTGCGCGCCACCGGCCGTCTTGCCCTTGGCGACATCCCAAACCAGCGACTGTCCTGGGCCGTAGGAGCCGAAGATCTGCAGCGGTACCGTCGCACCACCCGTGAACCCTTGGCCGTCTTTGACACAGTCACTGATCTGTTGTCCCGACGGTTCCGGCGTCGCCGTCTCATCGGGCGCACTGGTCGAGGTGGAGCAACTAGCTACCAACAAAGCGGTAACCAACAACGCCGGGACAAGGAACTTTGTCACCATGGTCGCTCCCAGGTTAGGTGGACGAGTTGCAGCCTACCCGGACTGCCGCAGCCTTCACAGGAAGAGAACTACTAAAGAGGTTAGCCCGGTAGTTCCACCCGAAACAGCCGGTCGTCCTTAGACTGGGGAGATCCGCGCCCATCGGTGTTATTCGTGGCTACCAACAAAAGCCGCGGCTATCGGTGACGACGACATCCCGCAACCGCCCTTATTATCCAGCGATCCAGGCCGATCTATCGGCGATGGCCTTCCCGGAAGGACTGGCGATCGAGGTCGGCGACTATTGAGCGGCGGGTGGGGCGTAATTGTCTTGTCACAGCGACCTTCGCACTCTGGCCAGCCATAGTTCGATCCTGGTTGGATCTGATTCAGTTCATCCACACCGTTCTGGCCAAACTCGCTGGCCCATAGTCGCCCATCCTCGTCCCAGGCCAGCCCCTGTACGTTGCGGTGTCCTGAGGAATACACCGGCGACGCCGGACTTGGATTGCCCTCGGCCGGTTCGCCGTCGCTGGTTATCCGCAGAATCTTGCCAGCCAAACTTCGCGAATCTTGCGCGAGTTCTGCTTGGCGGGGGCCGGTGCCGGTGCAAGAGCCGGTGCAAGTTGATGCCGGAGAGGTCTGCTTTGGTGAGGTCTGCTGTGGGTCCGATGAGGTGCCCGCTGGTCAAAAGCCAGCCTGTCGGTAACGCTGCCGGTGCACCAATCACAAGATCGGAACGCACCTCAGTAAGGCTGGCTCCAGTCCTGACGCATTCACTAGGCCATCATTCGCGAGCCATATCGACGAAGCGACTGTAGTGCCCTTGGAACGCCACCGTCACCGTGTCGGTGGGCCCGTTGCGATGCTTAGCGACAATCAGATCTGCTTCCCCGATGCGGTTGCTGTCCTTCTCGTAGGCATCTTCCCGGTGGATCAGTATCACCATGTCGGCATCCTGTTCCAAGCTGCCTGATTCTCGGAGATCCGACAGCATCGGCTTCTTGTCATTTCTTGCTTCGGGCCCGCGGTTGAGCTGGCTGATAGCAATCACCGGAACATTAAGTTCCTTAGCGAGGAGTTTTAGCGAACGCGAAAACTCGCTCACCTCCTGTTGCCGAGACTCGACTTTCTTCCCCGACGTCATGAGTTGCATATAGTCCACGATCACCAGGCGAAGCTCATTCCGCTGTTTCAATCTGCGACATTTCGCTCGGATCTCAGCCATTGTCATGTTGGGTGAGTCGTCCACAAATAGGGGCGCTTCATGCAGGGCCCCTTGTCGAGATGCGATCTTGCGCCATTCGGCGTCCTGCATCTTGCCCGATCGCATGTGATGCAATGGAATTTGAGCTTCAGCACTCAAGAGGCGCGTAACAATCTCGTTTCGACTCATTTCCAGCGAGAAGATGACTGAGGACAGGCCGTTCTTAACTGATGCCGCCCGAGCTACATCGAGACCAAGTGTCGATTTACCGATTGCTGGCCGAGCAGCCACGATTATTAGTTGCCCTGGATGGAGACCATTGGTGAGCCGATCCAAATCCACAAAGCCAGTCGGGACGCCCACCATTTCGCCACCCCGAGCAGCGATACCCTCGATCTCGGTGATCGCGCTGTCCATAATGTCGGCAAGTGGCACGTAGTCTTCCGCCGAACGCGACACCGTCGCGTCGAAGATCTCGGACTGAGCTCGATCTGCTATTTGATCGACTTCTCCTTCTCCGGCATACCCCCATTGAGCGATTCGAGTACCAGCGGTAACCAGGTTTCTTAGCACGGCCTTGTCATGGACGATATCGGCGTAATAACTCGCGCTCGCTGCTGTGGGAACGCCTTCCACGAGGGTATGCAAGTAGGTAGGTCCACCGACTCGACCAAGATCTCCGCTGCGGCCCAGTGCATCTGAGACCGTTACCAAATCAGCTGGTTGACCCTTTGTGAATAGGTCCAAGACCGTGCGAAAGATGGTTTGATGATCCGGGCGATAGAACTCATCGGCGGCAAGGCTCTCGACGACATCCGCTATCGCATCCTTGCTTAACAGCATGGCTCCGAGGACTGACTGTTCTGCCGCGACATCTTGAGGCGGGAGCCGCTCATCTGTGGTGGGCTCGGGTGGCAGAGAGGGTACTTCGGCTATCGACATCAACGCCTCCGACATCTGCAACTGTCCTGCTGATCACGCTGCCACCAGGGCACTGGCAACAATTTCGGTGTCACCCCGTTCTAACGGCTGGGTCCGACGGTTCGCGACGGACATTCACCGAAGATCAGGTATTGATCGATGGGTTGGGCAACTGTCTCTCCCCTGCTGCCCAACCCATCGACCTAATCGGATCCTCCCCAGGAACCACAACGGGCCGGCCGATACCGCCTCCAGGCCGGCACCGACATCGGCGGTTTCCACTTCGTGAAGTGGAGACGTTGCGACGTTACGGCCACGTCGAACCCCTGTCCAACCCCCAAAATCACTACCTGTGGATAAGGCTGTGGATGCGAGGGGGGAATACTGTCCACACACATGTGGATTATCTGTGAATTACGGTGTGACGCGGGTCACGACACACCACTTGACTAGGGAAAACTCCATCCATAGCCTGTGGATAGTAAATTTCCTTTTGTGATCTTGCCGTGTCATGCGTCACAAAGCCTCCTGACGAGTCTGTGTAAAAATGATCAAGATGTGCTGGCGATGTTCGCTTTCGGAAGATCGAAATCGCCGATATTGTCTTTTGAGGGATGCCTCGCTCCCATAGGACCCGCGGCCACCGCGCTGAGCAGGCTTTCGGTTGCTGCACGCACAAAGCTTTTCGCCCGCTCCGGAGCTCTTCTGGCATCGTCGGCCGCAACCGACCCCAAACCACTGGTGATCCAACTAATCGATACAGCAGCAAAAACTCCGGTCCCCGACTTCACGCTGTAGTAGGTCGAACTGCTTACCGATGGCGCACTCACGCAGTCTGTCGGATTATTCACAACGACCTGCAAGTTCTTAGAGCCCCTGGCAACGGACAAGCACAGTCAACCTCAATAGTGACGCTTCCCTCGGAACTTACGTCCAGTCGAGTGGTGGGTACATTCGACAGCATGGGTTATTGCATCACGTGTGTGTGTCTAGGAAATATCTGCCGCTCCCCGATAGCCGAAGTTGTCATCAAGGATCGACTTATGACTGCGGGGTTGGCGGATCGCGTTGCCGTGGCATCCGCCGGCACCGGACATTGGCACGTCGGTCAGGACGCCGACCCGCGTGCCCGACATGCGCTGGAGTCGGCCGGATATACCTTCGCACACAGTGCTCGTCAGTTTGAGCCGGGTTGGTTTTCGACGAGTGACCTTGTTTTGGCAATGGATAGGGAGAACTTGACCAATCTCAGGAATCTGGCGGCAACCTACGACGAAGATCCTTCCCACATCCGGCTGTTCCGATCGTTCGATCCAACAGCTCCCGCCGATGCGGAAGTGCCAGATCCCTACTACGGCGGAGAAGACGGTTTTACCGACGTTCTCCATATGGTGGAAAGAGCGGCTAATGGGGTAGTTGATTCCGTCGCCGCCCAACTCGACAAGTGATTGAACAGCGGTTCCTTCAGGAACTCGGACTTGATGCCAAAGTGGATTCATCCCAGCCACTATCCGGCGGTGATACCGCGCTAACCTACCGTGTTGAGACGGATGACCTTCCCTTGCTGATCAAGACGACAAAGCGACCGAGACCGGGAATGTTCCAGGCGGAAGCAGCGAGTTTGAACTGGCTGTCAGCTGCGGGCCTCACGACTCCACGAGTCATCAGTGTCACTGACTCCGCACTAGCGCTGGAGTGGATTAGCTCCAAGCCACCCACCAGACGAGCGGCCGTTCAATTCGGCCGTGAGCTGGCGGCCATCCATTCCGCACCCATCGCAGCATTCGGGATTCCGCCACCGAACCCGACAGGACCGCCATTGTCCACGAGCTGGGTGGGCAATGTGCCAACCAGCTACGGCAGCTGGAACGACTGGGCGACCTTCTACTCCGAAGCCCGGCTTCTACCCCTCGCCGAACTCGCCTCCCAATCCGGTGCCATGTCGATCTCCGCGCTTGCTGAGTTAACTGACCTGGCCGAGCGGCTCACCGACGGCTATATCGATGTAGGACCACCGACTCCGCCATCGCGAATCCATGGCGACCTCTGGTCTGGCAATTTATTGTGGCGCACTGACACCGCATCAATCATTGATCCTGCCGCTCACGGCGGACATCCCGAGACGGATCTGGCAATGCTGGCGCTTTTCCCGCCGAGTGCGTTGAGCGAAATCTTGGCCGGCTACCAGGAAGTTCGTCCACTAGACGACTCTTGGCACCAGCGAATTCCTTTGCATCAATTGCTACCGCTACTGGTTCACACGGTCATGTTCGGTGGAGGATACTCGCGGCAACTTGAACTCACCGTGACCCAAATATTAGCCACGGCTGGTTAGGTTCCTCGTTACTCGCTGGTCACCGCTATCCCGACCCCGGCAACGACGTCTGGGTGCAACCGAATCTCAATGCGATGCTCCCCAACGTGCTTTATCGGTTCGCTGACCTCAATACGTTGGCGGTCGACATCAGGACCACCGGCGGCCTTGATGGCTCCGGCAATGCTCTTATCAGTCACACGACCGAACAGTTGACCCGTCTCACCAGCTTTAGCCTGAACTGTGACAGTCAGACCCTCTAGTTCCGCCTTCAGCTCCTTGGCATGGTCCAAGTCGCGGACCTCACGGATCTTACGCGCCCGACGAATCTGCTCAATCTGCTTTTCCGCACCGCGGGTCCAGCCAATCGCTAAACCCTGTGGCACGAGGTAGTTTCGGCCGTAGCCGTCTTTGACGTCAACAATGTCACCAGGTGAACCAAGGTCTCCGACCTCGCGGGTGAGGATCAGTTTCATCTCATGCCTCCTGGTCAGCGTGCGTTTGAGGTGTAGGGCAACAGGGCCATCTCACGAGCATTCTTGACCGCTGCGGCCACATCTCGCTGATGCTGGCTGCAGTTTCCGGTAACTCGACGGGCGCGGATCTTGCCTCGGTCTGAGATGAACTTCCGCAGCAACTGCGTGTCCTTGTAATCAAGGTAGGTCACGTTGTCGATGCAGAACTGACATGGTTTGGTCCGGATCGGCCGGACTATCTGCTTATTCATTTCCTGTCTCTGTTTCGCTTAGGGAAGTGGTTGTGTTCATGAAAGCGGGGAACCGCCTTCATCTAGAAGGGAGGTGCGTCGGAAGCCGCCGGGCTTCCCCCGGCCCATGGATCATTTCCGGCAGCCGGAGCAGCAGCTCCGCCGCCACCGCCGTTATAGCCACCGTCACGAGAAATTCGGGAAACCTGAGCTGTAGCGTTACGCAATGCGGGGCCCACGTCATCTACTTCAATCTCAATGACCTGGCGCCGCTCGCCTTCGCGGGTCTCGTAGGAGCGCTGCCGTAGTCTGCCAACAACAACAACTCGCATGCCTTTGTTGAGTGACTCAGCCACATTCTCCGCGTACTGACGCCAAACATTGCAAGTGACGAACAGTGACTCACCGTCTCGCCATTCGTTGCTCTGCTTATCGAAGAAGCGAGGGGTGGATGCAACCCGAAAAGATGCGACGGCAGCTCCTGACGGGGTGAAGCGCAGCTCCGGATCAGCAACGAGATTGCCAACAACAGTTATCTGGGTATCGCCTGCCATGATTTCTCCTATTTGATTTCGGGGCGGACAACTTTGGTCCGCAACACGGCTTCGTTCAGATTGAGTTGACGATCCAACTCTTTGACCGACTCGGGGGTACAGCTCACATCAAGCACGGAGTAGATGCCCTCAGAGTATTTGTCGATTTCGTAAGCCAGGCGACGTCTGCCCCACACTTCAATATTGTCAACATTTCCATCATTGTGACGAATGACATTCAGGAACGTATCTAACGTCGGCTGTACAGTTCTTTCTTCGAGGTCTGGTGCCAAAATCACCATGACTTCGTAGTGGCGCGCGTCCAACGGGACCTCCTTCGGTCTCGGCGGCCACGGACGTTCCGCGGCAGGAGGGCGGCTCTGGCCCAAGCCATTGAGCCTGGGCGAACTCCACAACTGTACCGGTACCCCACCCTCGACAAGAAATCCTGCCCGCACCCCCCGACAACTCGGGGAAAATGAGCGGCCTGGGGAACGCGCGGCACTCGGTCTAGCTGTGCGGAAGTACAGTCTTACTGTGCGTATTGCGACCTGGAACATCAACTCAGTTAACCGACGGCTCGAAAGAGTGATTGATTGGCTCGACCAAACTCAGACTGACATCTTGTGCCTCCAGGAGACAAAATGCAGCGCCGACGATTTTCCTGCGCTTCTCCTCGAGGGGGCCGGCTACGCTTCGGCTGTAGCGGGAGATGGAGCCTGGAATGGCGTCGCTATCCTGTCCAAAGTGGGGCTGGACGACGTCACGGTGGGTCTGCCGAATGTTCCCGAATGGGAAGGTGCTGCCGAACCTCGAGCGATCGCGGCGACCTGCGGCGGTCAGCGGATATGGAGCCTCTACGTCCCCAACGGACGGACGCTGGAGCACGATCACTATCAATACAAGCTGGCTTGGCTAGACCAGCTCTCTGCCATGGCGCGAAACGAAATGGAAGAGTACCCAAACCTTGCCCTTCTGGGTGACTTCAACGTGGCCCCAACTGATTCTGATGTCTGGGATCTGGATGTGTTCGCTGATAGCACGCACATCACCGAGCAGGAGCGGCAACGCCTAACCGACCTCCGTAACCTCGGAATGCACGAGGTCGAGCCCCGTCCGTTGAAGTACGACCGGGCCTACACATTCTGGGATTATCGGCAGCTCGCTTTTCCAAAGAATCGGGGGATGCGAATAGATCTGGTTTATGCGACCCAACCATTTGCTGACCGAGTCACCGATGCATACGTCGATCGCGAGGCACGAAAAGGCAAAGGCGCGTCAGATCATGCCCCCGTAGTGGTTGACCTGGACGAAGGGTGACATGTCGCTCACCGTTCGCGTAATCAGCGCCCCGGAGCATCGTGCGTACATTGCTGCCCACCCAAGAATCCCCCTTCACCAGATACCAGGCTGGGCTAGGGGCTTTGAAACGTGTCGAACCGAGTCAATTGGTTGGTTCGAGGACGACACCCTGATCGGTGCCGGCCTAGTCCGTTATCGCGGGCTCCCTCGGTTGCCGATGCGAACTGTCGCCGTTGTAGCGGGAGGGCCAGATATCGACTGGACAGGTAAGCGCCGGCCCCAGCATCCACTCACTTACTGGACCGAACCGCTCGGTGACTACTTGCGTCAGCGCGGTGCCATAGCAGTTCGAGTCACTCCCAACGTCACCCACCAGGATTGGTGGGGGGTCGATCCAGCCGAAAAATCGAGTAGTACCGAGTTGGCACGACGCGGCCCGGATCAAATACATTGGGAAAATCGCCGAGCCGAAGCGCGACTCTCCGCGGCCGGCTGGAACCACCTTGAAGAGCTTCCTAGGAGTTACCTCGCTGAAATTGTGATCGGCGGTGGCACTGCATTGCGAAATATCGGGCATCTGGCCTCCGATAACGCCGTCCTTACCGGATACACCGTGCGGACGGGCCGAGCTGACGAGCTCCCCCAGGTGCATCAGACGGTCACCCAACTCCACCAAGGAATTCGACTACCCGGTCTGGGTGAGCTCGCCCGTCGCTGGGAAGGTCTAGTCCATGAAGAACCGGGGTCGGTCAAGCTGCTGGTCGTAGAACAACGTAAACAGATTGTTTACGGCGGGCTCGTCGCCGTCGCTGGTGGAAGGGCCTGGGACTTATCATCCGGACTCCCCGAAATGGAAGCCGAGCGAAGTGAAGTGCAGATCCTGCGAGCCCACATGATTGCCCACGCTGCAATGACCGGTTCTCGCTCCCTTGTCATCGCTACCGTCCCTCAATCTGAGCCCGGCCAGGTTCGCCTCCCCTCCCCCGGCTGGCCCCCAGCTCAACTCCACCGCTTGATCGGTACCTGGCAGCAAACGTTGAGAACGAATTGGCATGCTGCGGTTGCTCCAGTCGTTGACCGGTTGGTCCTCTAAGTCCGCTGGGCGGTATCAAGCACACCCCCACCGGGATCATCTTGATGACTTGGATTCCCGTCGGTCCGAATTGGGTCATGACGTGGGGAAAGGATGTCACGCACAACTACGCCAGCAAGAGCTGCAGTCGCCAAGACATGGACAGCGATGGCCGCTGCGTACCACTCGTCGGGTAAGCCATACTCGCCAGAATCTGTTCCGACGAGATACCACCAGACCGCCACGAAGTACGTTGCCTCTGCCAACTGCCACCAGATCAAATCGCGCCACCGCGGCCTGGCTAGTACCGCTAGCGGAATTAGCCACAACACAAATTGAGGCGAGTAAACCTTATTTGTCAGAAGAAAAGCAGCGACCACGAGGAAGCTCACTTGCGCGACTCGTGGTCGAGTCGGCGCTAGCCAAATCAACAGGGCAATTCCAAGACACAACACTACAAGCGAGAGGAGCGCGAACAACCCAGATATATCGCTTCCGGGGCCTAAACCGATCTTGTCCAGCATCAGCCAGACCGAGCCGAAATCTTGAGTCCGCTCGGCGGAGAACCGGAAGAAATATGACCAACCTTCGAAATTGGCGATCGCAAAAGGAATGTTAATGACCAACCAGGTGCCAAGGGTGGCGAGGAATAACCGCACGAACGCAGAAAGCCGCTTATCTCGCAAACACAGTACGAACAAAGGACCCAGCAAAAGCAGCGGGTAGAACTTGCTGGCTATACCCAGTCCCAGAGCCAAGCCGGCCAGCGCCGGATAGCGGCGGGACCAAGCCAGCAAGGCAAGCGCGGTGAAGGCCACTGCGAGCCAATCCCAATTAATAAATGATGCCAACAGAACTGCTGGCGATGCTGCCAGGAGCATGCCATCCCAAGTCCGGCCCCGAACGGTCAGCGAGGTTGCCGACAGTGCCACCAGGAATAGTGCGTAGGAAAACGTGGCACTAACGAGATAAAAGGTGAGCCCGCTACTACCGAATAGTGCGGCGACTCGTGCGGTCAACCACACCCAGACAGCGGTAAAGGCGGGGTACTCCAGCGGTTGCCCGTCTTGCGGCCAATCCACAATGGGCAGGTATCCCTCTGCGATTCCCCTTAGTTGATAGAGCACCGGAATATCGCTATAACACAGGGCTTCGTACCGGTCGGGGCTCAACCAGTTATTAGCCATGCAGGGCCAGGTTCGTAACAATCCGATCCAGTAGACGACCGTCCCTACAACGAGGATGATGCGCAACGGAGTCCAGAACTTCGGAGCCCGCTGATGTTCGCCCGCAGGACCCCCCAGAAACTCACTTCCGACCCGTAGGTCCGGATCGGAACGGGTCGGCTGCACCTGTCCGTCTGCGGCCACGGAGGCACTCTACCGTCCCGCATGGCTGTGCCACGCCAAAAGGATCACCCGCTGGGTGCTGGCGCCACACTATTTCGACCTTGTGGTGGTACACCCTCCTGCTCCGGTACCCCACCATTATTGGGTGTGGGCACCGGTTCCTCGGTAGGCGGCAGCGTAGGCTGCCCGGACGGAGACTGGGACGGTATTACCGGCTCGCTTGGTGAGGGCTCGGGCTCAGCGGAGGGGCTTTGGCTAGGAGATTCGGACGGCCCTTCCGTCGGGATCGTACCGCCCGGTGGAACGAAGCTCTCCATCTCCTCGCCCTCAAGGGCACCATTAATAAAGCTTGCCCAAATGGCGGCGGGGAACGAGCCACCCGTAACGTTGCCTACCCCACCGGTGCCATTGAGGCTCACCGGTTCGCCCTTCTTATTTGATTTGGTCATCATCACCGCCGCAGAGATCTGCGGTGTGTACCCAACGAACCAAGCGCTCTTACTTTCATCAGCGGTACCGGTTTTACCGGCGGCTGGCCGACCAGTCCAGGATGCCCGGGTACCCGTTCCTGAGTTCACCACTGACTGTAAGGCGTAGTTAACCGTGTCCATCGTGTCCTGGTCGAATACCCGCTTGCCTCGGTTTGGATCGATCTGATAGTTGACGTCACCCGAATCTACGATCACTTCTCGCAGGATTGTGGGATCCGCTGCACGACCTCTCGCGGCAAATGTGCTGAAACTCGACGCCATATCAATAGCTCTTGGCGAGGAGGAGCCCAGCACGAAGGTCAGGTTAGGCTCAATTCCCGGCGTATCTTGTGGCAATCCCAAACGCTCGGCGGCATCGATCGACTCCTTTACGCCTACCGTGCTCTCCGCATCTACATAGGCAGTGTTGATCGAATTGGTTGTCGCACTCAGTAACGATACTGATCCGTAACTGGCATTACCGAAGTTTTGCAGCGTGTACCCATCGACCGTAGCCGGTGAGGATCCGTTCCAGATGGAGTCGAGACCAAATCCTTCTTCGATAGCTGCTGCGAGCGTGAAGGCTTTAAACGTGGATCCACCTTGAGCCCGGGCCTGCAGCGCATTGTCTAACTGATTCTCCAGATAGTCCTCGCCGCCATAAATCGCAAGAATTTCTCCGGATCCCGGGCGCACTGCCGCGAGTCCAATACGAAGCCGTTTCGTTTCGAACTCCGGACCAGAAGCCTCAACAGCGGCGACAGCGGCCTTTTGGGATTTTCGATTGATAGTGGTGACAATCGTTAGCCCGCCACCGGACAGTTCCGCTTCAGTCCAGCCCTCCTCCAACATCTCTCGCTTTACCGCTTCGATGATGTAGCCGTTTTGGCCGGATAACTGATTCGCGTTGGGTGGTTTCTTAAATTTCGGGAAGTCAGCCTGCTGGCGTTCTTGCTGGCTCAGCCAGCCTTTCTCGACCATCCCGTCCATCACGTAGTACCAGCGATCAACAAGCGCATCCTTGTACAGAGTTGGCTCGTAGTTCGCTGGGGCTTGAATCATGGCCGCAAGCGCCGCCCCTTCTTCCATTGTCAACTTCGAAGCCGACTTACCGAAGAAAACTTCGGCCGCCGCTTCGATGCCGTAGGCACCTCGCCCGAAGTAGATGGTGTTTAAATAGTTTTCAAGGATTTCGTCTTTCGACTCAATAGTTTCTAATTTGACTGACAGAACCAGTTCATTAACTTTTCGAGACCATGTTTGATCTTGCGACAAGTAGGCGTTCTTCACGTATTGCTGGGTAATAGTCGAGCCACCCTGCGTACTGCCTCCGGTCAAGTTGTTCCACACCGCTCGAAAAATGGCTCCCACCGAAAATCCACCATGATCGTAGAAGTCTCGGTCTTCTGCGGCGAGCACCGCGTACTGCACATGCTCGGGAACCTCATCCAGCGTCACACTGGTTCGCCGAACGTCCCCGATGCGACCAATCTCCTTCTTCCCATCGTCGTACATGACCTTCGTCGTCTCGGCGATCGCTACGTCATTTGGTTTGGGAACAGGAAGTAGGAACACCGCCGCTGCGAAGGCACCCGCCCCGATAACTGCCAGAGTTAGCAACGATCCCAGAACTAACTTCCAGGACGGGATCAGCCGTGCCGCTCCGGTCTTATCTGATCGCGGATAGTTGATCACGCTCTTCCCCTTCGTCTCGGCAGGGCGCGGGGATTGCCATCACCTAATACGTAGGAAATGACGAGATGATTCCAGTGGCAATCCCGACACACTTCCACTACATATACCCGGAATGCTCCGAATTCATGCGCGAGGCCTTCCAACTCTTTTTTTGAGCGGACTCGACCGGAAAGTTCCCCCATCTCAGCCCCGAAAGTGTAGGTGAGGTGAGTCAATCGAGTTCGCCGGCACACGGGACAATCTCGCTCAGTCGGCTCACCGTGGTACTTGGCCGTGCGCAGAAGCATGGGGTCGGCATCGCAAATATCGTCCTGAAACCCACCTCGAACGAGTCCGAGAAGTGCAGCCCGCCGCTGCATTGTGTAGTCCGTGATTTGACGGGGACGCGTTGGATCCGCCACATTTTCGGGTTCCGGCAATACCTCCCGCGGTGATTTCGCAGCACCCGAAGAGACCCGCGATCCGCGGGGAATGTGGTTCTGTCTAGGTGATGCCATCGATCTAGGGTAGGTCGCATTAGCGGAATTGCCATCTTTCCGATGCGCAGACGTTATCGGAACGCAAAAACAACTCCGGTTCAGAAGAGGTAAAAGCCCCGATATCCAGCTTCTAGGCATCTTCTCAACACACTCGAGGTTTGAGGATGCTTGCCCTGGGAACACTCTAAGCGTAAAGTGATATATCGAAACGAGATATCTTTATTGAGTATCGGTCAGTTATATCCGCCGCATTGTTAGCACGGAGACTGTTCCACTCAAGAAGAGGTTTTTCGCGATACCGAATCCGGGGAAACCCGGAACAACGGAAGGAAGATCAGTATGGCCAAGCGCTCAGAGGTGCTTGAGTTCGCCGTGCTCGGTCTGTTACAAGACAATCCGATGCACGGTTACGAACTGCGTAAGCGGCTCAATAGTGTCCTAGGTACCTTCCGTGCCATTTCCTACGGGTCGCTCTATCCATGTTTAAAGGATTTACTTCGTCGTGACTTGATTGAGGAGGCGGGTCCAGCTGATGCTGGCGCACCGACTCTGTCTGGTAAGAGGGCAAAGATCGTCTACCAGGTCACAGCAGAGGGCAAAGAGTACCTAGCGGATCTACTCGAAGACAGTGGACCGCAAGCCTGGGAAGACGACAGATTCGGTGTACATCTGGCGTTTTTCGGCCGCACCGATTCGGAGGTTCGGATGCAAATCTTGCAAGGCCGCCGTTCACGGCTCGAGGAGAGGCTCGCAAGTTTGCGTTCCTCAATGTCTCGTTCTCGAGAACGTCTCGATACCTACACACTTCAACTTCAGCAGCACGGGCTCGACTCTGTGGAGCGCGAGGTCTCGTGGCTGCGAGAGTTGATTGACAACGAGTCAGAAAACAAATCAGGTGGCGGAGCGTCCGCTGCCTCCGACCCCGGCCACGGGCAACCCGCCCACCGGTAAACGAAGGAGAGAATAGCGATGGGATCAATTCGTGTCGCCCTCGTCGGCGTAGGTAACTGTGCCACGTCCCTAATACAGGGCGTTGAGTACTACCGAAATGCTGACGTGGAGTCCCGAGTTCCGGGGCTAATGCATGTCCAGTTCGGCGAATACCACGTCGGCGACATCGAGTTCGTCGCTGCGTTCGACGTAGACGCCAAGAAGGTAGGACAGGATCTGTCTGACGCCATCATGGCTAGCGAGAACAATACGATCAAAATTGCCGACGTACCACCGACAGGCGTGACGGTCCAGCGGGGCCCAACTCTTGACGGTCTCGGTAAGTACTACCTCGAAACCATCACTGAATCACCAGAAGATCCTGTTGATGTTGTAGCTGCACTGAAGGAGGCCCGGGCCGACGTTCTGGTTTGCTATTTGCCAGTCGGCTCTGAGGACGCCGCAAAATTCTACGCACAGTGCGCGATCGACGCGGGTGTGGCATTCGTGAACGCCCTGCCGGTGTTCATTGCGGGAACCCCAGAGTGGGCGAAGAAGTTCGAGGATGCCGGCGTGCCGATTGTTGGCGACGACATCAAGTCGCAGGTTGGTGCCACAATCACCCACCGCGTGCTGACCAAACTCTTCGAAGATCGCGGTGTGACTGTGGACCGTACCTACCAGCTCAACGTTGGTGGCAATATGGACTTCAAGAATATGTTGGAGCGCGAACGTCTCGAGTCCAAGAAGATCTCCAAGACGCAATCAGTGACGTCGCAGATGTCCCGCGACATCGGCGCACGTAACGTGCACATCGGTCCAAGCGACTACGTCGAATGGCTAGACGACCGCAAATGGGCCTTCATCCGCCTTGAGGGTCGCAACTTCGGCGACGTACCCCTGAGCCTGGAGTACAAGCTTGAGGTTTGGGATTCACCCAACAGCGCCGGCATCATTATCGACGCCCTACGCGCAGCTAAGATCGCGAAAGACCGCGGTATCGGAGGTCCGATTCTGTCGGCTTCTTCATACTTCATGAAGTCACCTCCGGTGCAGTACACCGATGACGAGGCCAAACAGGCTGTCCAAGACTTCATCGCTGGAGATATTCAACGCTGACGTTAATTGGCTGAGCCACACAACGGCTTAGGTGCTTACGTGATGGCCCGGACCGCTCTCGGTCCGGGCCATCAAACCTCTCACTACTAGCTGGCTCCTTTTCTTATCCGAACCAGATAGGGTCACATCATGGAATTCGACGGCCGCAGTATGGGGATCGGGATAGCAGCGGGCACCATCATTGGTGTGGTGCTTTGGCTGGTGACCGGCAACCAGATTTTCATAGTGCTGTTCGCCGGGATTGGTGCAGTCTTTGGGATGAACGCCGGCTGGTTCAATCGAAAAGATTCCGACGGGAACTCTCAAGATCACCACGGTTCCCAATAGCTCCCCAATCCGGGAAACTTCCCTGCAGTTTTGACCGGGCGCAGTAGCGTCAAGGTGTGGGAACACAACAGCGCGCACCGATTTTAGTGTTGCTGCGCAATACGGGCTTCCTCCGGCTGCTAGCGACTCGACTAACCGGCGCCTTCGGAGATGGGCTACTCCAGGCCGCTCTCGCTTCATTCGTGTTGTTTTCACCAGAGCGCCAGCCAACTCCACTCGCAATAGCCGTATCTTTCGGAATCTTGTTGCTCCCCTATTCCTTGGTTGGACCCTTTGCCGGAGTCTTCCTGGATCGCTGGCGACGACGACAAGTACTTGTTCGGGCGAACTGGCTTCGGTCTGTTGCTGTCCTGCTCACCATGCTGGTCGTCTTGCGAGGTAGCGAAGGGCTGGATCTCGGTCTTGTCGTACTTGTGACCCTCGGAGTTGGGAGATTTGTACTGGCGGGGGTTTCTGCCGCACTGCCTCATGTCGTGGAAGAGGAGCGACTTGTAACTGCAAACGCACTGGCTCCGACCGCTGGCACCATCATTTACGGAATTGGAATTCTGCTGGGAATCGTCCTCGGACGAAGCACTGGTGGCGGTGATACAGGTGTTGTGTTTGTCTTGGTCGCCGCGGCAGTTGTCTATCTGGCTGCTGGTCTGGTTCCGCTGACACTGGGGCGTGATCAGCTTGGTCCAGACCATAACCAGCCGACTCAGACCTTGCGTGACGTGGCTAACGGCCTTACCTCTGGCCTGAAAGTGCTCAGTGCCGACTCAGCCAGCCGGAACGCGGTGGCGGTCCAACTGGTCCACCGATTCGCCTTTGGAGTTCTGACTGTGGTGCTGCTGTTACTCCTACGCAACACCATGAATCCTGGCGGTGATCCAGACCAGGCTCTCCAGGACTTCTCACTCGTTGCTGCCGCGGTCACAGCAGGTGCGCTCCTGGCCGCGCTGTTGACTCCATCCCTAACCAGACGTGTTGGCACGATCAACTGGACCAGCGCCACACTTGTCATTGCGGCGATTGCTGCGCCGGTATCACTGGGCCAACTGCAACTATGGACGCTGTGCGTTGGCGGGCTACTCATCGGTCTCGCGCAACAATCGGCCAAGATCGGTGCCGACACTACGTTGCAGCGACGTATAGACGACGACCATCTCGGTCGCGTTTTTTCTCTTTTCGATGTCGGGGTCAACATCGCCATCGTGCTCGGAGCATTGGTAGTCGCGATTGTCTGGCCAGAAGACGGCGCATGGCAGATCGGCTTCGTACTTCTGGGCGCTGTCTACCTAATGACCGCCATTTGGTACCGGCACACCCGGCACCGAATGTAGCCCTAGATAGTTTCCTATTGTTGCGCCCACCACTCCCGGAGTGCCGTCTCAGCCGCATCGGGCCCCATCGGTCCTTGATCCAGTCGGAGATTGAGCAGGAACTGGTAGGCCTGGCCGACTTCAGGGCCAGGTTGCAATCCCAGCAGAGTCATAATTTCGTTTCCATCCAGTTCTGGGCGGATGGAAGCAAGCTCCTCTTCTTCCGCTAAGCGGTCTATCCGCTGCTCGAGACCGTCGTAAGCCCGTTGGAGTGCCCGAGCCCGGCGTCGATTGCGTGTAGTGCAATCGGCCCGAGTCAACTTGTGCAGTCGAGGAAGCAGATGACCGGCATCACGGACATACCGGCGAACCGCAGAGTCGCTCCACTCGCCGGTTCCATACCCGTGAAAACGAAGATGCAGTTCCACGAGTCTGGAAACATCGTCGATCTCTTCATTGCTGAAACGCAACTTACGCATCCGCTTTGTCGTCATGCGAGCGCCAACCACCTCATGGTGATGGAAAGAAACCCCGCCACCCGCTTCGAAGCGTCGCGTCTTCGGCTTTCCTACGTCATGCATGACGGCGGCCAGTCGCAGAGTCAAATCTGGTTCCCCGTCTTCTAAGGCGATTGCCTGATCTAAAACTGTCAGTGAATGCTCGTAAACGTCCTTGTGGTGATGATGCTCGTCTACCTCGAGCTTCAGCAACGGCAACTCGGGCACAACTTGTTCGGCAAGACCCGTATCAACTAATACTTCTAAGCCACGGCGTGGAAACTGCCCTAGCAAGAGTCGACAGAGTTCTTCCCTAATCCGCTCGGCCGACACGATGGACAATCGGTTAGCCATCGCGGTCATCGCCTCGAGCGCATCGGGGGCCACCGAAGCCCCCAGCTGCGAAACGAAGCGCGCTGCTCGCATCATCCGCAGCGGATCGTCCGAAAAAGATTGCTCCGGAGACTCTGGTGTCCGCAGTTTCCGACCCGCTAGATCGATCAAGCCGTTGCCTAGATCGACAAATTCACGCGATGGCAGCCGCACAGCCATCGCATTTATGGTGAAGTCTCGCCGGATCAGGTCACCATCCAGCGACTTTCCAAACTGAATCTCGGGCTTGCGGGAGTCCGACGCGTAGGTATCGGTGCGATAGGTGGTGATTTCCCACGTTTGACCCCCCTTGCGCAAGCCAATAGTTCCGAACCTGATGCCGACGTCCCAGACCGCGTCGGCCCAACCGCCGACTAAGGCCAGGGTCTCTTCCGGAGTTGCGTCGGTGGTTAAGTCAATATCGGCACGAGTGAAATCACCCAAGATCGCATCTCGAACGCAACCACCCACAGCCGCTATCTCATGCCCGGAACTCTGGAAGATTTCGCCGAGTTCCACCAAATCTGGCGCCCACTCCAACAACTCGCGGACTGCTCCTTCACGCACCTCTAAAAGCGCTGGAGGCAGAGTTTCAGACACAATATCCACTGCCCATCAATCATTTGCCCGCGATTGCCACGGCAAAGCGCCCCTGCTGAGCCACTTCTTCAGCCGAATGTCATGCTCCGCGAACTCATCCATCAACTTCTCTCGCGTCGCTGGCTGGATTGGCGGGTAGGAACCATCGGTTGCCTCACTCGGAATACTTTTGCCTTCTTCACGGAGGCGTCGGGTTTCCTGTCGAGAGATCTTGGAATAGGTGTTGCGCCGTGGCAGCTCGTACTCCCCATGCAGCGCCGGATCTACACCGATGTGTTCCAAAGCCGCCGAAATCTGCTGTTCCGGATTTTGCTTTGTCTCCTCCAGAGTCAGAACAAGGATCCGATCACGTCCGAACAATCGCTCCAGATCTTCGAGCTGAGCAACGTAACGGCCACGATCAGCGTAGGACCACCAGTAACTCCGTCGAACCTTCGGATACGTCCACCCTTCACAACCATTGGCATCGGGCTGCCGTATTTGCTCCCGGATTTCCTCGAGACGCTGCGGCTCGACCGCCAAAGCCTCCTCGAACGAACTAGCGCTCTCTTGATCAAATCTTCGGGAATGCCAAAAATGTGAATAAGCCCGTGCCACTGGATCTCGAAGTATCGCCAGGATCTTTATGTCAGGTAGGTCACGAGCGATTCGACCTCGAACCAGTTCGTCGTACATATATACGGGGGTCGATTCACCCACTTGCACGTGCTGGGCCTCGACACGGAACTGCTTCTCGTACCATGCCATTCCGCGGTGGTAAAACCGATCGAAGAAGTGCAGTTCCTTCTTGTTGGCTCGACCGATGTGGGGGTGCTGACGCATAGCGCTATACAGGCTCGTGGTCCCGGCTTTTTGCGCCCCCACAATGAGGAATGTTGGTTTCACCACGATCCGGACTCCTCTCAGTTCGATCGGCGATAGTGTACCGGGACGCTTCTGTGGAGCCTGAATACCAGCATCGACATCAGAGAGCTCAGGCGCCGCAGCCTCGTGACACGCTCGAAGAGGCTTATCGTTTGAGTATGGATCACAGCGGTTGGCCTCGGTCGCTCAGCGATAAGCGGCCGCTAATACGAGCGCACCGGCACGGAGCGGTAGAGGAAACAAGTGCCGGTGGTCTAGTCCTCGACCGACTGTCGACATCTGCCCACGCCGTGCTTATCTCACGAATCGATCGTCGGAACCGACGAGTTTGGAGTTTCCCCAAAGGCCACGTAGAACCAGGAGAAACTTTCGAGCAGACCGCGGTTCGGGAAGTTTCGGAGGAGACCGGAGTCTCAGCTCGGGCTCTCTCACTGCTGGGAGAGATCGATTTCTCCTTCACCGTTGGAGAGAACCGGATCCATAAAACGGTGCATCATTACCTCATGATTCGGGTTGGCGGGGATCTTTCAGACGTCGATCCGGAAGTGGACTCCGTCGAATGGGTTCCCCTCCGCAAAGTATCGGGTCGATTGACCTACGCTGACCAGCGTGCACTACTAGACAAAGCCAAATGTAGGATTTCGGAACTCACCGCATGAAAAATGTCCGCGCCATGATCTTGGTTGCCCTGTGCCTTGGTCTCTTACTACCGAACGGTCTGGCCACGTCGGCAGTTGCGGAGGAGCCTGCTGGGCCCAGCATTTTCATCGACTCTTTCAAGCCAGCGATACCCGGTCCCACCGCTGACCTGACTGTGACCGGCCGAGTTGCTAACTCCGGCCCCACGGCTATACCGCTTCCCGCGGTACAACTGCGTTTTTCCCCTACTCCATTGACTGCGCGACCGGAAATATCTCAAGTTCTCACTGGAACCAGTCAACGCACCGGATTGCCAGTTCCTACTTCGCTGACATCGTTGGGCGAGGTGCTCCAGCCGGGACAACAGCTCAGTTTCCGTCTTCAGGTTCCGGCGACGGAACTCAATCTTGGAGAGTCGGGCGCAGTATTCGCTCTCTTCGTTGAGGCCTTGTCTGGGTCCAGTCGCCTCACCGCGGCTGGAACCGTTTTCCCGTGGTTTCCGGAAACAGCAAAGTTCAAGAGATCGCGTCTGGCTTTACTTTGGCCAGTCACTCAATATCCAGCAATCGCCGCTCAACGCCTAGTCGTCGGTGAAGGCGTGCTCGCTGACTATCAACCAGACGGGCGGTTAAGTCGCCTAGTAAGCGTTGGAAGCCAGCACGATGTCTCTTGGCTGATCGATAGCTCCACAGCCCAATCAGCTCGCAAACTGTCTAGCGGATACGTGACCGAGAGTCCCAGCGGTCTACAGCCGGGAGATGCCACCGAAGCCGCAGGTCGGATGAGTCGGCAGCTCTCCGCCGTCCTAGAAAATCAACCCAACGTCGCGGTACCACAATTTGCCCTTGCTGATGCCGATGCGCTCATCGACAACGGCTTGGATTCCAACTTAGTACGGGCCATCTCGCTTCCTCGGGTCATCGTCGGTGGCTTCGCACCCGAAGCTGACCCAACGGCTGTCTTTGACGCACCTGGATCCGTGACCCGGCCCAAGGCAATGGCCGCGGTGGCAGACTCCGGACTACGAATTGCACTCGCATCAGATGATGTGTTTCCCCCATCCCCGCTATTGCCGTTCACGCCGTCAGGCGTCACTCGCATCAGTGCCGGCGACACTAGCTTGGATGTGATTCTGACCGATTCACAACTCGACTCCTACCTCGAATCATCGCTAGCCAGTCAATCGATACGCAGCACGGCGATGCAAGGCTTTCTATCCGAAATGGCAATGGTCACTCTCGAACGTCCACTCAGCCCGAGAACCATAGCTGCGATGCCGCCGCCGCTTTGGGACCCTCCTTCGGGCTGGACCGAGTCACTGCTTCGCCGACTAACTAAGGCACCCTGGGTCAAGTTGGTCGGATTGGATGCAGTGCTACAAGCCGAGGCAGTACCTCGAAAGGCGATGTGGGAGGCGTCGCAGCCAACCAAAGGTCAGCTACCCAAGGACTACATGCGTCGGGTCAAGCAACTTCAGCGTGATCTCGATGGACTACTAGGGATCATCACTGATCCCGACGGTTTCGGTGAGTCCTTTCAACTAGCTATCCAACGCGCCTCATCGTCTCTTTGGCGCGGTCAACCCCGCCAGAGAGACCAGCTCGTATCCGCGATCGAGAGCCAACTGGCGGCGGTGCGCGAATCCGTCAGAGTTCTTACCACCCAGGGCACAATAACTTTGGCTGGTGACTCGGGAAATCTGCCGCTTACCGTCAGCAATGAGCTAGACCGAGCTGTCACAGTCAAAGTGGATCTGGCAACTGAAAGCACTATTTCAGTCGACTACCTGTCACCCGAGCCGGTAACGATCGAACCCAAGGGAAAAGCGAGCCTCGAGATACCGGTCAGAGTCCTCGGAACCCAACCGGTTCAAGTGCAGGTAGTCCTCAGCGACAAGAGTGGAAATGTCTTCAGTGACGCCGCGACGCTGGAACTCAGGTCGACCGCGGCTACCCAGATCGCTGGCGTCATCGTCGGTGTCGGGGGCGGTGCCTTGATCTTGCTAGTTGTCCTTAACTTGTGGCGCCGACATCGCAAGCGGGAAGCGAGCCACCATGAGTCCTAGTAATGCTGGAGATGATGAAGCGGCCACTCCTACTAGTGCCGATTCCGCTGGGAAGATCGATTCGGAACTTACTCAGCTGTCCGATCTAGAGCCCATCGATGAGATGGGCCCAGACTTGGAAACTCCACAAGAGTCCGGTCTTTTGCGCAACAGCGCTCTCATGGCCGGAGCCACAATTCTTTCCCGGATTACCGGTCTTGGCCGAAATATGGCGCTGGTGGCAGCCATTGGTGTAACTGTCTCGGCGGATGCTTTTACCTTGGGTCGAACTCTGCCTGATGCCGTCTACGCTCTGATCATCGGTGGCGCTCTGAACGCCATCTTCGTTCCACAACTTGTGCGGCGTATGAAAGATGATTCAGACGGCGGCAAAAGCTATACCGATTCGCTCCTGACAGTGACTGGAATTGCGCTGCTGCTGCTGACAATCGTGGCGACGGCGGCGGCGCCTTTTCTCGTTCGACTTTATGCCACGGACGCTTACTCCGCCGGCGAACTTGATCTTGCGATAGCTTTTGCCCGGTACTGTCTGCCCCAAATCTTCTTCTTTGGCATCTACGCCATGCTCGGTCAAGTACTTAATGCTCGTGGCAAGTTCACCATGCCTATGGCTGCACCCATTTTCAACAATCTGGTGGCGATCGCCACCTATGTCTCCTTCATCTTCATTTTTGGCTACAACGAAGGAGGCGACGACTTACTCGGCTCAACCGAAACCGCCTGGCTTGGTATCGGAACAACGTTGGGGATCGTGGCTCAAGCCATAGTGCTGATTCCCGTTGTACTAAAAACGGGATATAGGTGGAAATTTACAACTCGATTGCGCGGTGCGGGGCTTACCAAAGCGGGGAAGTTGGCCGGATGGACTATAGGTCTTTTCGCGGTCACTCAGGTCGGACTCATCGTCTCTTCGCGTTTGACCACTCAAGCCAACGTCGACGCGAACTCGGCCGACGCTGTCTCGGCAGGCCTCACGACCTACCTCAATGCCTATCTGGTGTACATGATTCCTCACGGGATCGTCACGGTCTCCATTGTGACTGCGCAGTTGCCCGGGTTGTCGCGCATGGTCCACGCGGGTAAAGACAAACTTGCCGGTATGGAAATCGGCCACACCATGCGTCTTGTGATGACTGTCATTTCCCCGATAGCCATCGCTTTGACCCTGGTGGGGCAGCCCTTAGCCACTCTTATGTTTAGTTACGGCGCTGCCGACGTGGAACAGGCTCTTTTCTTAGGCAACATCCTTTCCATCTTCATGCTGGGACTTCCGGCTTTCACGCTCTACTACGTCCTGCAGCGCGGTTGGTACGCACGAGAGAATACGAGAACCCCATTTTTCCTTGCCATCTTGACCAATGGAGTTTTTATTGTGCTCGCTCTTCTCTGGTTTCCGCTCGTATCTCCAGGAGGCCCCCAGGTAAGTGCCATCGCTGCCGCTTTCTCGACCGGGAATATAGTCACGCTTCTTGTCGCCTGGCCGATGCTGGCACGTGTCTACGGCACCCTCGACTCCAAAAGGACCATCGGTGTTCTAGGCCGATTGGTCATTGCTGGATTGCTCGCCGTGGCCGCCAGTTCCGCCGCCAACTTCGCGCTCAATACAAGTTTCGACCCAGCGGACGGTTACCGTGGCGCCTTAATCACTCTGTTTGTGACGTCAGTCACTGTGCTCGTTGTGTTTTCGATTGCCGCTCGAGTCATGCGTGTCCCGGAGATGCAGGAGGTTCTCAGATGGGGATCTCACGGTTTCCACCGGATACTGCAGCGATCTAGGTGAATCACGGAGTCCCGGCCCGCGCAAAGGCATAACCGAAGGTAAGTCGGCCTAAAGCCCAGCCAACAACCACCCGATGCACACAGCATGGATTGGCGTAACCGACGGGACGATAACGGCGCCATCGTTATGGGTTGGCTACTGCGGCTTACGCTGGTCTTCGTTCTGATCGGGCTAGTGCTTTACGACGCGGTCGCGATCGCGTACGGCAAGGTCGCGGCGGCCGATGACGCTCGGATTGTTGCCCGAGCCGCGACTGATGCCATGGTCTTGAAACGGGCGTCTCCCAAGGATGCCGTCAAGCTCGCTGAGAATCGAGCCGAGTCTCGAGGGATAGAGTTAGAGCCCGACTCCATCGCCGTCTCCAAGGATGGATCGGTCACGGTTGTCGTTAACCGCGAAATCAATACCTTAGTTACCTACCGCGTTGGTCCTATCGCTCACTGGGCCCAAGCTGACGAAACCTACGTATCCACTCCCACGATGTAAGGACACGCATTCCTTCCGGAAGAACTTCTGACACAAATGGCAGCCGGGTCGACTTGCTCGTTTGATGACCTATCCTGACATCGTGGCTATTCCTACCGACCCCGCAGTGCGCGAGGTTGGCAGATACGTTCTCCAGGACCTAACTGCGGAACACGCGGGCACGGCGTTGTGGTTGGCCTTCGATCCCGCCCTACAGCGGACCGTCGGCGTTCGGCTTATTCCACTCGACGATCCGCGAACCCCCGCGTTACGCCAAGCTGCAGCTGACGCGGCCAAGGTTTACGACCGTAGGTTGGTTCGCGTGCTCGACGTCGTCGAAACCGATACCTCGTTGGGAATCGTGACCGAATGGGTCGATGGGTACAACTGGCTGGAACTGCTCGACGAAAACTGGTCTCTACAAGAGGCGACCGTCGTAGCACTAGAAGTTTCACGGGCGCTTAGCAGCGCCCATGCCGCAGGAGTAGCGCACGGGCGAATCCGGCCAAGCTCGGTGATGATTACCGACACCCGCGAAGTCAGGCTGCGTGCGCTGGGAGTTGATGCCGCTCTTCACCCCGCTGATCCTTTTGATGATCCATTTCGGGCAGATATTCACGGCGTCGGGGCTTTGCTATATGCCGGACTCACCCGACACTGGCCCGGACCGGGCTCCAGCCGCGGTCTACCGCCCGCGCCTTTGGTTCATGGAAAAACTTCGCCACCATCCAGCGTCGTCCCTGGCATTCCCAGTGAACTTGACCGAGTTGTCGCCCGCTCACTTCGAACTGTTGCTAGATCCCGAAAACAGCCCCACTTCAGCGATATCTCGGAATGTACTTACTCTTTGGAGGCTGCGGCCGTAAAAATCGGTGCTCGCTCCGACGAGACCCGGCAAAGTGATGACACAGACAATGTCACTAACCGGCTACTTGGTCGGGTTGGTACGACAGTGGTCGCCCTGTTAGCCGCGGTCGGGCTCCTACTCTTGCTCTGGCAGCTCACGCTCGGCGGTAACAATAACGACGTCCTAGCGTCAACTTCTGACGCAGCGGAAACTCCGGTGGTCGAGGATCCCGAATGGGCCGAGGAAGGTCCGTTCCCTATCTTGGCGGCAACGGATTTTGATCCCGAGGGGAACGGCAGCGAAAATCCGGAACTGGTTGAACTGGCCTACGACGGCGATAAATCCACGGCCTGGGTTACTGAGCCATATTTTATCTCCGAACCCGCCGGTGCGAGTGGTGTAGGAATCGTCTTCGACCTAGGGTCCGTGCGCCCGGTCCGAGCCATCGACCTCAAACTCACTGGCAGCGGCGCAGACTTCGTGGTGGCTACCTCGAAACGCAAGAACAAGGCGAAGCCGGAAAAGTACACCGGAGTAGTAGCCATAACAGGATCGGGAGAAAAAATTCGAGTACGGACACCGCAAGCGGTTGACGCTCGATTCGTGCTCATTAAACTTACACGGCTGCCATTCGACGGCGAAACGTACAGTAGTGGATTGCGTGAGGTCCGAATTCTCGGGTGACTCACACGACCGGCGTCGCTAACACTGATTCCCCAACGCGTAGGCTTTACCAAGACATGGACGACTTCAGTGCACGCGACGATCAGCAACTGCTGAGTGATCACGTCGCGGGTGATACCCAGGCTTTCTCGGAGCTCTTTCGCCGACACTCCGACCGGCTGTGGGCCGTAGCCATTCGCACTTGTCGTGATCAGGAGGATGCTGCCGATGCCTTGCAGGAGGCTATGATTTCCGCCTTTCGGCGTGCCGAATCCTTTCGAGGGGATGCCAAAGTCACGACCTGGCTACATCGCATCGTGGTCAACGCTTGTCTAGATCGGCTTCGCGCCCGAAAGAGCAAGCCCACAGTTCCTCTGCCAGAAGCTGAGCCGGACCTTGGGACCCGTGACGCTCGAGACCACATCGACGAGCACGTAACCCGCATCACAGTGCTCGAGGCGCTAGATCGGCTACCAGAGGAACAGCGGCTTGCGTTGACCCTCGTTGATCTTCAGGGCTGCTCAGTAGAAGAGGCGAGCAGGATCCTCAACGTTCCCGACGGCACTATCAAGAGTCGCTGCTTTCGGGGACGGTCACGAATGCACGAGCTACTACGGAACCCCGTCGAGACGGCACACGTCACACCAAACAACGCCGGCGAGAACGACGATGTCCGGGAGGTTGATGATGGAAAACGATGATTCTGGCCAGCAGGCCGAGATTCGTCATCTGCTACGACAGCAGGCCACCCCAAAAATTCCCTCCGATGTCGGCGAACGTATTCAACAGGCCCTCCGAAGTGAACAAGATCAACGCGACACCGCCCCTAAGAGACGCTGGTTGCTACCACTTGGGGCTGCGGCAGCATTAGCGCTGCTAGCGGGGGTCATCTTCATACCAGGCGGTAGCGAACCAGAACCGCAACCAGTCGCCGCAGATTGCAGCAGGCCGATTTCCGCCGAGGGCGATCTGAGCGCGGTGACGGCCCAGACCGGGAGAACTTACTCCGAAGCTGACTTTGCGGTACAAGCTCAGCAACTGGTCAACGAGTCATCAAGCTGTCCCTCGAGCACCACGACCACTACCAATGCTGAACTGCAGACCGGCGGGCCCACTTCGAGTGGAGTGACGCAGGCGACTGACTGCCTTGTTGCGGTGATTCCGCAACAGCGTGTTCTTGCGGTAGATATGGCTACGTACGAGGGACAAGAGGTTCTAGTTGCCGTCACCGCAGCGGAGCCTCCTCAGGCACTTGCGGTGGACTGCAACCGCGCAAAAGTGATGGTCAGCACACCTCTGCAGTGAGCGACCGCGGAATGTTCCGGTCACCTCCGACTGTTGTCCTAGGTAGTCTCGTTAATATCAGCGGGAGGACAAGGGGTAGCAATGAGCAGCATCCACGACCTAATCATTGTCGGTTCCGGGCCTGCCGGGTACACCGCGGCGCTGTACGCAGCTCGTGCCCAGCTTTCACCTCTCATGTTTGAGGGTGCCGTCACCGCGGGCGGTGCTTTGATGAACACCACCGACGTCGAGAACTTTCCTGGCTTTCCAGAGGGAATCATGGGCCCGGAGCTCATGATGCAGATGAAGGCTCAAGCCGAGCGATTTGGCGCGACGCTAGTGGCGGACGACGTGACTTCCGTCGAACTTGACGGCGACATCAAGAGCGTCGTCACTGGCGATGGAACCGAACATCGGTCGCGAGCGGTCATCCTGGCCATGGGTTCGGGATACCGCGAACTGGGTATACCCGGCGAAAAAAAGCTAAGCGGCCATGGTGTCTCGTGGTGCGCCACATGCGACGGCTTCTTCTTCAAGGGTCAAGAGATTGCAGTAGTCGGGGGCGGTGACTCAGCCGTCGAAGAGGCCACATTCTTAACCCGGTTTGCGGACCGGGTGTACTTGATTCACCGACGTGATGAACTTCGCGCGAGCAAGATCATGGCCGATAGGGCGCACAATGACCCAAAAATAACCATGGTCTGGGACTCTGCTGTTGTAGAGGCCCACGGTGAAGACAAACTGACTGGAGTCACTCTCCGCAACCTCAGGACCGAGACTGAATCCGAACTCGCAGTCACCGGCCTATTCGTCGCAATCGGGCATGATCCACGATCAGAGTTGCTACAAGGAAAAATCAA
>PAAU01000080.1 GCA_002699445.1 Micrococcales bacterium | reverse complement strand
TGGGTGGCGCTGGCTTTTTTCCAGTTCGCGTCCCCAGCAACCGTTGCGGTGATTGTGGTGCTTTCACCGAACTTCTTAAAGTTCAACGTGTTACCGGAGATCGTTGCCGCGTTGGTGTTGCTGGACGTGTAGGTGACAGGCTCACCGCTTTGGGCGTGAGCCTTTAATGTCATCGAGTCACCAGCCGCATGATCTCCGGCCAGGTTGGTGTCCCAGGTGATGCTTTGGGTTTGCGGACCGGATGGCTGAACATTGCCACCACCAGTACCGTTGCCGCCGTTGTTCGTGTCCGGTGGTGGTGGCACCGCTTTGGTGAGTGTCACCTTCTGGGTGGCGCTGGTGCCGTGGCCTTTGGCTTTGGCCCGTATCGTCACCGTCGTCTTACCCTTCAACACCTCATCCTTTTTAAACGTGCCCTTCTTAGTGGTCTTGGTGTGACCCAGTGGCTTCCACTTCTTGCCGTGCTTTTCCTGGATCGTGACCGGTGTCTTGTGGTGGTGAGTTTTCTTCACCTTGCCCTTCAACGGCACCTTCTCGCCTTTGGTCGCTGAATGCGGTGCCTTCAACGTCACCTCATGCCCGTGGTGGTGGGAACCTGCCACAGCAGCAGAAACATCACCCGCAGGAGCAGCATCAGCGGCCATAGCGGGTGCGCCGAGAGCAGCACCACCCAACAGGACCAGCCCCGCCATACCGAGGGTGGTGGTCGTACGCGCAGCACGACCCAACGAATAGTTATTGTCTTGGATACTCATGATGATGTTCCTTTACCGCATCACACATAGAGCCCACGTAGATGAACTGACCACCACACCAACCCACACAGGTTCGTGTAATCACCAACGCCTACGTCGACGCCACAAGGAGGTATTTCCCCCGCAACCACCTGAAACCTTCCAGGCGATACCTACGGTTTACCCACCCACACCAGCACTAAACCCACAAAAACCACACCCCACACCCCACACCCCACACCCAACCTCCACTGCCACTCTCTACCACCGCACGTAACCACCGACATGGTGTGGTGGGCAACTCAGGCCAACCGACGGCGGCCGAGATCATGTTCATTACATGAATCTATGCGGGAGTGGTTACGGGGTGGTACCAAAATTGCTTCCGCCAGGGGAACGGAGATGAACCCACATTGGGCAGTTACTTTGACTCGTAGACCCTCAACCGCTTTGGTAGGACTAATCGCTAGCGCGACTACAGTCAGATGCTTCTTTTTTGGGGGGTAGTGAGGTCATTTTTTGGCTGCAATACGTCCGCAGAGGTTTAAGCCACCCAGAACTGGGTAAAACAAGAGTATTCGTCGTATTCATCCAAAGAAGTGAGAAACCCTCATGAAATCTCTACTAGCAGTTGCCATGGCATTGGCCGCAGTGTTCGCGTTCACCTCAACTACCGCTGCAAGTGCAGCAAGTACACAGACAGAACGTGAAGCACTTCTGTGGGATTATATGGAGCAGGAGCGTTGCTTGGATTTCTTTGAAATGTTCTATGCGCATGATCGGGAAAAGGCTCAAAGGTATTTAGCCGCCTGCCTTAAATCTTCACGATACTGACGAAAGTCAAATGTCTCTGTGCCGACACAGAGACACCCAGAGATTCCTCTCATCTGAGCATCCATCCCATTTCGTTTTGATGGGGTGGATGTCTCCAATTTCGGGCGTATTCAGACAGCTGTTGACACTCAGTGTTGATGTGCCACCAAACCAGAAAACTAGATATGTGAGCCTACTTGAGACGTACGGTAGAGAATCTTGTGAAGTACGTACGCGAAAGTCAAAAAGATCGAACTCAGTATCGACCACCACGCGAAACCCAGAAATCCTGGGTTTTACGTATTTCTAAGGGGGCAAAATAGACCGCGTGCACTTGTTCGTGCACTAATGGCCCTTGATTACGGGGAATTTGCCCCGGCACGATCGGGAGAGCTTGCTAGTTGGCCGCACGACGGTCGTTGTCTCCAGTACGAGCTCCTGACGCCTTAGTTATCAATGCGCTGCGGATCTGCCCTTGGCGTGCCATCGGATATTGGGGCGAGATAGATGACGGCGCCGGTCAGATTCGCTTTGACAGGCCAACATTTACCATCGAGGAGTTACTAAAGGTGGCCTTCTCAAAGTTGCCACTATTCATCCGCGTTGAATATGGCTGCCACGCAAAGACGTCCCACTCCAGAGAAGTGTCCGCTGCATCAGCCGCGGAGTAAGCGCCTTGACCCTTTACCCCGCCACAGTCACGTCCGGGGTTTGGTTGAGGGGTTCGTTAGCCACTCGGGGTGTTGGGTTTCCCTTTTCTAGCGTGTGGCTGGAGTTCTCCCTCGGGATTATTTGCTAATTAGGTGGGTCAGTGGAACCCGGGTCCAGCTCCTAATCTATTGCCAAAATCAGTATTTTTAGGGCGCGGCCCTTCATCTTTTGAGGACTTCGGTCTCGGTGATGAGATCAGGGTTTAGAACCCGTCGTTGGCGGGGATAAACACCTCCTAAGCCTATTTCTTGGGCAAGGAGTGTTCGTCAAATTGTCGGCGCTTGGTTGATCGGAGGGCCTATGTTTGGTCGCCGCTGGTTCCGGTCCGCTAGTTGATCTGAGGGGGAAAGATGAAGAAGGCACTTATCGCTATTACCATCGCCGGTGTTGGTTTTGCCGTTATGGCTACTGGTTGGTTGCAGTAGTGAACCAGTAGAGCAGGACATCAACGATCTTCGCGGTTCTGCGCGACTACTTAGCGCAATGGACTACCTACGCCTACGCCCGAGTAAGAGAAAATGCGAGGTCGGACGGCTTAGGTCTGCGGACTACTGAGCAAAACTGGGGCCGTATTATTCTTCGGTTTTCTCACCGTTGGCAGTAATTGGTTCATCATGTATTTCAACAACACATGGAATGGTATGACTCCTGCGTTTCAAAACTCCATGCTCACTTTCAGCACACTCAGTCTCGTGACTGGTGTTCTCGTGGGAAGTCAGGTGGTCGACTCCGCAGACAACAACAAAGATGTACCGGCTCCGCCGGTGTGGTCGGAAAGATCCAAGATAAGGGTGGAGCATACCTGCCCCTCACTGGTGCCTCTTTGGTTCCCGGGAGGGTGTTGGTTGCTCTGACTGGGTCAACAACCAGAGGTTGAGGGTGATCGCGCTGTTACTGCGTTGAACTCGCCGATCACCGTCCCGCACCACTGTGGATGCCGCCACCTAAGTCGAGACTCGTTTCAGGCCCTTACCCTTTTTAGTCTCTTGCGTTCCGCGTGGGCGCCCAAACATTCACGAAAGGCTGCAGTAACAATAGCCAGGAAAATGCCATCCAAAAAGGGATGCACTATCTCCGCTTCCACATCAAGAGCTCCCATAATGAGCATTCGAACAAGCGCGAACGGAATCAACATCAAGGCACAAGCAAGGCCAAAATACGCAACATCTACAAAGATTACGTTGGCACCCTTCTTCTTCAGATCTCGTTTGGAGCCAACATAGATGGCAGCAATGAGAACGGCACCAGCGATCATCCACACGAGTTGAAGTTCATCGTGGGTAAACATTTTTCCCCCAAACAAAAAAACGACAGGAGGAAGTTATACCCATTGGTGGGGTGTCCAAACCTGATCAGTCAGTACCCTTGAAAAATGCCATCACACCACACCACCTATGAAGTAAAGGCGGCAGTCTGATGGAGGTTTTGTGGATCGGGTTGAATGTTCATCATCATGTCCTCAGGATTAGTGACTGAGTAAGCAATCTTGGAATCAACCGTCTTTCTTGCAGCAAGGTTTGGTGACGGAAGCTCGTTGAAGTCATTGACTGAATTTAATATTTGTTCCGCCACTACTCACCATCGTTTACTGCGATTTCGGATGGTTTGAGTTCCTTGGGTTTGGCGAACACTGCTTGCCCTAGAAATCCTACAATGCCTGATCACCTAACGTGCTTTCGTCAGGGAGGACGCGGGCACAGTAGTCCTGGTTCAACTCGGTTCATGGGCGTTGCACCTGTACCGTTTTCCACTATGAGCAGTAGCGAATGGTTGACCGCCGCCACGCTCGCTATCGCCCTGGCTGTAGTGCACTTTTCCGCCTACCAGGTTTCACTGCTACCGACCAAGACTCAAGATGTGCTCGCTTCCGTCGGAGGCGGTGCGGCTATCGCTTACATATTTGTTCAACTGATGCCCGAGTTGGCGGTCGGCGGTCGCGAGCTGAGCGAACTTGATATTACAGAGTTCACGCCGACGCCAATCACCGAAGCGGGACTCTTTTTAATTGCCATGATTGGCCTGGTGACCTTTTTCGTTTTAGATGTTCGCACCGGGCAAGGCCGCTCATCCACCAAAACTAGTTTTCGTGTTCATCTAGTGTCTTTCGCCTCCGTCAGCGTCATCTACGCCTACACACTTCCGTCACTCGTAACAACCGGCGTGGACTACGCCGTGCTGTTCACAGTCGTGATTGGGGCCCACCTCTTACTCGCGGATCGAGCATTAGCCCGTGCTCATCCTCAACAGTTTGCACATCAGACGCGATGGGTCGGTATTGCAGCGGTGGTAGTTGGTTTTCTCGCCGCGTACCTGCTCCCAGCTGCAAACGAGTACCTACTCGCCAGCGCCACGGCTTTTCTCGGTGGAGTCTTGCTCATGACCACTTTTCGTGAGGAGCTGCCGGCGGCCTCGCGAGCCCGAATTCCGTGGTTTCTGCTGGGATTGACCATCATGACGATTTTGCTGCTCGCTGCCCTGGCAATGGGTGAGGGTCGCTAACATCATTCGCTTCGGCCCTGGTCTAAGTCGGATGTTCTAGCAAGTTCATGTCCATCGAGGCACAGAAGGAAACGTACTGAATGGGCTGAGCCCCACCTATACATCTGACAAGAATCACAAAGTGACGAGAAGTGCGATAGCGCTAACGTATCTCGTATTGAATAGCGCTACTGCCGAAGATGCTGAGTAACTCTCTCTCATGGCGGTCGGTCATTTCTCCCACGATACGGGCTTCGGAGGTAGAACGATGAGGTCAGACTGCGTCGAGGAAGTCGGCGAGGGCGATTGCCTCGTTATCAGTTGTGTCTCGGGCGCCATATAAGAGCGTGGTCGTAGCGTGGTCGGCGACGATCTCTTTGAGCTCGGTCCAAGCCGGGTTCGAGTCCAGTTCGGTCCGATAGCGCTTCAAGAATTCGGGCCACTTGGAATCGTCATGGTCGAACCACTTGCGCAGCTCCGTGCTCGGCGCCACCTCCTTGAGCCAGAGGTCAAGATCGGCCTTCTCCTTGGACACGCCGCGCGGCCAGAGTCGATCGACTAGAACTCGGTAGCCGTCCTCGTCGGCCGGCGCTTCATAGATTCGTTTCGTCTTTACTTGTCCCATGGTGTAAGCGTATGAGACGAATGCGCCGAGCTTCTCGGGTCCTCGCCCGCAGAGACGATCCGTGGCAGGCTCAGGCTACGGCGTCGACGAACTCACTTAAGGACAGTTGATCACTGCGGCAACGTCGTGCCGTTGGGTGATTCAGATTGTTGGATCAGACTCGTCCCTGTCGATCCTTAGACTGTGAATTTTGACTTCGGGTACCACCCGCTCGATATCTGGTGACTTCGGCCGCACCTTGAATCCAAAAACGCCACGGCCGTTCAACGGCCTTACTGACACCGACTCGTGGCCCAACTTCTACGTCATTCACCGGCAGCCTGGACAACCGAAGTAATCCGCTTTTCAGCAACTCCAGTCCACCGTCTGAAAGGTGATAGCCCAGTGTTGTACCTAATCGACCTGGACCGCTGGCCAGTTTCACCTCGGACAAATGGTCTCGACCGCGTCTAGCATCATCTACCGACGTCTGGACTCTTCCAGCTCGAATCAGAACGCCGCCTGCCGATCCAGGTTCATGGGAGACCACATTCAGGCACGTGTGAATTCCATAACTCTTGTAAACGTAGAGAGACCCGGGTTCACCAAACATCGCCTGATTCCGATCAGTTCGGCCCCGATAGACGTGGGAAGCTGGGTCAGTTCCCGGGCCACCGTACGCTTCAACTTCGACGATTGTGACCACAACTTCGTCCGGGCCGCGCAAGTATGCGCCCAACAACCGTCGGGCTGCCCGGTCACTTGGCTGAGCTAATGCCACAGCTGCTTCAGACGGGGAGAGAACTGGTTCACTCATCCACCTAGTGCATCATCTTTGACCGACATCCGCCCTGGTGGGGCAGACATACTTCGCTTGCGTGAACGACCAGAACGAAAAGGGTGAGAACAAGAAAAGGGTGTAAACAATAGGTCGCTTCGCGCCCCACGGCCGCAAGGGGAAATAGCTGTGAGATTGGGGCTTGCTGAGTGCGATGGCTATGGGGCGCGAGATCCCAGTCACCAATTGCTAGGACCTTTTCCGGGTCTTGAACTTGATCTGCTTCATATCTCCAACATCACCGGAACTTTCAGCGCCAACTTCTAAGACGTACCGCTTACCGGGTTTCAGCTTCCCCCAGTGCCAAACGAATTTCTTGCGATTCTTGAACTGCGTGACAGCTTTCGTTTTCTTCCGTTCCAAAGATTTTCTCTCGATGTGGGTCGTGTAGTCGGTGATTTGGAACGTTCCGGCGGTTGCGGGTTTCTTCCACTTGAACTTTACTGACCTCTTAGTTCGGGACATGATTTTGAGCTTCCGGACCTGGCCAGGAGGCACCGCTTTCTCAGTGCCAGGTATGGGGTCAGCTGCGCCAGGGACGGGGTTAGCTACGCCAGGTGCCGGGTTAGCTGCGCCGGGGGCGGGGTTAGCTGTGCCGGGTACCGACGTGGATAAGCCCGGATACACGATTATGGAGTGCTCTCCAGACGAACTCCTATTCGCCACGTGCAAGTTCCCATTGGGATGAAGTGCCAAGCCGAGAGCCGCATTAAGCTCATTTCCTCCCTGGATTGAGGAAATTGGTGACACGTCTCCGTTCCAGCCAGCAGCAAAAGTCAGAATTGCAGTGTCCACGAAGTCGAAGTCCTGGCCGTCCCAATCGAGCAATACGTTCGCCACATGTAAGTTGCCTGCGAGGTCGACGGTGATGTCTGAGGCACCGGTAAGTTTGGTCTTGGATCCTTGGAGGATTTGTTCTGGTCTGTGGGAGTCAGTCCAGTCAGTTGAGAAGCTCAAAACCGAAGTGGACAAAATAGGATTTATGCCTGTGGGAGTGTCGTCATTAGGCACAGGAATCTGAGTTTCCTCTAGGGAGTCATCCCACCGTATATTCCCGACCAGTAATTTCTTATTAGCAAGATGTAGGCTCGTGGGCTGCATGAGTTGAGTCGCGGGGCCAGTCAATTCCGCGATCGGAGCAGTATCAGGCTCAGTCCAGCCTGCCGCATACTTCAACACCGACCCCACTTCGTTGTCGTCAACCTCCTTAGTGCTGGCGACATACAGCTGATCCTGATCGTCAAGTACTATTCCCCAAGCCCTCACTAATCTGCTCTCTACTCCGGTAAGCACTTTGGTCGGGGGAGTGTTGCCAGTGGCAAAGTCTCTGGGAAAGACCACTACCGAACCCAACTCCTCGTTTTCAGCAGTGGATGCATTGCTTACGTACATATTCCCGAGGCTGTCGAAAGCGAGAGAGTAGGGTTCGTACAACTCGGTGTCTGGTCCCAACAACTCTTTAAGTGGCTGGGAACTCTGAGCGCCCGAAGAGTCGTCGTAGACCGTGACTGAAGGTCCTCGTGAACTACTCCTTTCATGCAAAACATATACTTTGCCATCGTAAAGTTGTACGTCTTGTGGGGCTCCAACTAGGCCCTCTAGGATGGCGACCGGAGATCTGTCTTGGGCGGACGCACCAGTGAGCGGTGATGTGATGCCTATCAATGCAAAGCAAGCAAAGAGGCCAATGAGTTGGCGACGGTCTGTGAAGGAACGCACGTTCACTCCTTAGTTAGCCGCACCGTAATGTGAAACATGTCGGGGACGCACGCGGAGTTACTGAAATACACCCAGGTGTAGTCAAATATCTCGTGACCTGGGGGAGGGTTAGGGCAACGCAGCATGGTCACATTCGTCTCAGGCTCCGCAGCCGATCAAGCTGAAACCGGTAGGTAAGAAGATTCGGACTCCTCGGCCTGAGATACGAGATTGGACTTTGGGGAAAAGAGTGTGCCGACCGGCCGAGGCCCGAACTGCCGAACCTTGGCCATGTCTTGGACGGGGTGTTGGGTACTCAGCTGCTGGCCAAGTGTGCTCATACGGTGGCATCGATGGGGACTATCGCATCTCGTTGCAAGGCCAGGACCCACGTAGCTAGCCGTTTTTGATCTTCATGACATTGCTTGTGATCATGTCGTGCTGCGAAGTCTTGCTCGCGTGTAATCGAAATGTGAACTGCTCCACCTTTGGTGGCGACACGACACCCTTGTTTCTTACCCCCTGCACCCAGGCCGGTCAGTTGCCTAGATATTTTGCGACGAGACATCGCTTCAACCCAGGTGGGGGATTGTTTTATGGTGATAGCCGAATATGACTAGGCACTACTGCGGTGAGCCATTGGATAGTCAAGGTGATGTCACGCCAAAAAAAGCACCGCCCAGGCGTTGCAAGCAAGCAGTTTTATCATCACCATGCGGGACATTAAGAAGTAAGACACCCGCTCGAGGGGGGCATTGCGCGGGTTGTGGCTTTTGGCCGTCGATACGCATACCCAGTTGAGTAGAGCCGCCGCCATCTAACGCAAACGCTGTGTGGGCTCCTGCCACCTTTAACCAGTGGGCGAGATCGTTGAATGAGGCACCGAGCGGAGGTGATTGGTCAGCAGCACCATCAACGGTGACGATCAGGAGAGTGGACTTATCGCGGCTCAGGCCAACCGCGGTACGAGCTCCAATGTTGGAATCGGGGGCGGGCTGAATCCGCCCAGACCGGAGGAGGAAATTTGGATAGGTAGATCCATCAGGTGCTTTGGACGGTTTGATGGGTGGATATCCACCCGGAGGATTAGGGCCACCAGCAAGGGCAACCTGAATATCGCTTGTGGGAAACCGGTCAGCATTCAAAGGCTTTTTATTCGTGGCGATTTGAATACTGGCAGTGTTGTCTTTAGTTATCACCAGTGTCACGGGGGAGGTGTAGCGAGAGTTGGGCACGTTCGTGGACGTACCGTCGGCCGCGGGGTTGCCGTAGGACGACAAGATCTTGCCGTCGTTCACGTAGAGACCCAGAACTGATTCCGCGGCTGGGGTATCTCCAGCGGTGCTGCAGCAAGGCCAAAAGAAATTGGCATTGACTCCAAGGAGAATGCGGCTGTCACTATTGATGAAATCGGTGACGGTTTGGCTGCTTGTAGTGGCGTATTGTTGACCTGTCAGAGCAGGAAGTTGCGTTCGCTCAGACGTAGTAAACCCAATATCGCTTCGCAAGTCTATTCTTAGCGCGGTCATATTTTGCCTGCGCGGTTCGTCAGATTCAAATGGGGTGGTGCGAGTTGCCCGACTGACATCGATAGCTCCGTTCAGGGGGGTCCAACTAGACGTTGCCTCCTGCGAACTCTGAGGGGAAGATTGAGAACTGTCTTCTCCGGTCAGCTGTTGACAACCAACGATCAACAGCGCAGCAGATAGCAGGGCTACCCAGAAAATTGCTCGTGGGGAGATCCGCATCTGTTCAGGTTAGCGATCCGGCCGGGGGCTACAAATTGTGTCAGCGAGTCCTGATCCCAGGTCTGACGGATATTCCTTGGCGATCTTTTCTATTTGCGGGACAGCAGGAGAAATGCTGGAGAAGATTTAACCATGTGGTTACAGGTTCTTGTTTATGCCTTGCCAATGTGGGTTTGTGTCATAGTCGCTTTCGGCCCCGCGACTCTAATCTCTATAGTTATGCATCCGCTCTCCCATAGGTTGGATGCTACCGATCAAACCGAAAAATTGCGCTCCTCATTATCAGCGATAGTTGGTACCGCATTTGTATTCCTGGTTTCACTGTCGACCAACCAGTTGTGGCGTGAGACCGTCTCGCTGTCCGGCGCCATCGGGGACTTATCCGTGCAAGAGCGAGATCTTTATCTCCTCGTGAAGCAGGATGCGCCCGCTGAAGCCGATCGGTTGTTGGAACTCCTAGCCACACATAACAACTTGGTCCTGAACTACGAGCTTTACGATGGAGCGCTTGCTGGAAATACCGATCTCAACCAAGTAATCGTCGAACTCACCACGTTGGTAGATAACCTTCCCGCCGACTTGAATGGAGTTGATCGGATCAGCTCCGCATACGACGATTTCTTGAAGAGTCGTGACGACTATCTGTCGGCACTCAACCTTCCGGGAATACCCGACATCGTATGGTTCGCGGTCATCCTGCTCGGCGTATTATTCGTCGCCTTGCTAGCACTTCAGCGGAGCGCAAAATCCAGGGAATTTACGGACTTGGTCATGGTGGGTGTGGTGTTCGCCATCGGTCTCATTCAGTTACCGATGTGGACTATTAGTTCCTACGACACGATCTTGCGCATGGCCGAATCTTCGTTAGCGGATGCTTCGAGCCCTTCTGGTGGTTCGGGAGTCGTTATCACAGGACAAGTTGTCGCCGCGATCGCAGCAGGGTGTCTTTTGTTGCTGCTGGTAGGACTGGGTGGGGTTTGGGAGCGCAAGCGCTTGCGGATCAATGGGCACCAGGAAGACGAAGATAACGATGCTGTTGAAGATGAGGTCCGTGATGTCCTGATTGAAATTCGTGATGAGATGCGAAAGGAAAGAGCAGCTCGCGCTGAGCCGCTAATCGATCACAACGATCAAGGCCCAACGACCAGCGACTGAACTCGACAACGGCGGGGTCCATCCGAAGATGAACCCCGCCGTTGTCACGTCTGGTGCCGGTCCTGCAATCGTCCACAGTTTGGATATCCGGTCGACTCGCCCACCCGACAACCCCACCGTCTAGATACAGCAGTTTCCAGGAGGTTCTTTCTCAGAAACTGCTGTATCTCAGTTAAGAAACGTCGCAATAGTCCTTTTTAAGGCTGCTTGGGAAATCATTATTCGTACATACGGACTTGTTCACTTTGCTCCACACGTCATCATCTGATGACAGAATGACCGTTCCCTCAATGCCTTCTGCACCCATCGCATAATCAACGCCGGCATAACCGTCTTTACACTCAAATCTTTCAATTTTGTCTGCAGTCGTATCAAGTGCTGCAGCGAGAGTTGCAGCATCACAGCTAGTACCCGACGCTGGGGTCGTGGTCGGTTCCGTTGGTGCGGGTTCCGTGGGTGCGGGTTCCGTTGGTGCGGGTTCCGTTGGTGCGGGTTCCGTTGGTGCGGGCAAAGATGAGGAAGCGGCGTCACTGGAAGTGTCGGAGTCAGAATCCGACGATGAACAACCGGCAACGAGTAGCAGCGCAGCTGATGCGGCAAGAATATGGGTATAAACCTTTGATTTGTTTTGCATAGATGGAGTAGAGCAAATTTCAGTGGCGCTTTTGAACAGCCGTGTGTTTCCCGGTCGATTAGTTGCCAGATCGTGATCCTAATTTTTGGGATCGGGCTGCGTTGCTGCCCCAGTCGACCGAGGCCAGACCTGACTGCTGCGGGTGCGATCCGAAGATGAACCCGCTGCTCGTACCGTGTGCTGCCCAGCGCATCACTAGAAAAGATGTTGTTAGTGATCGGTGGGATTTCGCCTGTATTGCCCAACGCGATCCGTTGGCGTTCCGAGGATTGTGGGGCATTGGAGCTACCATCCACGTTCAATATGGGACCAGTTAGGCGAGTGCCACCGCCAACTCCCGTGGCAGTGTTCTGGTTGATGACGCTGCGGCTGAAGTTCACTGTCCCGCTGACTAAGATGGCGATGCCCCTGCACCGCGTCCCCGATGTTGTGTAAATGTATACGTATCGCCATCGCCGTGGGGGTTAGCGTTTGCGCACGTATTCAACAGTCCATGTCTCGTTAGCGTTCGCTAGCGTTGGCGTTGCCAAGCGTGTCATTCAGTTTGGCTATAGTAGTCAGAGTCTTAAGGATCTTGGAGGTGAACGATATGGGCGGCTGTGGCTGTGATTGTGGTTCCAAAGATAAGTAGTCTCTAGGCCGTATCGGCCCCGACTTGAGCGGCACGACCTGAAAAATCGCTTCCATTGCTCATGTTTAGCCTGCCTATCATTTAGGCGTTCCCGGAAAATGCAATGTTTCGGTGGGCTTCTGCACACCGGAAGACCTCATGGAAGCAGCGCCGAGGCTGCGAAATGTAAACGGCGAAAGAGGTACCCGACCAAGGGTCTTGATGGCTCCTACGTTGCGCTTCAGGCAGTGACCCGCGGTATCGATACGGCTCTTGCGTGGGCATTCTCGTCACGCGCGCCCGCTGAGCGCCGATCAAGTACATCAGCCATTGACGTTTGGATCTGCCTGGCGCAGTGCTGAAGTTGGCTTGGTGCTTCCACTTCGCTGTTGCGGTTCGGGCCGTAGTCTTACCTTTCAGCCGACGGATTTTCCCAGATGCTCCAACGCGGGTGCGGCTGCGGGGGCGGGCGCGGTCTGAGTTGGTGCCTCTGGCGCAGGGACTGGTTGAGGTGCGGGTGCAGGAGCAGGCGCAGGTGGGGGACCATCGGGATTATCCGACGGAGTCCACGTCACACCATCCAGGCTGCTCATGATTTTTGATGTGCCATCACCTGGGTATGCCACGGCAACGAACATCCCATTCCCGACAGCCAGACCCGCCCAAGCCATGCGATCAGGAACCTCATGCACACTCCACATAAGTCCGGAGCCATCACCGGTAGATCCCATGCTCGCCGGAGCGGCAAGTCTCGTACTGCCGACGAGCATTCTGACAAAGATAGCGAGCAGAAGTTTCTTGAGCATTCCTTCGCTGGCGACGTTCCGCTGACGCTAACAGCAATACTGTGTATGGGCCTGCGCAAGTAACCCTTTCAGGCCACGGCCAATGGAGGGATTACTTCGGATGAGCAGAGTCGTTTTTCAGCCGCTCGATATTGTCGGAATCGTGCTGCAACGTAAGCAGACGAATCCTGCTGACGTAGGCAATCCAGGTGATGCGTATCAAAATTGCGATTATCACCAACAAGTTGAAAGCGATCGAGATCACAAAGGCCTCAGGTTCAGCACGTTTGTTGTAGAAGAAGAACGGAAACATAGCCATATTGCTGATGTTGTACATCAGTAATAGGACTGCTTCCCACCAACTAGATAGAAGTATCAGGAACGGAGCAACCCAAAGAATCCATTGAGGTGAGTAGATCGAGTTAAAGACAATGAACGTGAGGACCGACATAGCGGACCATGCCAAGATCAGACGCCAATTCACGATCCGTACGAATAGTGACAGTAGCGCCGGAAGAAACATCATGATCACAAACAGCAACCTCGGAAACGAATCCTCCCGGTCCAACACGTCGATGCGATCGAGCAGCGTGAATAGACTCTGGCTATTTCCTGAGCGGGACAAATGGAATTCGTACGGAACCAAGAACCCATTCACGCCTGCCGTCACCAGCGTCACTGCGATAAATGAGGCTACAACCGCAAAAAAGAGTGCAAGCGAACGCAAAGCAACTCGACGGTCCATTCGCAGCAGAAAACTCAGAAAGATCGGTAGCACAACTGCGGGATACCACTTGGACATAGTCGCAACTCCGAGCCAAACTACTGCCCACGAGAACTTGCCCCGCTGGAAAAAGTAGAGTGCCGCTACGACCAGAAACGCTGGGACTACGTCAAAGCGATTGTGTGCGAAGTACCAGCAAGAAGGCAACAGCATAAGAAATGCCATCCAGCGTCGTTCGGTCAACATGGCATGAAGAAGCGTGATCGTTCCCGCAAGAAAAATGCCCATGATCGCAGTGAAAATGTACCGATACGATTCGGAACCAACTTCGATGCCCGTCACCCAGGTTAGTAGTCCACTCAGTGCGTACGGCACCCCGAGGAGCCAGGTAGCGAACTCCGGATACTCGGAGAAAACATCTCGATAAGGTACGGCTCTCTCAGGTAGCCATATTCCCCGCTCAATGTAGACATTGATGTCGTGTCCGTCATTGGGTTGAACTCGTCGTGGTGAACCGAGCGGCCAGAGACGGACGGCAAGCAATGCCGCGGAACTCAGCGCAGCTGATAGGACAAGAAAGAGGCCTATAGATGGTCGCTTATTTCCCGGTAGTCGGCTGAGCAATACGTCGCCCGACGTCGGTGTCACCAGATGATGTTAACAATTATCGTTCTCAGCAACCGAAAGTTATTTGAGGAATCGATTCGAGATAGTCGAGACCTGCCACAGTCAATCTCCAGGTACCAAGCACTATCCCGTGACTCGTATGTCTGCCCAGTCCAACCCGAATCTGTAGCGGGGCGTGGCTGAGTTAGTGGGCAGGGCCAAGATGGGAAGGCTGCAAGGAGCCAACGACGAGACTCCAACTTGCTGCAGGAGGGAGTCGAGGCTGTCGTCGAACACCTTAATGGGGTCGGTGGTTATGCATCATCGGAGATGACGTCCTACTGAGCGACCTGACTTTAGCGCTCGCTCCGCGATCTGTGGTTCTTCATCAACTGTTAAAGGATTGCTCAGGTGTTGGTTCCCGATATTTCTTGTAGAGAGTGAGGACTCTAGTCGTTGAGTCAGCAAGGATGATAACGAGACCGGCGGTTAATACTAAGGTCAGCCAGTAGGGGAAAGTGATGGAAGTGCTCTCTGCGTTCCCCTCCAGAACCTTGAAGATGACGATTACCAGGATCCCGAATACTTCTCCTTTGGTATGAGTTACCACAACGGCTTTGTGCTCCGGTAGCGCTGCTACGAATGATTGGTTGGCCCGATATCGACCCAACAAAATACCGGGCAATATGGCGATGACGGCTACGGCAACATGTGTCACATCGGTGGTGAGCTCTTCCCAAATCAGGAAACCAATCAGGGCTATTTCCAACGGCGGCTCAAGGAACTCCAAAGCCAACAGGCGGACACGCTGCCCCTTAGGGTAAGCAAGTTTCTTCTTCAGCCTTCGTGAACGGCGGGCCAGGATGACCATGGCGATGATGATGATGATTGCCAAGCCGCCGGAGATCAGCTGNGGAGCGTTNCTCTGCACAGAATCTCCNACCCCTAGAGCCTATGGCATTGCCCGCATCGTTGGCGGTTCCCTTGAGGATTCGCTTCCATAAAGTCCATCAGTCTGCCGGACACGAAGTATGCACCGAGAGTTGCAGGCTCACCATAACTCCCGCACCTAAGACGACGTGTGCTGGTTGATGGTTCGGTTATTGCAGTTATGCGGGTGCACCAGGTCGTGGACAAGAAACGTCATTGCAAGTGCCAAGAAACTATTCATCTGATGGAAAGCACAGTGCCGGGCTTCGGTTAACAGATCATTCCATCAACCGAAGCCCAGCACTGTTGTCATGAGTGACGGGTGGGCTAGCTTGCCTTCTTCACCTTTTTCATGATGAAGCCGCCTTCGAAGCCGCTTTCATCACTTCCAAAGCTAAAGTTCACTGCCTTCTTCCAAGACCACTTCTTAGCTCCGCCTTGATCCATGGCGTACTTACCTTTGGAGATGAAGATTGCAGGATCTGCCGGTGGCTTGTTCTCGTATGTGGCTTCCCACCCCAGGAAGTTGTGGAACAAGCGAGATGCGTCATAGCAGTTAATCTCGCCGGAGCTATACACGAAAGCCGTGTAGTAACCCTTTTTGACTTTCTTGGTGGTGCCAGCGTCATCGGTGATCGTGTCTCCGTTGCTTAGGACACGGAATGTGCCATCACCGCATTTCTCATAGCCCGGGGGCTTCTTGGCTTGTGCGGCATTTGGGGCCAGCACGCCCATAATGAGACCAGTGACACCAATACTTAGCGCCAGGGCTCGAATGATCTTTTTCATTAGATGTTCCTCAACAATCTCTTGGTAATAACTTGAGATTAGTCACCAGGGCGATCAAAGTCCTTCCCTTCGCCTTGGCGATTCGGGAGGTGTCGCCACTTATATGGTCGTCGTGGCGCTCAGGCTGAAGAAAATATAGGCACGAGGTCAAGTGTCTGGTTGGGCGATATCTCTCGGTACAGTCCGAACGGATTGCACCAGCCCGGCGAAAATCGGTGTCTAGTGTGCTCCTACACGTCGATTACTTGGAGCTTCTAGTGGACAGGGTGTCCGCTAGAAAACGGCCCCCAACTCATCGTGCAAACCTCGCTCAGTTTCTTGAGAATTTGGCGTCAGGAAACGTCGCAGTAGTTCTTTTTGATGCTGGTAGGGAAGCCGTCATTTTCGCAAACAGATTTGTCGACTTGGCTCCATTTACCGTCGTCAGAAGAAAGGATAACGGTGGCGTCGTAGTCATTCGGTGACTCGAAATCGACGCCCGCATATCCGTCTTTACACTCGAATTCAAAAACAGATTCCGCGGGAAGACCCAGAGCTGGTGCAAGATCGGCGGCGGTGCAGGACGTACCCGACGAGGGATCGGACGTGGGTGTTGCAATTGCTGGCTCCGTTGATTCCGGATCCGTGGGTGCGGGGTCCGACGGTATCGCTTCGGTGGCTGCTGCCGCATCGCTGGGAGCGACTGACTCGGAGTCGGAGGAGGAACACCCGACTAAGAGAAACAGAGCTGCGAGAAGGCCGAGGACCTGAATGCTGGTTGCCTTGGTGCTGATCATTGTGTGAGTACATCAAACTTTCGGGTCAACTTAGTGTTTAAGTCAGGATTTGATCTCGCTAACCTACTTTGATTGTCACGACCTTGCTCTTGATTTTGCCGTGTCGTGGCGTCTTTTTAGCGACTAGTCGAAGCTTCAACTGTTCAGGTCTTTTTGGCGAGGCGAAGGTGAAGGTGACCTTGCCGTTAGCCTTAGTAATCTTTTTCTGCTTGGTACGCCACTTACCGTTCTTCTTCAGCTGACGCTTCACCTTGGTTCCCGATTCCTTTGGCTTCATTTTCCCGGTCAGAGTCAACGTCCCGCCCGGCTTGACCTTACTTTTATTGGTAGTTGCCTTCAGCTGAAACTTGCTCTTTGTGAGTGGAGCTAACTCCTTAAAGCTTCCGTTGGCCATCGTCGCGTACGTCCAAATCGCCGTTCCACCAATATCGAAATCCTCGGCGATAGTCACTCGGCCTGCTGCCGCCTGCTTCGCGCTAAACCATACTTCCTTGCGGACTGTGCAATTGGAACTGCGGTTGTCGCCGTTAGCGGCCTTCCACGATCCGCTCACTCTGGTCTTGTAGGTGTAGGTGTACTCCTTGGATCGCTTGTCCAGCTTCGGCGTGACCCCGCGGTCCTTGGCCAGAGTTTTTGCCGCAGAGGGGCTCAATGAAATCGAGCTTGGATCGTTTGGCTTCCACTTAGCGTTGCACTTTCCCACCGTGACGTAGCGATTGCCTTTCTTCTGAAACCACGACTTTCCGTACTGCGGCAATCCGATGTAGAGCTTCCGTTTCTGTTGGTTTCCTACCTGGGCAACGGCACTACGCGTGACGTCTCGCGCCCAGTTATAGGGGCCAATCGGTCCCGGCGAACTAAAGGAGTAGTCGTAGGCCATGATGCGAAGTCGATCTACGTTCGTGGAAAGCGTCGCCCAATCAAATACGGTGTAACCGCCACCCGGTCTCGGACTGCCGTCTGCCAGGAATGGGCTGACTCCGGCCGGAACGGTGACAGATAGCAACTTTCCTGCCTGGCGGAGCTCTTGCCCCAGTCGGGCGATCATGTCGTTCAGGAGCGGGCGGGTGTCATCCCAACTATCGGCGCCATCGTTGAAGGCCATGTTTTCCCAATCAAGATCGACGCCGTCCACCTTGGCCTTTACCGCCCACTCAGCGAACTGTTCCGCGAGGTCTTGCCGGTTTTGTGGCTTCTTCAAAAAATTTGCCAGTTCACCGCTTTTGCTGGGATCAAGATCGGTGTGGGTAGCGAATACGAGGATCCCACGATTTTGGAGTCCTTGGCGAGCCGCATCAGTTCGGGAGTTCGTCCAAGGGGTATTGCTCTTGGACTGGCAACCACCTCCGGCAGTTGTACAGATGGGTCGGGTCGGTGAGGACCAGTTCCACCAAAACAGGCTAGCTTCCCCCATCACACCGTTGCTCTTGTCGGCCTCGCGCAGAATGTTTTCCGCGCTAACCCACCAACCAAACCAGCCGCTGACCGCCCGAGATTTATCCGCCACTGCGGTGCTTTGAGGTAACAAAGTCGCGAACGCCATCACGACCGCAAGCATCATGATCCACAGCGAGACTCTGATCGACGGTCGATTCACCGTGACTCCTTTGTCAGTGACTGGCCGGAGCTGAACATTTCCGACTCGGTAATCTCAGAGTACGGTGATGGACGTAGAAAAGTGGGCGCTTGAGCACGTCTTGAGTCGAGCACTTTTCAGAGTGTTTCACTAACGATTACCCAAGATTCACTAGCGACGATGACGCTTTGTGAGACCAGGACATTTAGAAGTAGGGGAAACCCACCTTGCTCTGCCAAATCCCCGGATCAGGGAAGTAGTCAACTTGATAGTCGACGTTCGTTACCCCCCCACTGGCTACTGGAGCAGTACCGTTAACGGTGTAACAGTTGCTTGCAAGGTTTGTACCGCAGACGTAGTTGCCTTGGGACTTTGTTCCGTCGGGCCAGAATGTGACCGGACGATTTGTAGATGAGTTCGGTCCTGGTGGCGGTTCTGCGCAGACAGCACCTTGATTTGGTCCGGCACAGAAGCGAATCGGTTCCAACTTTATCCTCGCAGTGGCGTAGTTGGGGGTACTTACGTACAGATTCGAATTCAAACGAGGTTCTCCGAAGAAATCAAAATTAGTAAATTCGAAATTTCCGAACGTGACGGTATCGGAAACGTCACCGTTGCAGAATGCGGTGTCTTGAACTCCCAGGGAGAACGGCCTGTTGTACGTATTAACTCCCTTGCCTCCAGCCAGATCACCTGCAAGTCCGGCGATCGTAAAATCGTTGATGGTCACGTCAGTGACATTTTGATTATCGCCGTTCAGATTCTTAATCGGGCAGGTGAGCGTCTGAATCACACCTGTTGCGCCGCCGTTGCCATTGGCGGGGTTAGGGATACTCGTTCCGTCGGATCCGCCCTGAATGATGCGAGGTACGTACACACCATCTACGGAACTGCCGGCAGTTCCGTAGTTGTAACCGTAAGACCCGATGTTCACAACGCCACCGGAGTTTCCCTGAAGCACGGTTATATCTTGAAACCGTTGAGACTTGGCCGAGACTTTGATCGCATCATCAGCACTGAGGATCCATGAGTTACCTACCAACGACCCTTCACCCACCTCGTAGGCGTCTGATGCGCCATTCCAGACGACGCGTTTGACGTCGAAGACTTTCACGGATCGATTCGTGGCCGTGCCGTCGCAGGACCTTACGGTATTGAGCTTGACGGCAGAGTCGTTTCTTGAAGGAGAGTTGGAGATAGTGACCCCACTTACGTCAATGGAGAAGTCGTCGGGCGCCGATGAGTTAACGATCAACTGACCGGTATCCACTTTGTATTTTCCATTCTGCTGACTCTTGTTACCCGGATAGTCAGCAGTTGTTACTGAGGTATCTAGTCGACCGAATCCGGTCACGATGATGGGACGCCTTGTAGTTATCACGCATGGATCCGCACCCTTTCGTGTTGAAGAGACCATGGCGTTCAGCGGTGTTTTCAGCACGACATCATCATCGAGTTCGATAAAAAGTGGCTTGGATTTTCCGTCAGAGGCCATAGTAAAGAGACTGCCTGTGTACTTCGAGCCCCGTTCCTGTGGCCTATCAATGATGCAGTCACCCTCGGTCCAGGTATCGCCCCCTTTGCCCCTCAAGGCCATATCGTCAATTTCGGCTGCATCAGTAACCGAAATCTTGCATACGGTGGCGTTCTTTGGTGGTGAGTCGTAGTAGGTCTTGGATACAAAGACCGCGATCACGATGCTGGCGTCGTACTTTTCGAAATCGGTATTGATATTGCAGCCACCGTTCGACGATTGCCAGGGAATAATAGTGAGTTGCTGCGGATTAGATCCGCTGGGTGGACTCACGGAGATTGGATCTCCTGACCCTGCAGTAGCGAATGGTTTGTTATCGAACTGATCGAAGATGCTGATGCACCTGTCATCGCTGGGAGTTTGAACGGTGAGTATTGACGGAATCCCATCGACGAACTGTGTCGACTGAACTTTTTGCAGAGTTCCCGCTTCGTTACCCCAGGCCCCTGTCGAGGTGTTGTTGTAGGTGTAGCTGATGCTCCGGAGAGGTTTGACTGGATTTCCACCAGGGTCTACTGGATTTCCACCAGGGCCCACCGGATTTCCACCAGGGGCTACCGGATTTCCACCAGGGCCCACCGGGGAGCAGTTGGAGAGGGTGGTGAACCCCACGCGATCCTTGGCTCCCTTTCCGTTGGCATTTTTGGCCCGTACCTGGAAAAAGTATGTTGTGCCCGCCTTTAGCTTCTTGTATTTCTTCGCAAAGCTGGTCTTTTTCTTATTCGTTGCCAGTTTCTTAGTTGGCTTGGCAGTCCACTTACTCCATTTCTTGTTGTTTACTTTCAGCCGAAACTGATACTTACTTATTCGGGTTGAGCCGCTGCGTTTGGGTTTCTTCCATACGAGCTTGGCTTTCTTCTTGGTGATCTTCTTCGACGGTGCTTTAAGGTTTCGTACTTTGCTCGGCTTGCTCTTGTTGGATCGACGAGATGCCTTAGCGCCAGTCAAACGCCCAGACCGGGTGCTTGCCGTTGTCGACTGCTTATAGCCGCAGACCTGATACTTCCCAGTCGCTTGAGCGGAGATCGAATCTTCAACCGCGAGTGAGCCATCCTTGACCTCATCGGATAGTGCGGGACTCATCGTAGTTAATCCGATGATCAAGCCCGATGCGGAGCAAAACAAGATCGGGAGGGAGCGCATCATGGAGTCCTCTTCGGTGGATCCGAGTATTGCCTGTAGCGCTCCACGATACTAGTGGGTTGTGGAGGTGTAGTGGCATTCGCGTATCCACGACTGGTCCGTTCTCGGGCGGCGCCATCACGTGCATTTATCTATCTTCGATCTGGAAGGTTGACGCAGTCCGGGCTAGCCCTGTCACGCGCATTCCCTCGGCAGAAAGTGATGACGCAACTACTACCAGAGTCAATCCTGTAACAGAGCCTGCGGATCAAGATCGCCGCCGCGCAGGGATATCTAAGATTCGAAGGGGCAGAGGCTCGAGTCAGGATGAATTCGCGGAAGTGGCGAAGAACTCACCACGTTAAGACCGAAAATGCTGGGAAATGTCACTTTTCTAGTTACTCTAAGTGAAATATTAACGTCATCTGGTTAAGTCCGGGGGGACAATGAGATCTCGAATCAAGGTTGCGCTATTGGCTGTCGCGGCGGCGGCTCTGATCCCGTGGGGGACGGGCCAAGCGAGCGCGGCGCCTGATCAAGGTAATGCCTTAGGCAAGAAGAGCCAGTGGACAGCTCCTGGGGATGAGGTTCGCGATTTATTGATCCAGACGATCGGTGATGATCTGCCGCAGTTTCCTTACTGCCGTCGCCCGCTAGAGCGGCTCGACCTGATGATCAATAGTTCCGACTTTGTGTGGCCCAATTCTCTCACCATCCTCGGTGAGACTCAGACCATCGATATCAACAACATGAATCTCTTGGCAGGACCCTTCGTTGATCCGTCCCGACAGTTGTGGTGGTCGTCGGGCATGTGGCTCGCCTGGCGGGCCGCCGTCTTTGCCGAAAATGGCCAGCCTGAGTTGGCAGCTACTGCAGCTCGCGCATTATTGACCGAGGTACAAAAAACCCCTGATCCGGGCGCGGCTACTCCTGAAGCGTTAGAGGTAGCCAAATCAGTGGGATGGGGTTTCGGAAACGTTTATCGACGGTCTCAGGCTCTGCTGTGCCTGCGCGCCGTACTTCCAGCGGCCGAACTGGACCCAATTATTCGGATGCACGCGAACACCTTCCTTGAG
>PAAU01000079.1 GCA_002699445.1 Micrococcales bacterium | reverse complement strand
TCCGCTGCGAGCTTGTCATAAGGGTGCTCGCCTGTTGACATGACGTGACCCTTGCCAGAGCGATGGCGTGGGACCTTATGAGCACACACGCGGCACTTACCAATGTGGTCGCGTATGGTCTCACGCATCTCTTGTACGTTTGCACCCCAATGATAGCGAGCGCGGATCATCGCCTCCGTCTTGGACTCACCCCAATGCCCCAGCCGATCATGGTACGCACGGCAAATGTCAGTGTAGAACCGGGGCGGGATCCAAATGCGTGGCTGGTCGTGTAGACCACTAGCACGCAAGACAAGAAGACCATCACGCGTGAGCTCATACCTTGCAACGTCTATGAGAAACGCGTCCCGTTCAGTCGCGTCCATTTCAGCGTATTCCATTGCAAGCTCGCCCTCGAGAAGGAAGTCCACGTACTTTCGCATCCCCGGATGGCGGCGCTGCTCCGCACGGATCTCGCCGCGCGTGGGCAGGGAGAGAGCACGCACCTGAGAGATGCCCTCTGCCCCAAAGCAAAACGGTAACTCACGTCGCACGCGTCTCGCTTGTATCGTACGTGCACAAGACACAACCACAGCTGCCTCAAAGAGACAGTCAAAATCAGGATCCTCTCCGACCGGGCGAAGGACAGGATCAGACTCGCTGTGTTGAAAAGACGCCGCATCTGCAGTGCGGTTATCGCTGAGTTCGCCATTGACCAGCTTCTCACGCAAGACAGAGAGAGCGACCGCGTCGAAACAGACCTTGCTACTCGTGTCTGTGAGGTGGATCGCGGTATCCTCGAACGGACGAATAGAAGTCCCAAGGCAGCGGCCCTTGTCCGTTGCTGTGAGATGATAGTCGTTCGTCTCGACACGTGCCGCCGCAAAGGCCGCATAATGTGTGTCGAGCGCGTAAGAGGGCGGCAAAGCCACGCCCCCCAAATCGCCACGTGGAATTGGCGCGACGCGTGGAAGCGAGCAGGAGTAATACTGAGTATTACCATACGTGCAAACGTAGCTCATCCGATTGGCAGCGTCCGTGATGATGCGACTGAACTGTGGGAGCAAGACGGAACTGGTCGTATGCTCAGAGGCATCTCCCCCTTTCAAGAGAGCTGGTCCGAGGTAACGCGAAAGCGCCTGGCGTGCTGCGTCGACCCCCTCGCCATCCTGAGGGATAGGCTGACTCGGAAAGCACTCTGTCACGTCATCTCCTGCAGGCTTGCAAATAGTGACAACGGAACGCCCGTCGTGCACAATGACAGCGGCGAGTGTCTTTGCGAGAGCCGGTCCGACACCCGTGCGTTGAGTGGGCTCACCCTTTGCACGCTTCCCTGTCTTTGCTGTCGTGTCCGCGTTCTCCTCTGCGCCAGTAGCAGCGAGAGCACTGGCGACGCGTGCCTCCGCACCGGCAACCGCAAAGGCGCTCCCAACAATGGAAATGGGAGCAGCTGTGGCCTCCGGGCGACGTGACATCTCCGTGCTCAAGAACTCAAACAGCGCGCGTTGCGTGCCCTGCACAGAACTGCAGAGAGACTCCGCCCCGAGCAAGAAAGTGCCAAGGCCCTCATGCTCGCCTTGCACCTCCTCGAGAACGCGTGCGCACGAGGGGACAAAACCAATTGCAAGGAGAGTGTCTCCAACACGCACAGGTGCACGAAGACGAGAGTTGATGGCGAGCTGGAGCCCCGAGGTGCCCTTCGACGGCGGAGACACCTGTTCTCCCCAAATGTCTTGCGCAAGCGATTTGTACCAACGCGCTCGCCTCAAGTCAAGACCGTCTGTGATGTCACCGGAGGGCATCCGCACAGCTGACGACCGAGGATCGCGAAAGCAAATGACTTCAGTCCCATCCGTGACGGCCAAAGCAAGATGAGATGGCCGCAAGTATCCCATCGTGTCGGGCTCCAAGGAACGCGGAGGGCACCGACCAAGTGTGAGAACACCCCACAGATCATACAAGCCACGCCGCGCCAAGAGAGAAGAGAGACGTGTGTAAAGACGCGTGAGGTAGACAACATCCTCCCATGCGTATACAAACAGATGCTCCGCCAAAGGACGCGGCTCGAACATGCCCACGACGTGTGTGAGACTGCCCTTGTAAGCAAGAGAGACCACGTCGTTCCCAAGCCAATCAACAAGGACGCGTCCCAAGCCGCGATTGGAGTTGTAATGCGCACCATTCAAGATGCTATCCGCGATGGAGGTATCAAAGGGATTGCCCAAAGTGATACCGTACTCCTCGGAAAGAGAAGCTGCATCGCCATGGCAGCAGTGGAAGACAGTGGCAATCTTTTGAGACTCCAAGAGAGAGCGCAGTGTGCCCTCCCCGCGTGACGCGAGGATCGCAGGCGTCGAGTGCGTGTCAAAGACATAGATGAGAGGTTTGTCGTCACCCTCTCCATCAACGCAGACTTGCAGAAGCGCAATGTGCCGACGCGACCGCACGCCGCCACCAAGAGAACCCTCGAGATCGACTGCCATGACGGGCAAGGAGCGGCTGTTCAAGCGTTCCGCAAGCGTGCTGACCGCAATCGCCGCGTCTTCCAGCGTGGCACAAAATGCGGGACCCTGCGGATCGGTATGCACTGTGGGAAGAGTACAGGCATACGAAGCAAGTGAGACGTGTGCCTCCTTGCCTTCAAGCTGAGTAAGAAAACCAGCAGACACATCTGAGCTGAAGACCCACTGGCTGTTTGCTGTGTTGTACGGTGGCTCTCCGCACCGCCTGCCTTGAAGCCTGTCTTCAATGACAGAGAGCGCGCTCCAATCATCAGGGTGCTCGAAGAGAAGAGGCAGGCTGTTGGTGAGAGTGACAAACCCTGCGTCACAGTTCCGTGGCGTCACTTCCAGCTCTCCGTCGACTGCAACCACAAAGACTGCCGTCGTGGTGGTGCTTGATCGTCCACTCTTTAGGCGAAAACCACCGTCGAGAAGCTCGCAGAGGCGCGTATCACGCCCATAGTTGCGCGAGATGGAGTGAGACAGCTGCTCACGGCAAGCAGCCGCAGACGAATCCAACATAACAGACGGGAGGACGTACTCGCCTGCGTGGCGCTCGACAAGGACCTCGAGGCCTCCTGCTGCATCCTTACGGACAAAGACAGCTGACGCTCGGCTGCGCGTACGCGCGATCTGCGTGCCACGCTTGACATGCGTGACGTGTGCAGCACTGATCGACGCTGTGCTCTCACCGCCTCGTACACGGAGAGAGTTGCCATGATGTGACCCCCAGTTTTCTCCCCCCCCTACAAGAGAAGGAGGCGTGATGTGAACGGACGCAGCCACACATGCACGTGACAAAGTGTCTGGAACAACGTTCGTCTTGCCCGCAATCCACTCAATCTGCGCGTCGAACCCTCGCAAGTCCATGGCCCAGTCAGTGACGCGGCCACCGTCACGCAGCTTGCCAGTGAGCAAGTACTGCAAACTCTTGTGATCCGTTTGTACCGTGCACTGAGCACCCAACAAGTAGTGACGCCACTCCATCATGGCGCTATGCAGCGCGTAGCACTCCTGGTCGCGTATAGGCCATCGCCGCATCGCCTCAGAGAAGCGTGTCGACCAGAACGCCAGCGGCACATGCGACGTCGGGTCGTCCTCATCGAGACGCTGCGACAAGACAGCCGAGGCGCCGCCAGTGGCGGCAGCATCGACGCTAACGTAGAACCGCTTGCTCATGTCGGGGCGGCGAAGAGCGGTGAGCGTGCAAAGTGCATGCTTGAGAGCTGCAAATGAAGCGAGGAAACGCAAGCGACGCGTCAGCGAGTGCGAGTCCGCATTCTTCACGCGGAGCTCATGAAAAGGAGCAAGGAGCTGGTGGCATTCAGGAATGAATCGCTGATAAAACCCAATCATGCCAGCAAAACGCGAAGCGGCTTTTGCATTCTGCTGCATTGCTGTCACGCACATCTCCATGATGGGCGTGATCTTCTTCTCGAGAGGCCGCGTGCCATACGCGCCCACCAAGAAGCCCAGATACGGAACCTCCTTCATACCNATGTANACNTTGTCNCANCGGACCGTNAAGCCTCCTTCGANCAGCTTNTCGAANACGGCNCCCACGTCNTCCATGTGCTGCTCCATGTCNCCATCCGTATAGATGATCACNTCGTCGCAGTATGCAAGAGCGATGTCTTGNGGCAGCCCGCGGAGCGTGGCATCGACGATACGCATGAACGCCGACGGTGAGGACGTAAGCCCCATCGGCATNCGCGTGTAGGCAAACTGGCCCCACGGCGTGGAGAAGGCCGTCTTGGGGATCGAGTCCGGCTCCAGCTCCACTTGATGAAACCCCATCAAGAGGTCGCACGTCGTGAAGAGCTTTGCCTTGCCTAACTTGGCCAGATTCTCATCCACCTTCGGAAGCGGGTACGTGTCGCGGTCCGTGATCTCATTCAGCTTTCGAAAATCCAATACGACCCTGTACTCCACGGTGCCGTCCGCCTTGGGCGGCTTTGGGATGAGCATCGGCGCAGCTGAGAAAGGACTGACGATCGGCATGACGAGACGCTGTTTAAGCTGCTTATCAACCTCCTTCTTGAGCGCCGTGTACTCCTGCGGTGCCAGACGACGGACCTGATCACTCGGGGGCTCCGCGTCCGGCTTGGTGACGATAGTTTGTTTCATGCCGTGTGCCCAGCCGAGCTCGTCCGCAAAGAGGCTGCGGCGCGTGGACAGCATCCGCCGAATGAGCTCACGCGCACGCGGTGTGACGGACGGGTCGAGGTTGATCTTGTCAAGAATCTCGTCGACAGTGTACTTAATGTTGGCGCCCGTCACCTCGGGATGAACCACAAAACGTGCCATAGGTGTCAGAGCACCAATATGAACAGGCTGTTGTGATGGATTGATGACGCGAATCCACACGTACCCGTCCTTGTCCGGCTTTTGGAGGCACGGTGCAACGCAGACACCAATATCGTCCATCCGAGCGTCTTCCAAAGGGAGAACAGCAAGGTGGTGATCGCCCACAGCGGCGGCTGGCACACGGCAACGAATCACTTGTTGCGACCAAGCAGGAACGCGCACCGCCGACGGCGCATACGCAATCGGAACAGCAGACTCCTCCGCGACAGGTGCAGACGGAGTCACAGAAGCACAGACAGCCGATGAGACGTCTGTTCCAAGCTCCTGAGAGGCCGAGCGGAGTGACTCCAACGTCTGAACGCGGTGGACAAACGGCAGCGAGCTTACCACGTTGCGCTGCGAGTCGCGCATCTGCATGAAGCCATCGCACGGCAGCGAAGCACCGGACGTGTCTGTGAAACGAGCGTTCTTCTCGAAAGAGAAGTTGGCCTGGCCCTCACCGGCAACATCAACGCCAATCAAGATGCCAGAGTGATCGGCGAGCACGGGGCAGTCGCGGACGGTGACGGGGACGCCGTCAAAGTCGAGCGTGAGAGAAACATGAAACAGGACCACGCCGGTGCCAGATACACCACGAATGCCAGTGTACGAAGTGGGGAGGCGGGGCACTCGACGGATGGCACCAGGCATAGTCTTGCGTATGTTCTCGTAGTCGCTCAGTCCCAAGAGAACAGTAGCTGCACCGGTGTCACCAATATTGGCAGGCATTGGCAAGCGTTCTCCTCTGGGCCCCAAGATGTAAAGGTTGAGCAAACGGGTAGGTATGTGAGCCCCGTCGGCTGAGCTGACAGAGAACCCTGCCTTCTCACTCTTGCCGGGCACTTGTGGACCCACAACCGCGGAGCCACTCGACGTCGCCGCACTGGCGACCTGTGCAGTTGGCTCGCTCTGTGCACGCTCACGCTGCTCACGGAGATAAGTGCGGTACGCGCGGTCGATGTCATCGCGCTCTGCAGCAACGGCAGCACGTGCCTTCTCAGAAGCACGCACCGCTTGCACGATGGAGTCACGCAAAGAGGCACCATGCTTGCCCAGGATAGAGTCAGGCGCGATACCAGCCGTGCAAGAAGCCGCGGTATCAGCCTCACGCGAGCTCTCCGTTGCCGCGGTGCAAGCTGCAGACGTAGCAGGCGTGCCCCCGTTACTGGGCAACGCGCTGGTGGGCGACTCACCGACGCCAGAAGAGGGCGAAGCAGCAGCAAGCGCGCACGCCGCAAGGGTGCACAACGACGGCGTGGCACGCGGAGCCATCTGTTTCCGTCTGCAATCATAAAAGGAAGTGTCTGGTGCCTGCGTGTGCGTTTGCATGACGCGCGCGACCTCTGCCGACAAGTGAGAAGGCGTGCCTCCAGTCGCCTCGCAGTGTTGTGACTGCGGAGCTGCAGTCGCCGCGTGCGCAGAGCGCAGCTCAACCTCAAGGGGAGAAGACTCCGAGTACTCGTCAGACGGCTCGACGCCAGTTACAGCGCAGGAAGCCATGAGAACACTGGTGGCGAGAGCAGGCGCGTGGAAATCTGTGGCGTACGCCTCAAGTTCGGCCACAAGAGCCTGCGCGAGCATGCGTCCAAAGGGATCTGTCTCTTCGGCGAGCATGGTGGCGAGAGCATCTTGACGCGCTGCGCTGCCGCGTGACCGCCGCCTCACATGCTCGCGGCGCAGCGTCGCGACGTGGCGGCTAGCAGCGTCCACTGCAATCACACGCAGCTGCGGATTCGCACGTGCAAAGGAGCGGAGAAGCTTGAGAATAGACGGCTGCCCCTTGCGCTCGCGCCGCGCTGTGCAAACAGAGAAGGCGACTGAAGTTGCGTGAGGCGGCAAAGACGAAGGAAGCTGCTCCAAACACTCTTGGAACGCCGCACAGCGCTGCGCAAGCGACCCAGCGGCAGTGCTCTCGTTCTCGGACACATCCGTCCTTGCCACGCGTGCATCCGTGCGTGTATGCAAGAAAGCAATCGACGGCTGCGGTGACGCGGACGGCTCCTCGCGCGATGCAACAAGAACAGTGCCCACACGCGGACGACTCTCCAACGTTGCAACGCAAGGGTCGCCATGCGAAGGCACGCGGCCAGCACAAGGGTCGGCGTACGGAAAGAGCTGTGACACTGCAAGGGACGTGCCCGAAGGAGAAACACTTGAACAATCCGAGCTCACAGCGAGCACATCAACGTGATGGAGAAGCTCTGCATTGAGAATACCCTGTGGTAGGACACACTCGACCAGAGTACCCGCGTCCTTTGGGAGAATGCGAAGGTTCTTACGCTTCACATTGACCTCCTTGCGTCCGTGGCCGCAATCAACAAAGTAGCGTTCGCGCGCGCGATCATACCCCGTGACAACGCCCACTTGTCCATTGAAGGTCGTGTCCCACGTCAGTCCGCGTACGACCACGCGGACACCCGTGCGCAGCCCCTCAGGAGCGCGCAGCGGGTGGCGGTTCCTCTCGCTGAGTCTCAGGAAAGGATGGTGCCGCCGCACCCTCAACGGGACCCTCCGAGACATCCCTGCTCAGCAGTGAAACCAAAGCAGCCGCTGCGTGACGGCGCCAATGTTTCTGTATGCGGCAAGCCGATGCCTTGCGACGCAAAAGGAGAGAGCCACTCAAGGCAGCCCACGTGAACTTACGCGGAGGCGGCAGATCCTGCACAACCACGGCGGTTTCTTTTGGAGCGCGTGAAGAAGCGAGAAGTGTGACCTGATGCTGCCGCGAGCGGCTCATCTCATCACCAGCAACACGTGCCGAGATGAGAGGCGTCCCGAGCATCCAGCACACCACCTGCTCCTTGCCGTCACCAGCAAAACGCGCGCGCCAGACGTCGCGAGTAAACTCACGCTGATGTAAGCTCCAGAAGGCGGTATCGAGCTCCTCATCTGTCATCGTGCTCGCTCCAGGCCACAGCTTATCGCCGTGCTTGATGCGGACAGCATGAACATGGCTGTGATGAAGATCGCGTTGCGTGACAGGGACCCAGAGAACAGGGTCACCGATTTCGGCAACGAATCCAACCAAGTCCTCCACTGAGACAAGAGCAGCCGCTCCCCGAAGGAGGCGCGACTCCACTGTCTTTACACGGTCGCGTATGAGTGCAAAGATGGTACGTCCAACGCGGAGAACAAGATGGTGCCGTCCAGTCTCATCCGAGAGATCCGAGTAAGAATCGGACTGAGCGAGCTCCTCCAGAGTGGCATCGACCCACCTGGCCACACCCTTAGCGCTAAGCTTCTGACTATCCGAGAGCTTTGCGTTCGCAGCGTCCTTGGTCTCCTGAACAGTGGCCACGCGCGCAGTGCGTGCAGCCGCGGCAATAGGTTCCGCGTCGGCGTAGCCAAAGGCGTGAAGGCCCGCCTCAATTGCCGTACCAAGGCGGTGCTGACGAATGGAAAGAGCACTAGACAGCGAGCGAAACGGAGCCTTGAAAAGATACGTGTGGGAGATATGGTGCTGCGTTGGCAAAGTCAAGCGAGTGACCTCCGGAAATGGCGGCAAAGGGTGAGTGGCAGCCTCGAGCAAGAACCCGAGACCAAACTCGCGTGACGGCAGGAGGAGACGCTCATGATACAGCTGAGAGGCTGGGCGGACAACCTCCCGAGGATTGGATGTTGCGGAGGAAAGCGACAGATCCGTGGGCAGCTCCAAAACGTAAACGGAGTAGGCCAACTGTCTGAGCGGCGGCATGGAGGGCTTCAGTGTGCCAAACTCGTCGACAGCACTCTGGTACCGCGTAGCAGTGAAAGGTTTTGTCGAGGCGAGACGCGGAAGCTCACGCATGACATAATCCTCCACCTCGCGTCCACCAAGCCAGCTCACGCATGACTGCCGAAGCGCGCTCTGCATTGACTGTATTGCGCTGGAGGTGTCGAGCTGCACGGTCGTCTGGACAGCAGGAGCAGGTCCCTTTCCCTTGCCGCCCTTTCCACGACTGCGGCCGCGTCCGCGTCCAAAGCCACCCCTGCCTCGCCCATCGGCAGAGGCGGCAGCGATGTGTGCGCGTTTCGAGCCTCCCCTGCTGCTCCCCGCTGTGGCGACAGTAGTTGCAGCAGCCAGGCGTGCGCGCTCCTCATCTGCCCAGGTGCGATACGCCTCACCCTCAAGGGGCGCACGCACCGCGGAGAGAACAGCAGGCTCGCCATCAGGGCGCAAGCGGCAGAGGACTCCGTCTGCCGTACAGACAAGAACAGCGACGACATCAACAGTAGATGTAGAAGCTGAGCTTCCAGGACCGCTAAGAGGGTCATGAAGAGGTGAGTCACCCTCCTTTGGAAGGTCGAGACTGTTAAGAGAAAGAAAGTTCTTGCCCTGTGGATCAAAGTGCTTGCGGCAGGATTCCAAGTATGCGGCAGCCTGCTCCTCCACGCTCTCCACCTCAAGAGCACA
>PAAU01000078.1 GCA_002699445.1 Micrococcales bacterium | reverse complement strand
GTCCCCGCGCTAGATGGAGCGCGGCACGCCTGCCGGGCTGTATCTACGCGTGGGGGGGAGCCATGGTCGCAGGATACAGGGGGGGGGGAGTTGAGGTCACTCTCCAGATGCCGATTCCCTCTCGAGCCTTCGTTTGAATTTGGGGCAGTCTGGCTTCATCAATGCGAAGGCTCCGCTCTCCCTCCTAGTCCCCGCGACCGGGCGACTCCTCCCAAGCTCTTCTTGCTCATTTTATTCAACAGTATGGTGGACATTGCAGGTAACTTCGAGGTGGTGACTTCCGACCGCGCAGCTACCGACAGTTCGTTGCAGACGGGACAATTTATTGTGGTGGATTCGTTTGACGGTGAGTACTACAAGCTGGATGTGTTCGCGGCGGCCGACAAAAATTATGCCGAGGTCCTGTCGAAGTCGCGCAAGTGTTCCGCTGACCTGGCCGCCGCAGGACTGACGCCTGCGCAAGTTGCCGACTCGCAAATGAATATTATCAAACAGGTATATATGAAAAGGAAATCGTTCGCATCGTGCTGCACAGGGTGGCGTCGGCTCATTGGTGAGCGTCCTCAGGAGGCGCCACCGCCACCGCCACCACTGCGCCAGAATCTCGTCGGCAAGATGTTGTCACATGTGCCTGTGGTCGACAGCGAGGACACCTCAGTTGCTGTCGTGCTGCGGACGGCACGAGTCGTCGAGCAGGATGGCGACGTCTTGACCGTTGACGATGGTGTCGACGAGGACACGATGTATATCGTCAAGTACGGCACTGCGCTGCCGTTGCTCGCAGGGCCGCCTCGTGTCTCGATCGATGCATCGTGCGTCGGTGCCGACTTGCGGCGGGTGCTGCGACAGATGCATTTCACAGGACGCGGGTCGCAGAATGTCGTCGACGCTGAGGAGCTGCAGCAACTGGCGGTCACGTGCGGGGCGTTCCCGTTCACGTGCACCATGCTGCGTGGTAGCGACCTCGACTCGGCCGAGTTCCGCTTTGCGGCCGCGAGCCTTCTCAACGAGCTCGTATCGAAATTAGACGGGAAGGTACTCGGTGACGCAGACAAGTGGCCGTGCGAGCCGGAGGCGCTCGGCGCGGCGATCAAGCAGCGCGCGGCTGGCAGCGCGTTTCAGCAGATCGAACAGGTCGAGCAGGTGGCGCCCAAGCCGTTGCCGCCGGCGCACCCGGCGGACGTCTCGAGGTATCCGCTCGCATCGGCACTGAGGACGCGGTGTGTCTCGTCGGAGGAGTGGGATCAGTTCATGCGAGAGTCGGTGCACTTCACGGCGCAGCCGTCTACGCAGGATAAGCGCGACTGGCTGCTCGCGGCGGCCTCGCGCGCGATGAAGGCACTCGACCAGTTCCTGCAGCGGCACGGCCGCACCGTGGACGGCCTGCAATCGCTTGACGCGGGTCAATCGGCTTCAGCTCTCGAGGACTTCGCCGCTGACGTAGGCGCGGATTCGCAGGTGGCCGTCGGCGGCGGTGCTGTGTCGCAGCAGTCGTCGTTGGTGGCGATGCAGGCAGCGGCTGGCGACCTTCACGCGGCCTCAATTGGAGAGCAGCTCAGTTCGCTTCTCGGGCAGCGTGCAGGAGGCTCGAGCAAAGCTAAGGTAAGCAACTCGGCCGAGGAGATGATGTCAGCGATGCGCGAGGCGGCCAAGCGGCTGCGTGTGGATGAGGCGGCTGTGGCGCGGCTGCATGAGATGCGGCAGCTTTGCATTGCGCGTGATTTCAGCGCTCTTGCGCAGCTCAAGTCGAAGGAGACGAACCAGGACGTGCTCTTGCTGGTCGACGCAGGGACGGGCGATGAGGACGATATTCGATCGACGTTAGCGGGTGAGCTGGGGGATGGCACGATTTCGCTGATTGTGGGCGTGCGGGCTGGCCTCAACTGTAGGCTGATGCACAGGCTGTTTCCGCGCAAGCCAGATCGTTCCGAGCGTCAGTCAAAGGCAATCGGACGCATTCGGCTGGGGCGGCTCACGGGCACTCACTTGCTTCACCTCTTGGACATGGATGACGCGGGGACGAAGGAGCATCCGCTCAAGTCCTTTGCTGCTCTCGGTGAGGGCGCTGAGGCGCAGCTGCGGCACGTTTGTGCGATGCTGCAGCGTATCGTCTCGCTGTCGTCTCCGGCGCAGACAGACGAGTCGATGGAGTTCTTTGCGCTGCTGCCGGATGTGATCGTGCGGTATCGGCAGCACGGTGCGAGCTGGACGCAGCTGTCGAGCTACGTCAAAGAGATCTTCATCAAAATGGAGAAGCCGGCGCTGACGTTCGCGCGCGGCGGTGGATGCGAGGTCTTCATCAATCTGGATGTGCGGCTGCTCGAGCGTACCACAGTGGACGCGCTTGAGTTAGATGACAGCATGCGCCTCAGCGAGCGTAAGGCCACGCAGTCTGCTGTCAAGAGCCACAAGGAGACAGCCAAGGAGAAGACCAAGGCGCCAGGCGATGGGTCGAGCAAGCATGTCAGCTTGATCTCGAAGAAAGAGCAGTTGTGCGCGGCGGTGCCCAAGGTCGGCAGTAAGGAGCCTTGCGTGTTCCACTTCGTGTTCGGCAACTGCCGCAACACTGCTGCCGATTGCAAGGGCCATCACGGCAAGGGGGCGCAGGATGCCGGCAGTTTCACGCCGAAATAGGGCATCTCGCATCAGGGCTCTCAGCCATCCACGGTTAGTTGTACCGTGGTAGACAAGGGTGTTGGCATCACCCACCTAGGCAGCAGCGGCGTCGCCCAACGTGGGACACCACCTGTGAATGCGTCACAGCCGCTGCCTGCCACCCCAGTCGACGGAAGGGGGCTCCCGTCGGCCCGTGCCACACTCAGTGTGTCGCGGCGTCACCCCCGTCGCTTTGCCAGCGAAGCTGTAGCTCAACACGCCTCGCGCGAAGCGGTGCCGCCGAGGAGCCAAGGTCATGAGGCTCNNGTGCTGCCTGCCNCNCGCGAGGTGCAGCCTTCGGTGGCGGCATCTGAANTCAACTCAACTGAAGCTAAGTCAACTGCTAAGNCCGCTGCCTTGCTCGCGGCTTCGCCTTCGACCGATGCAGCGGTGGCGGTGCGGCCAGGCGACGCGGCGGCGGTCGGGCCGCGCGTCGTTGCCTCCGTTCAGCAGGTGCCGACCGCAGAGGAGATTGTCAGCCGAATCGGGCAGGTCGGGTCTCAGGTGTCGGAGGAGCAGTTGAGCCAGACGGTGGGCATCCTGGAGGGTCTGTTTCGAGAGCATGGGCGCGGCAGCTACGACAGCGACGAGTGCTTCGCTGTTGCCGTGCGTGATGCGTTGTCTGATGTGCAGGCGTTTGCCGCGGCCGAGTGGTCGCTCGCGCAGCAGCGGGCGTCGCAGCGGCAGCCTGCGCTTTCGGGTGGGACGCGGGGCATGTCAGAGGCGGTCGTGCAGCACGCTGCTCGGGAGGCGGTCCCGCCGAAGGCGCCTCGCGTGGTCACCGTTCATCACGATGACGCTGAGGGCCGTTCGCGCTCTCGTCTTGCTCATCTCGCCCAGGGTGGCGCGGCTCGTGGGCCGCCTCCGGGCGTGTCGCTCTCGCAAGTGTCTCCTGACGGTGGTGGCGTGTGCTCATCGGGTGGCGTGTGCTCACCGGGGTTGAGTCGGGTAACGACAGTCAGCGGCGCTAGTGCGGTGCATGCGGCGTTGCGCGATCAGATGGAGCGTCGCATTGCCAGTGGCAGGCGTCTGTCGGATTCGTTGCTGCGCCGTCTCTTGCATGCAGGTATTCGTGTTCCGGAGAACGCTCGCCTGCAAGACGGTTGGACGCGGGACGAGGACGGCGATGTGGTTCCGGGGCTGGTCGCGTGCTCTGGGAGCGATTCGAGCGACGAGGATGATGCTTGTTCGCGGCCTGCGGTCAGGGCGGTGTCGTCTGTCTTGCGTGCAGCCGCTCCGCCTTTCGTGCCCGCCGTACCGTCAGCGGTGAGTGGTCAGCTTGCGCAGCCACAAGTCAACTCAAGTCAAGTTAAGTCCGTTGATTGCACGTCAGCCGCCGGTGTCGGCACTCAGGGGAGTGGCGTGAGCGATGGCGCTGTTGCCGGCGGGCTGGCCGTCGTTGGCTCCGATGCTGTGCCGTTCAGCGAGCGCGACTGTGAGGCGTGCGAGGGCGTGCAGCCAGAGCTATCCACCGGGGAGGACTTCATGTCTCTCGAGGAGCTGCAGGCCGTTGTCAGAGCACCGGACGGGCTATTCGTTCTGTACCTGTGCGCAGGCGAGCCGCGTGCTCGCGGCTTTGAGCATTTCATGCTCTCTCGTTCTGGCGGGCGCGTGCGTGTCTTGCACATCGACGTCGCGCGTGGTGGTCGAGCCCACGACATGCGCAGCAGCGTGCTCGCACATCATCTGTGCTTCCTCGCCACGTGTGCTGCTTGCATTGGAGTGTTGGCCTCGCCACCTTGCGCCACCTGCTCGCCTGCGGTGTGGGCTGGCCCGTGGCCGCGGCCTCGGCGGCGGTGGCCCGACGAGTGCGATGGCATACGCGACGCGCAGGGGCAGTTCCACAGCCGCGTCGCAGGTGACAATCTCGTTTATGAGCATCTCTTCATAGTCCTACAGGCGGCGGAGGCTGCTGGCAAGCCGTGCATCACGGAGAACTCAGTGTGCCGTCGACCTGGTTCCACCTTTGCCATGAAGGGGCGCGATCAGCACGCCTTCCTGTGGGACACCTCGTGGGCGCTCACGTACATGTCGCTGTGTGATTCTGAAGGATTTGACTTCGAGCAGTGCCCTCTTGGCTCGCTCACTCGCAAGGCGACGCGGCTGCACTGCTCGCGCTCAATCTTTGCGCTCGCTTTCGCGCGCTTTGGGCACTTGCGCTGCACGCATCCACGAGGCACGCATCCGCGCATCGTGAACGTCGGGCAGCCGTACCAGACAGCGCAGTGTGCGGCGTACCCCGAGCGTATGGACGAGTTGCTGTCCGAGTGCTATCTTGAGCTCGAGGGCGAGCTGGTCACCGGTGGCGATAGCGTGACGGTGGGCGAGAGGCTACATGTCGGCTCGGCGCGGCCACACGAGAGTGATGGCGATGCGTTCGCACATGGTGCCCCCGCGCAGCCTGATGCTCGCGCAGGCAGCCTGCGTCAGCTCGAGGCTGAAGACCGCGAGGTGCTCTTGAGGGAGCCGCTGCCGTTGACGAATGTTATCCTGCGCACGGACCCGGAAGAGCCGCCGGAGCGCCACAGCGTTGTGCCAGGCCCTTTCACCGATGCTGAGCTGTTGCCTCCAGGTGTGTATGAGGAGGTGGTCGCGTATGGGCGCGAAGAGGCAAAGGTCATCGCGCGAGCCGAGCGCGGCACGCAAGGCTGGCGTGTGGCGAAGAAGCTGCGGCCTGAGGCGCGTACGTGGACGGAGGAGGAGGCGCTCAACCCATGCGGACGCGGCTTTAGGTGGCACAAGCAGGCCGATGGTCTTTGGCACGCCATCCAACCATCGCAATATCCGATGGACCCTCCCAGCACCAGTATGCATATCGCGCACTTTGAGGAGCTAGCTGACAGGTGGGAGCTCACAGATCATCAGCTCAGATCATGGATCCAGCACGGCATGCCGGGGTCCCCTTCCATGCCGGTGTTTGCTCAAGTGGCGCCTGTGCACGTTGGAGCCTTGCAGCATGCGGCGATCTTTCGCGAACTCGCTGATCGTGATGCCGCCGCAGGGTATGTGTCGAGTGGCTTTGAGTTCCCCGACGTCTGGCCCTGCGTAGTTGACCCTATGAATATTGTCGTGCAGAACGGCAAGGGGCGAATGACGATTGACAAGACCATGCTCGTGTGCGGCGATCCGGAGCTGCCATCTTACAACCTCACCATCGAACTCGACGTGCACGAGCGCGGCAAGCGGTACACGCTTGTGCGCGTGTGGATGCTCAGCAGAGCGAGCGCTATCTTTGACAGCGTTACCGCGCCCATCTCTGGTGTCGAAACGCGGCTCGTGAAGCTTGACCTCAAGGCCTTCTTTCGGCGCCACGGGAAGCAGCGTGCCTTCGTGCACCAGAGTGGCAGGCTTACTTGCTCAGGCTATGGCACAGATTGGTGTGTCAACTTTGGCGAGCGTGACGCGCCGGATCACACCGGGCGGTCGTCGAATGCGTTGTGTCACTTTATGCGTTGCGAGCTGAAGCGGCTTGAGCTTGAGTACCCAACAGTGGTGCCTGAGTTGCAAGCGTGGCTGGCCTTTCGTGCCAGTATCCGTCCTGAGCATGTGCAGCCGGCAGATGATTTCGTGTATTCGGTGCTCTTTTTCATCTTGTTCTACGTCGATGATGCAGGCGCGGCGATCGTCAACGATCCGCTCCACAGGAGGGATGGCACGCCGGTCGTTGAGCTTGTGACGCTCAAGGACGGGACGCAGGAGCGACAGCATCGCCAACGGGCGTGGTTCTACTTCGAGGCGATGATTGGTGTCGCCGAGTATGTTGGCCACCAGTGTCCTCTCGACAAGCGTGTCTATCCTGCTCGCGAGCTCGACTTCCTCGGTATCGGTGTGTCGCTGCCTCGCTGGTTGCGGTACCTCAGTGATATTAAAGGCGAGCGCTATGCGGCGCAGCTGCACGAAGTGGTGTCGACGGCGCGCCCGCTGCGAGGCACGCCACGGCGCGTCCTGCGTAAGGAGTTCAATCAGCTGGTGCATCGTCTCCTGCACGCGTCCGAGGTGATGCCGCTCGGCAGGTCGCATCTCTTTCATTGTCTGCTCGTGTTGCGCGAGGTCAATCGTCTTGACGGGGGCGATCTTGTGTTGTCCGACGCGGCGCTACGGGAGCTCGCATGGTGGCAGGCTGCGCTCGCGGATGTGCACAAACACGGCGTCCCGCTCGCGTCCCGCAGCATGTTCCCTTCAGCGTCGGACCCCACGCTGCTTACTCACTATGGGGACGCTTCGCGCGAGTACGACGATGTGACGCGCGTCATGGCTGCCAGCAGCGGCTTTGGCAGTTGGACGGTGCTGGCAGGTGTGTTTTACTACGTGGAAGGTAGGTGGAGCACGGAGGAGTGCGCTGCCTTCTCCATCAATGTGCTCGAGCTGGCGACCGAGGCGTTCGGCGCAGTGCCTTTCGTCGCACGTGCACGCGAGCTTGGCCTCGTCGCTTCTCACGTGCATACGTTCGTTGATAACACTTGCGCGGAGAACGTCAGCGAGCGTGGGCGCACGCACCGTGCAGGCATCAATCAGCTCAACCAGCGCCGTCAGCAGTGGCTTGTCGAGCAGCGCGTGTATCAGCGCACGTCTCGTGTCGCCAGCGTCTTCAACGACGTGGCGGACTTGCTGTCGCGAGGCGACGTCGACGAGGCGTTGCGCTTCCCGCGAGAAGCCGGCCTCGAGTGCGTGCGTCTCCAAGTGCCGCACGCCACGCGCGATTTGTCCGGCGTATCGCCCACCTGGGCATAGTGCCGCCCTTGTCATGGGCGGCGATGGCGCTAACTCTTCGCCTTGTGCGGGTGCCATCTTGTGTCGAGCCTGGTCACGGCTCAGTCACGCCCTAGTCATGGGCGGCAGGCTTGTATCGCTCGTTGCGGTACTGCCTATTGTAACGCCGCCCTAGTCATGGGCGGCGATGGCACTAACTCTTCGCCTCGTGCGGGTGCCATCTTGTGTCGAGCCTGGTCACGGCTCAGTCACGCCCTAGTCATGGGCGGAGAGTGGCGTATCGATCACAATCGTGAGCGTCACTTTGCAAGGTGTGTCACCTTCGCTTCACAGGAGCGAAGGCGCCTTGCTGTCGAGCATCGAAGCCATGGTCATTGGCGATGCTCTGTAGTACACGGAGGAGGCTGGTTGCTGGGCGCTGGGTGGCATGTTGTTCTATGGTGGCTTGCGTTCTTCCACTCAGCGTCACAACCCCCTTCGGTCGTCACAGGTAACCCAGCTTCCTCGTCCGTCAGCATCACAGCACAGTCAGTACAACAATGCCTCAGGCCGTCGTCAGCGCCCTCAGCAGTCAAGAGAGAACGTGATTTCGGGAGCCGCGTGTTGGAGGTTGCTCGCGCTGCGTCATGTTCTGTCGGTCAGGTACAGCGTGATGTCCGCGTCGCGTCGGTCACGCGTGCCGGCGTGCTTGTGCACGACGGGCCTCTCGACGATGCGAGTCAGCGCATCCAGCGTGCGTCTCACGACGCGATGGCTCGCGCGGTGATCGGCGGTACGCGGCCTTCTGCGCGTATACGTCATGTGCCGCCGCCGCCGTTCTGGTCGGCCACGCAGCATCGCCTCGCCAGCCGGTCCTTGCTTCAGCCGCGTGCACAGGAGTACAAGAGCGTCGACAGCCGCACCCACACCGCGTTTGCGGCGGTCGATTTGCCTGAGTGTGCTGAGCAAGATCTCGTGCCTTCTACCGTTTGGCTCACAGAGACCGCCCCGCCAGAGCGCGGCAGCGACGGTTTCCTTGCTCGCTTTCCATGGCTGCAGCAGCATCAAGGGCAGGTCTATTGCGCCAAGGCGGCACGTTTGGCTCATCCGCTTGATCGGCTAGTCAACCTCGGTCTCGACAACGCGTCTATCGATGGCAAGCGCGGCGCAGAGCACACAGGCGTGCGTGCCTTCAAGGCTTTCTGCGCAGATGAAATGCACACGACGCCGCATCGCCCCTTGGACGTAGCGGCCCCGCTGTGGGCTCGCTTGCAGGAAGAGCTTCTCGCTATGCGCTTCGTGTGCGCGCTTGTCGAGGTGCGTGGCATCACAGTCAAGTCGGCGTCAACGTATTGGAGCGCGGTGCAAGGTTGGCACGCTCGTGAGCACGGTGTCAAGATAGGCGGCGGCTTCAAGTTCGAGCGCCTGCCGCAGATGCTCAAGGGCTTGCGTCGCGTCCTT
>PAAU01000077.1 GCA_002699445.1 Micrococcales bacterium | reverse complement strand
TTCTACAGCTGACCCCACCGCCAGTGAGAAATCTACAAGTGGTTCCTACGCAGCCACGGTTAAACAAGCTGCCGCAACGACCAAATCTGCCGATAGCGCCGAGATGGCCGGCTCCGTGGAAGTTATCACCGGCGGCTCCGCCACTGAGCTGGACCTCAACGGCAAAGTCGACTTCACAACAGAAAATTTTGAGGGCGTTCTCAGCGCAGATCTGCTCGGTGCTGGTACTGAGATAAAACTCCGAGTAGTCGATGGAACAGCCTATGCCTCCGTTCCTTTCCTCGGTGATGGCTGGATTGAGGCTCCCGCCGTCACCGGCGTTAGCACCGGTGTCCCCGTGGATTTACTCGGCGCCTTACGCAAGATCGGGGACGTCGAAGAGGTCGGTCAAGAAACCGTCAACGACACGACTACTACTCACTATCGGGGGACGCTCAATATCGAGACTGCCCTCAAGAGCCTGGGCTTGAGCGCTGACGATCTGGAAGACTCCCAAGGGTCGCTGCGAGACCTTGGCAAGACCGCCACTATTGACATCTGGATCGACGATCAGGATCGTATCGTTAGGGTCAGCCAGGAGGTAGGGGGTACCACGGATGCTGGCACTGCTTCGGGTGTCGCTTCTATCTTCGAATTTTCAAACTTCGGTGTCGCAGTAAACGTCACCAAGCCAAAAGACATCATTGATCCTGACCTTGGTGGGCTTATCCCTCAGCCTTAGTCCTCATTAGATCTTTGCTGGTGAGGGTCGAAGCGACGCAATCGCATGGAGTTGCCGACAACAAGCACGCTGGATAAAGCCATCGCACCGCCTGCGATCATCGGCGACAGTCTGCCACTCATGGCCAATGGGATGGCGGCCAGGTTGTAACCGAATGCCCAGGCCAGATTTTGCTTGATCGTGCGCCAGGTTCTTCGAGCTAGCGCAATCGCATCAACTACCGACTGTAGGTCTGAGTTGACTACCGTGATGTCGGCTGCTTCGCGCGCAGCATCAGTACCGGCTCCCATCGCGATACCCAGATTTGCTTGAGCCAACGCAGCAGCATCGTTGATTCCATCTCCCACCATGGCCACCGCCACATCGTCGTTCTGTAGACGCCGCACCTCAGTCACTTTGTCTTCTGGAGCTACATCGGCAATAACTTCGTCGATCGATACCTCACGTCCCACTTCGACCGCTGTACTCGCTCGATCTCCGGTCAAGAGAATCGATGTTAAGCCCATCTCATGCAACCGTTCAATTGCCACCCGACTGTTGGGTTTCACCGTGTCCGCAAGGACAATGACTACCGTTGGGACGCCGTTGAAGTGAGCGACAACCGGAGTTGCTCCCGCCGCTATCGCCGCAGCAGTAGCCGACGCGAGGGGTTCCTCAAGACGGTGTTCATCACGAATCTTTCCAATTTCAACCCGCACCCCATTAACGACTCCTGCGGCACCTACGCCTGGATTGGCCGCAAAATCGCGCACTTTCGGAAGATCCCCATCACCACCTAAGTCGGCCGCTATCGCACGAGCGATGGGATGTTCGGAATACGATTCCACCGCCGCAACTGCCTGTCGCTGCTCGGCATCACCTCCCGCTACCGACTGCACAACAAGTTTTCCGGTAGTCACCGTTCCCGTTTTGTCCAGCACTACTCGATCCACAGCTTGAGCCGCTTCTAGGACTTCCGGACCGCGGATCAGGATCCCGAGTTGAGCTCCGCGGCCGGTACCAGCCACCAAGGCGGTAGGTGTAGCTAAACCCAGCGCGCAAGGACAGGCGATGACTAACACTGCAACGGCTGCCGAGATAGCGAAACTGACATCACCGCCAAACAGAATCCATCCGAGAAGCGTGAGCAGTGACAGCACCAAGACGATCGGAACAAAAACGCCAGCAATCCGATCGACTAAGCGTTCAACGGGAGCTTTTCCGGCCTGTGCCTCTTTCACAAGAGCGGCAATCCGCGCCAGAACCGTGTCCGAACCTACCGCTGTCGCCTCGACAGCTATTCGCCCTGACCCGTTGACTGAGCCACCCACAACATCTGAGCCGACCTTCACCTCAACTGGGACTGATTCTCCAGTGACGAGACTCAGGTCGACTGCGGTGCGCCCCTCGATGACTAAACCATCGGTGGCCACCCGTTCCCCGGGTCGCACCACGAAGTGATCCCCCGCAGCTAGCTGAGACAGTGGAACTGATTCCTCTTGTCCATTCGCATGCAGCAGAGTTACTCGGTCTACCTGCAGACGGGACAGAGCAGCAACTGCATCCACGGAGGAATCGGTTGCTCGAGCCTCAAGCCAACGGCCCAGCAACACAAAGGTGATGACGACCGCGGAGACCTCGGCATAGACCTCGCTACCGCCCGACAGCGCCTGATACAACGACCAGACCCAAGCCACGGAAGCCCCCAGGGAAACTAAGGTATCCATGCCAACGGAACGATGCCGCAGTCCGCGCAGATTCGACTGGTGTATCGGCCAACCACTCCACCAAACAACGGGTGCAGACAACACAACGGCGGTCCAGATTGACCATGTTTGGGTATGTAACGCTGGAACCATACCCAGGATTGCCACCAAGATCGTCAGCGGCGTTGCGACGATCAGTCGCGTCCGAAGATTGGCGGAGGCGCCACTATGGTGCCCATGCTCACCGTGGGCTGAACGAGACTCTTCATCTTCATCGGCTGATTCTTCGTTGCCGAACTCGGACACGTGCGGACGAGCTTGGTAGCCGAGATCGCCGACCAAGCCAATTACGCTCTCTAGACCGCCACTAGTTGAGTCCAACTCAACCCTGGCGCTATGAGTAGCAAAATTCACAGAGCCCTCAGCTCCGGGCAAATCATTAATTTTTTTTTGGATTCGACTGGCACACGAGGCACAACTCATCCCCGAGATATCGAGATCTACGACGGTTCCCATACCTATAGCAACCTGCTTTCTCTCTTGTTTATGCCGGTCGGCTCTGGGTGCTGTCACTTCGTATTTGCTGCCGTACCCGCCGCTGCTGTCGCTTACCCAAAGAATCGAAAATCGGGGCTAAGAAAAGTAGGCGGTCTGGTATCCCCGACATAGCCCGGACTAAGGCACCTCGCCAACGGGGGACACTGACTACGAACTTCGGCTTCGCAAGTAAGTTCACCACCTGGTCCGCCACCTCTCTCGGATGAGCGAGTTGTGGGGCGCTATACGACATCGCTGTATGCGGATCTTCGATCGTCTTCAGCAACATTGGTGTGAGCATGCCATCAGGGCAGACGACGCTGACCCGAACCCCGCGCTGCCCGGCTGCATGTAGCTCCCCGATGAGAGCGAGGCTGTAAGACAGGACGCCGGCCTTAGTCGCGCCGTAAACCGCTTCCCCGGGGACGGGCACCCAGGATCCAAGCGAACCGATATTGATGATGTGCCCAGTGCCCCGCTCGGACATAACGTCCAATGCGGCTCTGGTGCCATTGATGCAACCGAGCAAGTTCACCTCAATTACCCGACGGATTTCCTCATCGGGCTGCAATACCGCCGAGCCCGATCCTAGGACTCCCGCATTATTGATCCACACATCCGGTCGAAACTTGATAGCTAGTTGCCGACATGCATCGGCATCTCTTACATCCAACGCGTGGGATGCTCCCCGATGGTCTGTCTCGACGACTGTGTGGCCGCGAGCGCGAAAAGCCTGCTGCAGGGCAAGACCGAGACCCCCAGCAGCTCCTGTGATCAAAACCGTAGCCATCTTGGAAGAATACGGCGGGATTACTCCGCCCGTTGCCCCTTACCCAGAACTACTACCCCACCGGGACTCACGGTGTACTTCTCCCGATCGGCTTCGAGGTCCACTCCAATCTCACATCCATCTGGAACCACAACATTCTTATCCAGGATCACCCGATTCAGCACACAGTTGCGTCCAACTCGCGCCCCCGGCAGTAGAACACTTTCTACGATCTCGCTTCCTTCACGTATTTCTACGTCGTGTGAGATCACCGAAGAGTTGACGCTAGCCCCGACGACCAGCGATCCAGCCGCCACCATGGATCCGTGGGCAGTGCCACCATCCACGAACTTCGCTGGCGGCAACGGTGGCGGTGACGTGAGAATGGGCCATTTCCTGTTGTAGAGGTTGAAAACCGGGTGAATGCTGACTAAGTCCATGTGTGCATCGTGATAAGCATCGATCGTCCCCACATCACGCCAGTAGGCGTGATCTCGATCGGTAGATCCAGGAATCTGGTTTTCGTGAAAATCGTAAACGCACGCGTCACCGGCAGATGTCAGCATAGGGATTATGTCGCCACCCATGTCGTGAACGGAGTCGCTATCTCCTGCGTCCACCTTTAACGCCTCGATGAGAGCTTCCGTTGAAAAGACATAGTTTCCCATTGAGACGTAGGACTGCTCCGGCTTACCCGGGATACCAGGTGGGTCGGCTGGTTTTTCCAGGAAATCAGCGATCCGCACTCCGTCTGCCGCGGTCTCGATCACACCGAACTGATGGGCATCGCGTCTGGGCATCGGGATTCCAGCGACAGTGACACCTGCCCCAGTGTCGATATGTTGCCGCAGCATTTGCTGTGGGTCCATGCGATAAACGTTGTCGGCACCGAACACGACAACATGATCCGGATGCTCGTCGTAAACCAGATTAAGACTCTGGAAAATTGCATCGGCGCTGCCGGTATACCAGCGCGGGCCTAGCCGCTGCTGGGCTGGTACCGGGGTCACATAGTCACCCACAATGGCAGACATTCGCCAAGCGGTCGTAATGTGGCGATCCAGCGAATGTGACTTGTATTGGGTCAGAACACAAATACGACTCAGCCCGCCGTTCACCAAGTTGGATAACACAAAGTCCACCAACCGATAAGACCCGCCGAAGGGGACTGCTGGCTTTGCACGATCGGCAGTGAGCGGCATTAACCGCTTTCCTGCGCCGCCAGCAAGAACGATGCCAAGAACTCGTGGATTAGTCACCCATCCACACTAGCCGGGCAGCCACGCCGAAGCCTGGCTGTCAGAAATCCCAATCACTGAGAATTTCATTACCTACCATTTTCTCTTCGTCTAGATACGACTCAGAATTTGCCTAGACTCGCCACGGTTTGGGCATGGTAGTGAAAAAGACAGATTTAGATGGACGAGATTTCCCAGAACAGCTGATAGCTACTGGCTATCCGCAGCATCAACCTGGGTCACGGTCAGCAACCAACACCACCCGGCTGCGAGCGCAAATAGGAGCGCTGGTTGAGGCCTGCGGCGGCGATCCACGCACTGAACAAGGCCGCCTAACCGCTCAGATCGTGAGCACTGCATTGCAATCGCTGAACGACCAAACCGGAATTGGGGAGCGCAAACTGATGGCTCGCGCGCTAAAGGAAGTTCGCCATGCCTTCCAAGTATTTTCTGCCTATCCGGATACGAGAAAGGTCAGCATATTTGGTTCCGCCCGCACGGCTCCGAACCACCCCGATTATGCCGCTGCTATCGAATTTTCCCAACAACTGAGCGATCTGGGATGGATGGCGATAACCGGAGCCGGCAACGGAATCATGAAGGCGGGTCACGAAGGACCGAGTAGCGCCCGATCATTTGGACTCGCCATCCGGCTGCCATTCGAAGCATCCGCCAATGACATTATTTCGGGAGACGCGAAGTTAATGAACTTCAACTACTTCTTCACACGAAAGCTGTTGTTCCTTAGCCAAAGTCACGCGATCGCGGTTTTCCCGGGCGGTCTAGGAACGCAGGATGAGTTGTTAGAAACGCTTACTCTGATGCAGACCGGCAAGACTCCGATCACACCTGTGGTGCTAGTCGCCGGCACTGGCAGCGGCTACTGGATATCTTGGCGAAACTTTATGGAGCGGGAACTGGTATCCCGGGGGTTGATGGACCTTACCGATCTGGACCTTGTGTACGTCGCAAAAAGCCCAACCGATGCAGCTAGGCACGTGCGGCGCTTCTATGCGAATTATCATTCGCAAAGAAGCGTGGATGACGAGTTCATTCTCCGCATGAAAAACCCGCTTCACCCACATGATATTCGGGAAATCAACGAGGAGTTTTCCTTCCTGGTTAGTCGAGGCCGCATCAGGCAGTCGGGCGCGCTCCCAGCCGAAGATGAGTTTCTTGAGCTACCTCGTCTCCGATTCCATCACTCCAAACGCAACTACAGCGCCATCCGGCGGCTGATAGATCGGATAAATGAACCCCATCTTTCCGCTGTCGGCGACTGCAGCAGGCTAACCGTCACCTCTGCCGACTAGAGTCCGAGGAATGAAGGTTGGCCTTATGACGCGTGAGTGGCCCCCCGAGATCTATGGCGGAGCTGGGGTCCATGTTGAACAACTTGCAAAGCATCTGAAGAAATATGCGGAAATTTCGGTTCAATGTTTCGGAGAACCGAGGACGGATGCGCAAGCGTTCGAGCCACCTACTGAACTGGCTGAGGACAACTTCGCCTTGCAGGCAATGGGAGTCAACCTCGAAATGGCCGATGCTGCGGTGGGTCTGGATATTGCACATTCACACACTTGGTACGCAAATATGGCGGGTCACCTCACCGGCCTATTAGCTGGCATTCCACACGTAGTGACAGCGCATTCGCTCGAACCTCGACGACCGTGGAAGGAGGAGCAACTTGGCGGCGGCTACCGGATTTCCTCCTGGATCGAGCGGGAAAGCTACCGAGAAGCCGCTGCAGTGATCGCCGTAAGCGCCGGCATGCGCGAAGACGTATTGGATTGCTATCCCTTCGTCGAACCGGATCGGGTCCACGTGGTGCACAACGGTATTGACACCGAGGTTTATCAGCCGACTAGTGATCGTTCAGCACTCGATAGGCATGGCCTGGATCCGGACCGACCTATGGCACTCTTTGTGGGTCGTATTACGCGTCAAAAGGGACTACCTCATTTGCTCCGTGCCGCGGAGAACTTCGATTCCGCTATCCAGCTCGTCATTTGCGCGTCATCGCCCGATACTCCAGAACTTGGCGAGGAAGTGGCTGGTCTGATTGCGCAGCTACAGGAAAGCCGCGGTGAATCATCCGTCATTTGGATTCAAGACCAGTTGCCGCGTCCCGAGATCTTGCAGTTCTACAGTCATGCCGACGTCTTCGTATGCCCCTCGATATATGAACCACAGGGAATCGTGAATCTAGAAGCGATGGCCTGCGAAACCGCTGTTGTTGCTAGTGACGTCGGGGGGATCCCAGAAGTCGTCACTCCAGACAGCGGGGTACTAGTGCACTACAACCCTGACTATCCCGCGGAATTCGAAGAGGGACTGACTCGCGCCGTCAATCACATGATGGATGATGCATCGTCACGTGTGCGTTTAGGGATCGGCGGCCGGGCGCGAGCGGCTGCCGCGTTTAGTTGGGACGCAATAGCGAAGCGAACCGTAGAGGTATATCAGGAAGCACTCAAACGCTAAGACACCTTCTTGATCTCATAGTGATCATTAGGGCCTAGCTTGAGCCCGTCAGTCGACCAACTGCGGCATCATACTTTTCGATGACACTCGCTGAGATCCGACCACGCTTACTGACGGGGACCCCATTCTTTCTCGCCCAGTCACGAATCTGAGCCAGATCTGGTCGTGACCCGGATTTCCTCGTCCCGGTCTTATCCTTCTTACCGGTAGCCGTTCGTCGCCGACCCGCCACCACATAGGGTTCGAGGGATTCTCGGAGGCCTTCTGCTCGCTCGGAACTCAAATCGATTTCGTACTCGCGACCATCCAGAGCAAAGACGACGGTTTCGTCCGCGGGACCACCTTCGAGATCGTCTTCCAAAACGACGTGAACACGACGGGCCATCGGAACTCCTGAATATGAATAAAAACTACATCGATATTTCAGCAGCCAGAAAAACTTTTTACAACCGGAGAATCATTCGGTGATTTCCTAAAGTGTTTGGTTTCACACGTTCTAAGTCCAGAAACTCCGCAACACCTTCGTCTCCCGACTTCAGTAATTCTTCGTAAACGTGAGGCAGTACGCCAGAATCTTCCAAGATTTGAAATCCGAACTGTGTGAAAAAATCAGTTTCAAAAGTTAAACAAAAAATACGGGAAATACCTAAATCGCGTCCACGCACTATTAACTCGGATACTAGGGCCGTCCCCATCCCACCACCTTGGGATTCTGGATGGACCGCAACCGTTCTCACTTCGGCAAGGTCACTCCACATAACATGCAGCGCACCGCATCCGACGACCTCACCGTTCACTTCGGCAACTACGAAATCTTGCACATCTTCGTACAACGTCACCATTGCCTTTGAAAGCAGCCGCCGGTCCGGCGCGTAGTGATCAATCAACTCCCACAGCTGCGGGACATCAGCAGTGGCGGCCGCCCGCACCCGCCAATTGTTTGCGAGCAAATCGCTCATAGCGGTTTCACCAGCGGGAACAGGATGGTTTCCCGGATTCCGAGTCCCGTTAAGGCCATGAGAAGTCGATCGATTCCAAGACCCACGCCGGCAGAAGGCGGCATCCCGTGCTCGAGCGCTGCGAGAAAGTCTTCATCCAACGGCATCGCTTCGTCATCGACTGACGCGCGCGCTGCTTGTTCGACCAGGCGTTGCCGCTGCACAACCGGATCCACTAGCTCCGAATACCCGGTGGCCAGTTCAAATCCATCGACGTAGAGGTCCCACTTCTCAACCACACCCTCGACGTGCCGATGGTCGCGGACCAGAGGCGAGGTATCCACGGGATAATCGAAGACAAAGGTTGGACCGGTAAAATCGGGAGTCACAAGATGCTCGAGTAGTTCCTCGACCAGCCGCCCATTAAGCCAGTCTGGGTTGATATCGATATCGTGGGATTCGCAGATCCGCTCTAACTCTGGCCGCGATGTCTGCGGTGAAATCTGACTACCGACGGCCCGCGAAACCGACTCATACAACGAGACGGAGTCCCACTCTCCCGACAGATCATGTACTGATCCATCCGCGTGCTCGACCTCTAGCGATCCGCACACCGCTGTGGCCGCCTCTTGGATCAGCTCACGGGTTATCGTGGCGCCTTCGCGATAGTCGGCATAAGCTTGATAGAACTCGAGCATTCCGAATTCAGGCGAATGCGTTGAATCAGCTCCTTCATTACGGAAATTTCGATTGATCTCAAAAACGCGCTCAATACCGCCGACTACGCATCTCTTCAGAAATAATTCTGGGGCAATGCGTAAAAAGAGGTCAATGTCGTAAGCATTCATGTGAGTTGTAAAGGGTTTTGCCGATGCTCCGCCTTGGAGCGTCTGCAAAATTGGAGTCTCGACTTCGAGAAAATCTCGATCAGCTAAAGAGGACCGCAGGCTCGCCAGGGCCGTTATCCGATCTCTGGCCGTCTTCCGGGCCTCGGGACGCATGATGAGGTCGATGTAACGCTGACGGACTCGGGCCTCCTCACTCATCTCCTTATGGGCCACTGGTAACGGACGAAGCGATTTGGCCGCGAAGCCCCACTCCTCCGCAAAGATGCTCAGTTCGCCTCGACGCGAGGCACCCACTTCACCCCGAACCCAGATGTGATCGCCCAAATCAACATCCTGCTTCCACGCCGCGAGAGCCGCCTCTCCAACACGATCAAGGCTTAACATCACCTGGATAGCGGTTCCGGTGCCGCTTCGCAGCGAGGCGAAGCACAACTTCCCGGTATTCCGCACAAAGAGGATGCGACCCGCCACCGCTACTTCGTCCCCAGTTGTCTCACCGGCGGGCACTTCTGGGTACTGAGACCGCACTTTGTCTATCGAGTGCGTTATTGGCACAGTTACTGGATAGGCTTCGCGACCATCGGCGAGAATGCGCTCACGCTTCTCGCGACGGATCTGTTGCTGCTCGGACGCGTCCTCGTGCTCTTTGCTCACCCAATATAGATTAGAGGTTCCTCTCAAAGAGATAGCTCAGGCCATACAAGGTGAGATAAGGATCATGCTGAGTTATGGTCTCGGACTCGGGTACAACGATCTCTGCAAGCCCTCCGGTCGCCACTACCGCAACTACATCGCCAAGTTCAGCAGAGATTCTGCGAACAAGTCCGTCGACCTGCCCCGCGAAGCCGTAGAGCGCACCCGATTGCAGTGCCTCCACAGTATTGCGCCCGATGGGAGATCGTGGCCTCACAAGTTCTACTTTGCGGAGTTGCGCCGCACGCTGGGCCAGCGCATCCAGTGAGATCTGGATTCCCGGTGCGAGGGCACCACCCAGAAAGTCTCCCGTGCGTGATACGACGTCCAGGTTGGTAGACGTTCCAAAATCCACCACGATTGAGGGTCCGCCGTATCGTTCATAGGCCGCCAAAGTATTGACGATACGGTCCGCGCCCACCTCTCGTGGATTGTCCGTTAGGACCGATACACCCGTCTTGATGCCAGGCTCCACGATGACCGAAGGAACGCTGGAAAAGTACCTACTGAACATAAGGCGCATTTCGCGCAAGACCGCAGGTACCGAGGCACAAAAGGACAGGCCCGTTAAGGCGGGCTGGTCTGCGAGTAAACCACGATACGTCAGCATCATCTGATCGGCTGTAGTCCTGCTGTCTGTTGGTATTCGCCATGACTGCACCAACTCGTCATCGACGAAGCCGCCGATGACGGTGTTGGTATTTCCTACATCAATAGTGAGCAGCACGACTAGATTCTCTCCTCTGGCTCGATGAGATCCGCACCGATATCTAAGACAGGTGCAGAATGTGTGATCGCCCCAACAGCGATGTAGTCCACTCCGGTCCCGGCCACTACTGCCGCGGACTCCAGAGTCAGACCACCTGAGGCCTCCAATCTGGCACGACCAGAGTTCATCCGTACCGCGTTAGTTAGTTGCTCTGGGGAGAAGTTATCCAGTAGCACCAGATCGGCGCCGGCCGCTAGTGCCTGATCCAGTTGTTCCAATGAATCGACCTCTATTTCGACCGCGATTCCCGGGAACTGTTCGCGCACCGCGGCAAACGCCTGTTGGACCCCCCCTGCCGCCAGCACATGGTTGTCTTTCACCAGCGCAGCGTCAGATAACGACATCCGGTGATTTCGTCCACCACCACAGCGAACAGCATATTTCTCCAACGATCGCAGCCCGGGTGTGGTCTTTCGAGTATCTCGGACTTGCGCCTTGCTGCCACGAAGTTGCTGCACCCACTGGTCGGTCTGCGTCGCGATGCCGGATAGATGACTCAGCACATTCAATGACGTTCGCTCTGCCAACAGCAATGCTCTCGTTGGACCAGTGACGCGCAAGATCCGATCACCAGGCTGCACCCGCTCCCCGTCCTCGATCACGACGTCTATCTGGACTTCGTCACCCATAACGAGGTCAAATACTGCTCTAGTCGGCGCTATACCGGCAACCACCCCGGCATCACGAGAGACTAAATCAAGCGAGGTGAACTGCCGCTTTGGCACGGTTGCGACAGTTGTTACATCGACGCCACCGCCTAGGTCTTCGTCCAAGGCTTGCTCTAAGAGTTGGACGGTCGATCCGGGTGGCAACCCAGCCCGCTCGAGGGCTTTGTCCGTCTCGAGGCTGATCGGGTTCCACACGGTCATACCCAAGTCTCCCACCGTGGCGACTCACAGGGCTCATGCTGGGTCTGCCACTCACCCGAGACTAATCGCGATCGGAGGTGGATTCGCCACTGCTCGTCATCGACCTCAGGGTAGTCTTCCCGCCAATGAGATCCTCGGGTCTCCGTCCGCATCAACGCCTGATGCGCTAGAACGCTGGCCACGACAATTAGGTTGGCTGTCTCCCAGTCTGACGAACTTGGTTGGCCTGGGAAATCTGCCGGGAGGGTTTGCAATGCGGCTAGTGCCGACTCGAGGGATGCCGCCGTGCGCAATACACCAGCACCATCCGACATCGCTCTTTGCAGCAGTGGCCGAGCCGCATTACTCACTACGCTTTGCTGTGTCGAGGGTTCCACTGGCTCTCTTCGCCGAGGAAGTTCACGATTGAGCGACAGCGCGATCCGTTCAGCGAAGACCAGTCCTTCCAGGAGCGAGTTAGACGCCAAGCGATTCGCGCCATGCACTCCCGTGCAGGCAACTTCACCGCAGGCAAATAATCCAGGTATCGATGCTCGACCATCTAAATCCGTTCGGACCCCACCACTTGCATAGTGCTGAGCTGGAACCACCGGTATCAGTTGCTCTCTGGGGTCGATTCCTAGTTCTTGGCAGCGCTGCAAGATTGTGGGGAAGCGGCGTTTCCAGGTAGCACTGCCCATTTTTCGTCCGTCTAACCATGCATGCGGCGCACCAGTAAGACGCATCGACTTCATAATCGCCTTAGCCACGACATCTCGAGGAGCTAGGTCTCCCAACGGGTGGCGCCCCGCCATCAGAGACTGACCAGCAGGATCCAAGAGAACCGCGCCTTCACCTCGGACGGCTTCAGAGATAAGCGGTTGCTGCCCTCGAGCAGTAGGACCTTGCCACATAACCGTTGGATGAAACTGGACGAATTCCATATCTGCGATGGCAGCCCCCACCCGCGCAGCCATCGCGACCCCATCGCCGGTGGCAACCAAGGGGTTCGTGCTCGCTTCAAACACTTGGCCAAGACCTCCCGTAGCAAGCACGACGGCTGGCGCTAAGACAGCTCCGACACCATCGTGCTGTCCCTGACCCATAAGATGCAGCGTTACCCCTTGAACTGCTCCAGTCGAATCAGTCAGCAAGTCCAGAGCTAAGGCTTGCTCGTATAACCCGATTCCTTCGTCATTCTGCACCGCAGAAACGAGGGCCCGTGAGATCTCGCGACCCGTGGCGTCGCCACCTGCGTGAGCAATCCGATCTCGGAGGTGGCCACCCTCTCGAGTCAACGACAACTCTCCGCCGACTTCTCGATCAAATCTGGTACCCAAAGCGACGAGGCTTCGTACCGCTGCCGGCCCTCTTTCCACCAGAATGCGAACTGCTTCGATATCACAAAGACCGGCGCCAGCTACAAGGGTGTCCTGCAGATGCTCCTCAGGCGAATCCTCATCATCCAACGCGGCGGCAATGCCGCCCTGCGCCCACTGGGTGGCACCCTCCTCGACACGTCCTTTTGTGACGACTTGAACTCGGAGACCTGAGCTTCGCAACGATAATGCCAGGCTCAGGCCCGCGATTCCGGAGCCGACAATCACCACGTCAGCGCTTTCCGACCAACCTGGCTGCGGAGCAGTGAGCCGGTCCCCTGGGACAGTCACAGCGTCTCCCAACGCAACGCAGCATTGTCCAGCAACCGTGTACCGCCCACTGTCGCAGCAATAAGGATTCGCGCCTCGCCTTGCCGCGTTGGCGGACCCAAGTCTGCACCGGTGACGGCAATATAATCAGGTACCACGACCTCCGCTACGGTGAGCTCTTTCTCAACAGCTGCAATAACGTCAGCAACAACCCCACCACCGGCCGCAGTCGCGATTGCTACCTCTAGCGCAGCTGGAAGAGTCCGAGCGGCGCGGCGCTCCGCTGCGGACAAATATTGATTCCGGCTGGACAATGCAAGACCATCTGCATCGCGCTCTATCGGCACCGATAAGACCTCAACCGGTATTTCCAGTTGTTGCACCATACGCTTGATCAAGGTGAGTTGCTGGTAGTCCTTTTCCCCGAAAGCGGCCGCATCGGCCCGCGTGAGGTTCATTAACTTGGCGACAACCGTAAGCACCCCAGCAAAGTGATTAGGGCGGGATATCCCCTCGAAAACCTTACCCAACGGTCCAGGATCGACGACGATGTCCTGGTCTGAAGAAAACATGTCATCAGCATCAGGAGCGAAAACAGTAGTTGCTCCCTCCTCAGCACACATACTCAAGTCGTGTTGCCATGTGCGTGGGTAGCGATCAAAATCCTCGCCAGCCGCAAACTGCAGCGGATTAACGAAGACTGTAACCAGAAGCTCACCTTCGGGTCCAGCCCATTGCCGAGCACGGCGAAGTAGAGCGCGATGCCCATCATGCAGTGCCCCCATTGTCATGACTACCGCTCGTCGCTGCTGCTTTGGCAGCGCCCGCATGTCGGCGAGAGTCTTTATCACCTGCATCGACATGGGTCTAAGCATGCCCGAATCTGAATGCCGTCATGACAGGTCCTCGCTACTCGCCTAAAACCGCCATGATTTCTGCTGCCGCAACCGGGTTCAGTATCTGCGCTGCCATCGCCCGTTCTGCGGTGCGCAAGGCCATCGCGCGGTAGGTGGCAGCCATCCGAGGCGACTGCTGCTCTAGTATCGCCAGATGCTTGGCCACCGTACTTGCATCACCACGAGACACCGGTCCGGTCAGCGCCTCGTCACCGTAGCGGAGAGAGTTGTCCAAAGCAGCCCCCACCAACGGCGCGAGGAACTTATCGGGGCGTTCCACGCCTGAGTCTGACAACAGGCTCATCGCGTCATTGATCAAAGTAACCAGGTGATTGCTTCCGTGGGCTAAGGCAGCGTGATACTCCGAGCGCTTACTTTCCGCGACCAACATCGGCTCACCCCCCATTTCAACCACGAGTGCAGTAGCCACTGGGATCAAATCGTCAGGAGCGGTGACGCCGAACGGACATCCAGTGAGCCGATCGACGTCCATACTGCTGCCGTTGAAGGTCATTGCGGGATGCAGTGCCAGTGGCAGGGCACCGTTTTCAGTCAAGGGGTCAAGTGCGCCGATACCGTGGCTACCGGAACTATGGGCCACAAACTGACCCGAACGACACCAACCGTTGTCAGCAATGGCTACGGCCAAGGAGATCAACGCATCATCAGGTACCGTCAGCAAAACTAAATCTGACCGTTCGAAGACCTGCTCAATCTCCATGATGACAGCATCTGGTAACAGGTCACCGGCCCGCTGTTTCGATTCCTCTGAGACCGCATATGCGGCTACTACGTGATGCCCAGCTCGGGCCAAAGCGGCGGCCAGAACGGATCCCGCTCGACCTGGACCGACAACTCCAACATTCAGACGCGCAGAATCAACTGTCATCTTGCCTATTGCCCGCTTGCATCCATCGCCCGGCCGGATCAGTCTTCAATGCGATTTGGGCACGAGCATTCTGTTCATCCGCAAGTTGCCGTGCCTCCTCTGCAGCTCGGTACAGCGCTATAACCTTGGCCGGGCCAACCGGCGAGTCGAGGTGCATGGTTGCCAGGTCAAGCCAACGCTGCCAAGGGCCTTGAGTTACACGCACCGATTGAGTTCGCGCGTGGGGGGCCACTGCCAATCTTCTGACGAATCGGCCACGATCGGTTACGAACACTCGGTCATCCCAACCGACTCCCAGAAACTTATGTTGAATGGGAGCCCGCCACCTGGCCCGAGCAGGTGCGCGGTGTAGCGGTGTATTACGAGCGTTAACTCCCGGCAAGATCTCGTTAACGACCGAAAGCGCCACGTCATAGGGTGCGACTGGCAGCAATACTTGCCTAAACGAACTACCACTTTGATTTTGATCGTCGTCACTAGCCATTCCGGCCACAGTGATGCGTACTCGAACCCAATCTTTGCGTCGCCAGAGCCAGGACTGCACAAACTCAACCGCTTGGAGCCGACCAGGCGGAATAGTCTGTGCTTGAACCTGGAAAAGGCCAGCTCGGGTCCGGAGACCATCAGCAGATTTTGCAATGGTGAAATTGTAGAACCCGAAGTACTCAGCGATCACTGCAATCAGTGGAATACCACCTAACAAAATCCATAGTAGTCCCACAGGCCCAGCGGTCATCAAGGTAGCGACCACGATCACCACAGTTAGCAGGACGAGTGCAACGGTACTGCCGCGCAGTAATAGCGAAATGACTAGATCACGCGAAGGAACAGCAACCAACGCCTGCTGCGGTGCCTCACCGACGTCGGGATGGAGCCCAGCTGCCCGAGCTACAACAGAGTTACGCAGATCTTGGGCGTCCGCTCGGCTCAGATACTGAATCTGCGCTCGAGAGTCACCCGCCCCCGCCACCTCAATAGTCACCTGCGCCAATCCGAAAATTCGAGGGATGAAAGGCTCCACTACGTCGACACCCTGGAGCCGGGAGAGCTGCAGTCGACGTTCGGTCCTCGTCAGGACTCCTGAGGCGACCCGAAAATCACCTTGATCGTCGAACCAAAAGGTGAGTCTGCGCCAGGCAATCCATGACAGTCCCGCGATCAGCAAAGAAATCACCACCACGCCAGCTGCAGTAAGCAGTAAGCCCAACACAAGATTGGATGCATCTACATTCTGGCCGACAAGGACGATCCCCGCGAGCAATGCCACCGGCAGGAATCGGGCTCCGTTGGCCAGTGGTGTCAAGGGATGAGTATGCCGCGGCTCGGTCGCCCCGAACGGAGCACTGGCAGCCACCCCTGTATCGTCCGATTGACTCATATGCCTGCGGACCTCTGTTCTCCTCGGGCCGCCAACCGGTCGCGGAGCTGGGCGGCATCGCTGGGAACCAAGCCGGGAATCTTGGCGTCAGTTGTTGCCGCCGCGGTGTGCAACTGAACTGAAGCTAGGCCCGCCATACGTTCGAAGGGTCCTGCTACAAGGTCTACTAACTGCATGCGCCCGTAAGGCACAATCACCAGACGCCGAAAGAGGATTCCCGAGGTGACCAACAGATCTTCTTCCCGCTCGACATAGCGATAGACCTTGACCTGACGCCCGATCAGCCACCACTGCCAGATCACAATAATTACTGCCAAAGCGACAACGGCACCTGCCACAACGGCATACCCACCAACCGAGAAGGCAATCGCTACGGCTGCCGTGATGACAATGAGCCAAAACAACATCACCAATCGCCGAACTACCGCGAGTTTCGGTGAAATTGGGCGCCATTCTTCTCCGGGCGGGGCGAAGGTACTGTCTGATTTTCCTGCCATTCGTTCAGGCTAGCCGTCTCCTCGAGGACAACGGCACTATGGGTGCATCGGGGTGGCGAGTCGCTGGCTCGATTTCCATAACAAATCACGATCTGGGTAGAGGGGGGTTCGCGGTGCTGCAATAGGCGCTTCAACTCGTTCTTCTGGCTGAAGCGACGGGACCGCTGCCGGAGCGGCTGATTCGGCATTTGCCTCAGCGTCATTACTAGTAAAGGTTTGTTCCGGCGTTGCTGTTCCGTTGGTTCCCTGCTGAGGCGGATCGTTCGTAGTCTCCTGACGACTGGGCTTATCGCCGCTCTCCGGCGGTGGTGGTGGGTCGATCCAGGCAGAGCCCGAATTAGGTTCGTCTGCAGGCGACTTCGTTCTTCCGTGGCTGTCATCGTTGGCTAAACCGATGCCGCCGTAGAGCAAGCAAGTGGCAGCGAGCACCGCTCCTAACGAGACCGATATCGGACGGAAACCACTGAGTTGTTGAGACACTACGAGCGACCTTGCCAATCGAAGAATGGGGTAAAACTCTGAATGTTCTTCGCAGCCTGGGTGCGAAAAAGATATTTCTTCTGAACGTTTGGCAAGACCAAGAACCAGTCCTCCCGGACCCACTTGAGAAGCACGTGAAAGATTTTCCGTTCCCCGTCCGGGGAACGGACGAGAAGATCAACCCCTGCGCGACGTAGTTGTAAGTCGGTCGCATGCATTTGTTGACCCGCAATGCGCCAGCCCTCAATAAATCCAGGCGCAGAATAAATCGGGATTCCGCGACGCACGCCCCGACGATTAGCGATGTCGCGATAAATTTCTTGGAGTCGTGCCATCCACGCGCCGCTATCCCCTTTCGTTTGCTGCCGCACCGTGGGTACAAAGACTGCTGGACCGGTCAATGGATCTACTCGCACAGAAATGTGAGCAGCTGCAAGGGCGGCGCCAAGGCTCGTGCGGGCAAAGCTGTAGGCGCGATTCTTCGTGATGGTGGCCGGACCTGCCTCACTTGTGGGTAAGACCGCTCCCTGCCATTGCATGGGGACTGTAGCCAGTTGCCCATCGTCTGCTGGCTCAATCGGGAAAGCAGCAACGCTAGTCGGATCGGGATTAGCGGGTGCCCGGTCGGCTATAGGAATATTGTCAGAACTATCGTTCCGTTTCGCTTCGTTGCTGGCTAAGACTGTGCCTATCGCGAGCGCTACCACTATCCCGGCACCGAGGGCGGCGTAGCGCTTCCTTGTCGTTAGCCGGCCAAGCATCGACGTCGGGGCCAGCCGGATTGGCCTTCGAAGACTCAAGCTTTCGGATTCGGCGCTTCGTTCCGCGAAGAAATCTCGGGCGTCCCGCTGAGTGTGTTCAGCTGGGTCACCCGACGTCGGCCTGAATTCATGCCGTTCCACGTTGTCCTCGCACTCCTCTGATACCAAGACCAGTGAAGGCACATTAGAACCGAATCGCAGTCACCGGGCCTACCGGGTGCCAATCAAGTGACCCGACCCACGTTGACAAGAAAGGGAGTTTTGCGGGCCGTGTCTATCTGCTTACGGACGGTACCGATGAACATCGGTACTCGCAGTGTCAGCTGCTAAGCCTTGTGGTTACCCAGGAATCGGCCACTTGGTAGGGGTCATTGCCCCGCTCCAGTGCTGCAGTGAAATCTCGTAGGTCTTCGGTTGTGATCGCTTCTTGGACTTGGTTGATCACGTCAGCGACCTCAGGAACATTGACCGAGTCGCTTATCAAGGGAACGAGGTTCTGCGGAGCAGACACGATTCGATCATCTTGTAGCACAGCGAGTCGTAGCCCATCGATGTCTGGATCGGTACTTTGCACCTGACCAACTGTGACTCGTCGATCTCCCACCAAAGCGGGGACCTTATCCGCCTTAGCTTCAGTGACACCAGCAATCTCCACTGCGTATCCGTCTACCAGCGTGGGCAAACATGACGGTCGACTGTCACACCCCGGTCCCGCCCCCAACTGCACCATCTGTTCTTGCGAAAAGTTGGCGAGGTCTGAAAGCGAGCGGAGATCTTCGCTGTCTGATCTGGCTTGAGTAACGGCGAAGACCAATCCATCGATTGCCTGAGCTGGCGCAAGAAGCGTGAGGTCTTGAGCCGACAAGGCTGGATCCAGGTTCGCTAACGTTTCATCCAAGTTACTGGCTTCAGGTTGTGTGGTCGGAGATGCCGATGCTGACGTTGATTCGCTGTCGTTTACGGAGACAACATCCGCGAGCCGACCGATTGGGGCGATGAGCAAATCTGCGACATCTCGCTCTAGAGCTGCTACTGCATCCGGAATATCATCCCGCGTAATCACAGTCGCAGAGATTCCTGCGGCGTTCAGGGCACCAGCATTGATTCCCGCCACTACCTGCGGTAAACCCGCGCCCGTAGCAACCACTGTTGTCTGCGACGGCAGATCTGCGGAGCGACTGGTCTCCGCATCGGGTGTGGGTGGCGGTTCAGATCTTGAACAACCTACGCTTCCCACAAGGATCACGCCCAGGATGAAAGAGATCAGCGCAAACCATCGCACGTCTATCCCACTTCTGTTATCCACGCGTACTTCTTTCTCGGACGGTCACTTGGGTAGTAACCCCTTAGATTCAAGAAACTCGGTCGCAACTTGTTCGGGCTGCTTCCGTTCAATGTCGACGGCTTCGTTGAGCTGTTGGAGTTCTTTAGTCGTCAACACCGCTGAGACCGAATTCAGCGCCTTAGTAACCGTCGGAGTAACTGCCGGCGTATAGACAACAGGGATGAGGTTTTCCGCCACTTGCAGTTTCTTGTCGTCTGCCAAGACCGCCAAATTCTGTGCGGAGATAGAGCCGGATGAGGAGAAGACCACGCCGACGTTAATCAGTCCCTGCTTGAGTCCTTGCACGGTCAACGGACCGCCGGAGTCCAGCGGCACAAATTTTTCGATTTGTACGTCGTATACCTCTTCGAGACCGGGTAAGCAGAAGGGCCGTTCGGGGCATTCCGGGCCCGCTCCCAGAGTGATAGGAGATGCCTGGGAGTACTCACCTAGCTGGCTGAGAGTCTTCAGATTATTTTCTGCGGCAAACTCTTGCGTAACGGCAAAAGCATTCTGGTCTTGGGCTTCGGCTGGCGGCAATACCGTCAACTTTGCAGGCTCTGCCAATCGCTTTGCCTCGGTGAAGGTCTTTTCGACATTGGCGCTGGCCACTTCAGTCGCATCACTCCCATTTTCTTGCTTATTCAAGAACTCAGTAAAACTGCTCAGGTAGTCCGGCGAGATTTGAACTTCACCTTTGGACAATGCCGGGATGATGACCTCCCGGCTAGTTAGCTCTTTGATACCTGCATCAACGCCGCTAGCTCTTAACACCTGTTGATACATAGATGCCATGATCTTGGATTCGGTGAAGTTCGTGGTTACCACCACGACATCACCCTGGACCTCCTCCGAATCAGCATCAGAGGCATCGGAGGCGCTACACCCCAGGAGGAGTAGTCCAGCGGCCGCAGCGACCGCAAACCGATGGATTTTCAGTTTGGGCATATTGTCATCCAATCACAACGCCATCGAGGTTTAGGCGGGGGTAGCCTCGGGAATTTCTTCTTCTTCCGATGCAACGAACGTTTCTCCTCGGAGACCCTTTGGAGTAATCCGACGCTCGACGAAACCAAGAACTAGGTCAGCGATCACAGCTATCAATCCGGTCAGGATCGCACCGGCAATAATGAGCGTGTTGTCTTGCAAGGAGTAGCCGTCCACGACGTACCGACCCAATCCGCCGCTACCGACTAAGGCTGCCAAAGATGCAGTCGCTACGACCTGGACGGTGGCAGTTCGGATGCCGGCGGCGATCAGTGGGAGGGCCAGCGGGAGCTCAACGCGACTCAGAATTCGAAAACCACCCATCCCAATTCCATTGGCAGCATCCAATACTTCTTCGTCAACCGAGGCTATGCCGGCAAAAGTATTCGTCAGCAGTGGTGGAATGGCAAAAAGCGCCAGCGCCAAGATCGCAGCAAAATTTCCAATACCGATTTCCGGAATTGAGGCCAAGATCGTCAAGACGCCGAGAGTCGGTATCGCGCGACCGATATTCCCGACATTGGTAGCCAAGAAAATACCTCGACGCTGGTGACCGAGGATCAACGCTATTGGCATGGCGATTGCCAACGCAATCACCATCGCCCAAAAGCTAATCTCGATCTGTTCCCACGTCCGAATCGGGATCCCGTTGTAACCCGTCCAGTTCGCCGGATCGGTGAACCACTCCCACACACTCATTCCGGCACCTCCTGTCGAGCCCAAGGCAAGGTCAGTCTTTCCAGAACCAGGAGAAGCACCTCAAAGATAAATGCCAGTAGCACGCAACAGAGCGTGGCCGTCATGATCTGAGCGTGATAAAAGTTTGCCTGAAAGCCCGACAGAATTAGAGTTCCGAAACCGCCGTAGCCGACAAGCGCGCCGATAGTCACCATTCCTACGGTGGTGACCGTAGCGATCCGAATACCCGCGAGGATGGTCGGCATGGCCAACGGCAACTCCACTCGAACCAATAACTGCCGCCTACCCATGCCCATCCCACGTGCAGCATCCACAACATTTTCCGAAACTGATTCCAGACCGACAACCGTATTTCTCAGCACCACTAGTAGGGCATAGACCGCCAGAGCAATGATTACGGTCCAGGGCGTCAATCCGAAGATCGGCCAGAGCAAAGAAATCAAGGCCAGCGACGGGATTGTGTACAGAACACCGGACAGCCCCAAGACAGGAGCCTCCAGTTTTCGATAGCGTCTGACTAGGAAAGCAAGCGGGAAGGCAAACACTAAGGCCAGTAACACCGATGACACGGTGAGGAAAACGTGCTCTTGACCTGCCGTAAGGAGTAACTCGGCATTCGAAGTCACGTAATCCCATGAAAACCACGGATTCGGAATGTCACTCGCCGAAGGGACCATCTGATGAACCTTAGCGAAGATCCGGCGATCGTTCTGCGTGGAATTAGGAAGGAATTTCCCGACGGCACTGTGGCAGTCGAGGATTTGGACCTAAAAGTGGCCCGCGGGCATATCGTGGCACTCGTGGGACCGTCTGGCTGCGGCAAGACGACCACGCTTCGTATGATCAACCGACTGATCGAGCCGTCCTCTGGAACTATCAAAATCAATGGCGAAGACATCCGATCACTCGACGTCAAACAGCTACGGCGTAAAATTGGATACGTAATCCAGGCTGTTGGTCTATTTCCGCACTACACGATCAGACGAAATATCGGTACAGTGTGCCGGCTGTTGGATTGGGATAAGAAGCGCATAGCAACTCGAGTCGACGAGGTGCTGGCCCTCGTTGGCCTAGATCCAGACGAATATGGTGATCGGTACCCCAACCAGTTGTCCGGCGGTCAGCGGCAGCGCGTGGGAGTGGCCCGGGCGCTTGCGGCTGACCCCCCAGTGATGCTGATGGACGAACCCTTCGGCGCAGTTGATCCCATCGCTCGCGAGCGGCTACAAACCGAGTTTCTCGGAGTGTAACGCGACTTGGGCACCACCGTAGTGATGGTGACCCACGACATCGACGAAGCGGTGCGACTGGGAGATCGCGTCGCGGTTTTACGGGAAGGGGGGTTACTAGCTCAGTACGCATCACCCGCGGAGATCCTGGCTAACCCTATCGATGACTTTGTCGCCGACTTCCTCGGAACGGATCGCTTGATCAAGCTCATGGCTGTCACCTCACTACAGGAAGACGTGCTGCGTCCGGTGCATCCCGACGATGGAGACGCACCGCGAATCGACAATGAAATAACTCTGCGGGAAGCAACCGTAGCCTTGCTAGCGTCACCCGACGGACGCGTAAAAGTTTCCTTTGATACCGACGATGATCGGATTCTCACCCTCGACGCGATCCGCCAAATCTTGACCGAAGCGCCCAAGTCCGCTTAGTCGGGAACCGCCCCGTTACTGCTCGCTGTACTTAGTGAGATATTCCTCAAATCGCGCGCGAAAGAGTGGCTGCATCTCCGCCACCTTTCCGGATCCGAAGAGTTCCTTGCTCGCTTCAATCAGTTCGACGATACTTCCCGAGAGATCACCCATTGAGCCACCCTCGTCCGCCGCGGCGGCGGCAGCAGGCGTATGCCGAAGCAAATCATAAAAGAAGCCAAGGTCATGCCGCTTTTCAGCGAGCGTGAACGCTTGACTCTTTAGATCCTCATACGAAGTATTAGAGAAGTCTTTGGTCATGTCATAAGCCTAGGCCTGCGGGAGTTCTCTCGTCGTACCACCCGCTCTAAGCCCTCCGGTCTGCCATCTATCGGAGACGAGGGACCTCCGGGTCCTTTGCGCTCATTGTCTTCAGGTAATCGGCACATCCGTTCCAGCCACAACGCGACTACGGCAAGAGCCGCCCCACCGAGGGCGCTGAAGGCGCACACTACTAGACCGGAACGTGCTGCATCCACCGCCGATGAATCTGGAAGTAGGAACAGACCGAAACCTGCGTAGCACCCAAAAACACCTGCACCAACTCGGGACCCCGCCAGGGCTAAAGCGACTGTTCTAGCAGCTACCTCGGGCGCCAAGGGCTCTACGCCTGGTTTGCGGAGCAACCTCGGACGCACGATCCAACTCCACATTCCCAGCGCCAGCGCCAACAGCCAGATCGCTCCGACAGCAGTGCCTGGGAAGGGCAGATAGCGCCCCGCAAGCGAATCAACTAGCGCCGCTACCGACCACGCCAGGACGAGGCAGCTGATCGCAATCAGCAGGAGCAGTCGGGTTCGTGTTGGCGCCACAACTCTAGCCTAGACCGGATCTGTGCCCGCTGATCAGATTAGGCACTGCATCGGCACATTCCGTTGCAGTGTCGGATCCAACTACTCGCCACTCTGGCGCTCCACGACGATATTCTAGGCAACGCACCGACGGGAGCATCATGAGCAGCACCTTCGAACTACCCCAATCTTTCGGGCCGCCGAGGAGTGGTCGTGCTCTCGTCGTGATGCTGCTGGGATCCGGGGAGCTGGGTAGAGAAGTCGCAATTGAGCTCCAGCGTTTAGGCGTGGAGGTGGTAGCGTGTGACCGCTATCCCAGAGCACCAGCAATGCAAGTCGCCCACCGTTGGCATGTCCTTGATATGTCGGACAGCGCATCGCTCAGATCCGTAATCGATCAAGAGCGACCCGATCTGGTCGTGCCCGAAATCGAAGCAATCGCGACATTGGAACTTATCGAAATTGAAAAAGCCGGGATCCGAGTGGCTCCCACCGCACGAGCAGCACGGTTAACAATGGATCGGGAAGGGATCCGAAAACTTGCAGCTGAAACGCTGGAACTACCAACGAGCCCCTACGAATTCGCTGATAACTCAGCCGCTGCCGAACAGGCCGTTCAACGAATCGGTTTGCCCTGCGTTGTGAAGCCGGTGATGTCTAGCTCCGGTAAAGGGCAGTCGATCGTTCGGGAGCAGAGCGACGCCGTCGAGGCATACGAACGCGCGGTAACCGCCGGTCGAGTCGGCGGCAATCGAGTTATCGTCGAAGGACTCGTAGATTTTGACTACGAAATCACTCTGCTCACTATTCGGCACCGTGACGGGATCAGTTTTTGTGAACCTATTGGTCACGTACAGCGGGACGGTGACTACCGAGAGTCCTGGCAACCGGCGGCAATGAGTCCATCAGTTCTTCGAAAGGCTCAGGGGATCGCCACCACGATCACTGACGATCTCGGAGGTTATGGACTGTTTGGAGTTGAGCTCTTTATTCGCGGCGATACCGTTTTGTTCAGTGAGGTTTCACCCCGGCCACACGACACCGGACTTGTCACGTTGGCTTCCCAGGACATTTCGGAATTTGCCCTTCATGCCAGAGCCGTCCTCGGGTTTCCGATAACGCAAATACGGCAACTCGGTCCCACGGCCAGCGCCGCGCTCGTGCTTGCTGGTGATACGGATGCGCCGGTCATCACAGGTTTACCGTCGGCACTTGAGGTACCAAGCGCTCGTGTCTTCCTTTTCGGAAAGCCAGATATTCGAGGGGAACGTCGCATGGGCGTCGCGGTCGCCAACGCAGCGACCGTCGCTGAGGCAAGAGCCCGCGCCTTAGCCGCCGCTGAATGTCTTCGGCTAGTGGACTAACCGTCGCACTCCCTCATGATCAGTTGGTGGAAGCTGCGCCGCCACCTCCGCGACGCTCCCCAACGCTGGAATCACGAAATCTGGGTCGATCTCCATCCATGGGATCAAAACGAATGCTCGATCCGCTATTCGAGGATGCGGCACCGTCAGTCGTGGGTCAAGGCTGGTCAGTTGCTCAACTGCCAGCACATCCACGTCAATCGTTCGAGGTCCCCAGCGAATCTCTCGTACTCGCTGTAGTTCATTCTCGATGTGCTGAGCTAACGAAAGAAGGTGCTCGGCAGTGCGAATCGGGGACGCTTCCACACGCGTGTCAACGACTGCGACCGCATTCACATACTCTGGCTGCTCAGGCCCTCCCACCGGATCAGTCCGGTAGAAACTCGAGCGCGCGACCTGCCCGACCCATGGATCCGCGATCAAGTAACCCACAGCAATATTCAATGCTGACCGCATGTCCCCAAGGTTGGCTCCCAGCCCCAACGCGGCTCTCATGCGCCTCGTTCTCGTTCCACCGTGACCGCAACATCCGAAAACTCAACTCCGACTGGCGCCTGCGGCTTGTGCACCGTAACCCGAGCGCGCTGAACCTTGGAGAAGTTCAGACAGTGTTGGGCCATCCGCTCCGCTAGCGTCTCGATGAGGTCAAAAGGCTCGCCTTCGATCAGATCAACGATGCTGACGGCTACAGCTGAGTAATCGACAGTGCAATCAAGGTCATCGTTGGCAGCTGCACTTCGCACATCGGTGCTGAGCACGACGTCCACGACGAATACTTGTCCGTTGCGACGTTCCTCAGGAAGCACCCCGTGATAGCCAGTAGCCGAAAGCCCCTCGATCGTAATCAAATCCGTCATGACTCTTCCTCCAGAATTCTTGGTGGGGCCATAGCTGCCGCCACTCGTACTGCATCAGCGCTACCAGAAACATTGTGGACTCTTACGGCCCAGGCGCCGAATGCCGCAGCGAGAGCCGATATCGCGTCGGTTGCGGCGTCACGCTCCGCAAGAGGCCTTGGTTCGCCTTCTCGGGCCAACAATGAGCCGAGAAACCTTTTTCTGCTAGCCCCGATCAGAACCGGAACGTCGAGAGCAGTAAGGCGACTCATTTGCGACAACAAGGCCCAGTTATGCGACGCCTCTTTGGCGAAGCCGAGTCCGGGATCGATGACCATGCGCTCCAGTGCTATCCCACTCGCTTCGGCAGCTTCGACTCGCTGCGTAAGTGCGCGGACGACATCAGCAGCGGGGTCATCGGAGTAGTGGGCCCACCGATCCATTTCACCTGAATGTGCACGCCAGTGCATGGCAATGTACGCGGCCGAAGTCGGAGCTACTGCTGACAACATCTCCGGATCCGCGAGACCTCCGGACACGTCATTCACCAAACAGGCACCCGCGGCCACCGAGGCAATGGCCGTCCTCGCGCGCATAGTGTCGATACTGACCGCGATACCGGATGCTGCCAACTCTCGGACAACCGGCAAGACCCGATCGAGTTCCACCTGTTCTGTGACCCGCTGCGCACCAGGGCGGGTTGACTCGCCACCAACATCGATGAGATCTGCCCCCGCTTCGACTAACTCTCGACCCCGCGCAACCGCTGCCTCTGGCGTTTCCCAGTTACCCCCATCGCTGAAAGAATCCGGTGTCACATTGAGGATTCCTATTACGAGGCAACGATCCTTGGCCCGGAGCGATTCGGGGATTCCTTTTGGGCCCGCGCGACAAATCTGCGACGGCACAGCAATCGTCCGCTACTTACCCAGAACGAGAGACATAGCCTCCGAGCGAGTCGTTGGATCCAGCAATTGGCCTCGTACCGCGCTGGTCAAAGTTCGAGCTCCTGGCTTGCGCACCCCACGCATCGCCATGCATAAATGCTCACAATCCACCACGACGATCGCCCCCTGCGCTTTGAGCGCCTCCATGATGTCGTCTGCGATATTCGAGGTCATTCGCTCTTGAACCTGCAGTCGGTGTGAATGCGCCTCGACCAATCGTGCGAGTTTCGATAGTCCAGTTACGCCACCGTGCTCAGACGGGATATAACCGACGTGTGCCACTCCGTGGAAAGGGACCAGATGGTGCTCACACAACGAGTAGACCTCGATATCACGCACAAGCACTAACTCATCGTGGGCGATGTCAAAGACGGTGCCGAGAATCTCAACTCCGTCACTGTTCATTCCACTCACCAGTTCCCGGAAGGAACGTGCTACTCGATCGGGAGTTTCGAGCAGACCGTCTCGCTCGGGGTCTTCCCCGATAGCGATAAGCAGTTCTCGGACGGCGGCAGAAGCTCGCGCCTCATCAAACTCCGGCATTTCAGTTCTCCCTACTGAGTAGCAGTTCAGTCGCGATTCAACGGCCGATCGGCTGGCGGATCCCAGCGATCAGCGGGTGGGGCGGACGGTGAATCACCGTTCAACTCTGGTCCATGGCCATTGCTCGAGGTTGGGCCACCGTTTAGCGCGGCCACCTCGGCCGGGGTCAAGACGGGGGGGCGATCAGAGGGGGCCCGCCGAGCGGATCCCGTCCACGCGGGGCGAACTTCTTGAAGGTGAAGGTTTGTGAAAATTCGTTCGACGGCGGCCTTATCCAAGGTTTCCTTATCGAGCAGCTCAAGTACCAAGTGATCGAGCACGTCACGATTGGTGACCAAAATGTCGTACGCCTCTTGATGAGCTTCTTCGATGAGACCTCTCACTTCTTCATCGATTGAGCTGGCGATCTGTTCCGAATAGTCACGGGTGTGCCCATAGTCGCGGCCGAGGAATACCTCTCCCTCTTCCTGCCCGTACCGGATGGCGCCGAGACGCTCGGTCATGCCGTACTGGGTGACCATGGCACGAGCTACTCCGGTCGCTTTCTCAATATCGTTGGAAGCACCTGTGGTTGGGTCGTGGAACACCAATTCCTCAGCAGCGCGACCACCGAGCATGTAAGCCAACTGATTCAGCATCTCCGAACGTGTTCGTGAGTGCTTATCTTGATCCGGGAGGACCATGGTGTAGCCCAGAGCGCGGCCACGCGGCAAAATAGTGATCTTGTGCACCGGGTCGTTGCCGGGCAGCGCTGCTGCGACGATGGCGTGCCCACCCTCGTGATAAGCGGTGATCTTACGCTCATGGTCACCCATGACTCGGGTGCGCTTCTGTGGTCCAGCGATTACTCGATCAATTGCCTCGTCGAGGGCTTCGTTGGTGATCTTCTTGTCTCCGTTCCGGGCCGTCAATAGAGCGGCTTCGTTTAGGACGTTAGCCAGGTCAGCACCCGTGAACCCTGGCGATCGTTTGGCAATACTCTCGAGATCCACATTGTCTGCTAGCGGCTTTCCGCTGGAGTGAACTTTCAATATTTGCTCTCGACCCTTGAGGTCTGGACTCTCAACTGCGATCTGACGGTCGAATCGACCGGGACGCAACAACGCAGGGTCCAGAATGTCTGGTCGGTTCGTGGCGGCAATGAGAATGACGCCACCAGTGACATCGAAACCATCCATCTCGACCAGCATCTGGTTCAGAGTCTGCTCACGTTCATCATGCCCACCGCCGAGTCCCGCGCCGCGGTGTCGACCGACCGCGTCAATTTCATCAATAAAAATAATCGCCGGAGCATTTTGCTTCGCCTGCTCGAACAGATCTCGCACTCGAGAGGCACCCACGCCCACGAACATCTCCACGAAGTCCGAGCCGGATATCGAGAAGAAGGGGACCTCTGCTTCGCCCGCCACGGCGCGAGCCAGCAGGGTCTTCCCTGTCCCAGGGGGGCCGTAGAGCAGCACACCCTTAGGGATCTTTGCGCCAACGCTTTGGAACTTGCTCGGATCGGAGAGAAAGTCCTTGATTTCGTAGAGTTCTTCCACAGCTTCTTCGGCTCCGGCGACGTCAGCGAACGTAGTCTGCGGCATGTCTTTTGTGACGACCTTGGCTTTGGACTTGCCGAAGGACATCAAGCGTCCGCCACCACCTTGCATCTGATTCAAGAAGAAGAAAAGCAAGGCCAAAATCAGCAACAAGGGGAGGAAGGAGACCAGAAGCGTGACCAACAGATTGTCTTGTGGCACCTCAACGTTGTAACCGTCGGACAGCGAGCCGCTGTCTTGTTGCTCTTGGAGCAACTGCTGTAGCTCGAGACCCTGCCCATCGATGTACTTACTCGTTTGTTCGGTGTCGTCTTTCAACGTCACTTCGATGCGCTGTTCCCGATCGACCAATGTGGCACTTTTGACCTGCTGATCCTGGATTTCTTTGACGATCGTGCCGGTATCAACTTCTTCGGGACCGTTCATACTCGAAATCACACTCGTTGCGATCAGCACGAGGCCGAGAGACAACAGGATCCACAGCAGTGGACCGCGCGCCAACTTGCCCAACTTCATATGGTTTCGCTCCTCACCTGAGCGCCGTAGCAATGCGCAGTACGAGTAGGCTGCGCTCACCCTGTTTCCAAGGCTCCCCCCTACGGTACACCGCCGCCGACCACCGAGCACAAGCGTTCGCGCTCCGCTGACTCGGCGACCTCCTCTCATCATTGATTCCCGTCCACGACCAGTTCCATGGCCAAGAGTCGGCCGGGCACCCCTGTCAGTCTCGAATGCCGCTGTCTATCCCCCTATTCGCCAGCCTGCTTTTGCTACCCAGCCTGCTCCAGTACCGCCAATGATTCGGAGGCCGTAAGTAATACGAAATGCCCTTGGTCTCGTCATGATGTAGTCAGCGGCAGAAGTACTAGCGACCAGCGGGGCCATGATCGTTGTTGACCGATTGAGCGGACGAAAGGTGTCGGGCGCATTCGTGCTGCGACTTGAGTAGATGCACAATGTCCGCATGGCACGAAACTCGGCTTCCCGGCGTGAGCCTCTCTCGGACCGAAGCCTTGAGGATCCTCATCCCGACCGGTTGCCCCTCGATCATCCTCATCGAAAAGAAGCCCTGAAACGTCATAGACAGGCGATGTCCGACGGGAGCCCCGGTTACATCGATCCCGGGACTGGCCTCTTTGTACTAACCGCAAAAAGTCATGCCACTCGGGGGCATTGTTGTGGCAACGGTTGCCGTCATTGCCCCTATCTATAGAGCCAGGCTAGACGAGCCGAATGTCATCAACCGTGCGATCCTTTTGCCATGGCACGTGGGATTAAATGGAATGCAACTGATGTACCCGATTTGGACGGCAGAACGTATGTGGTCACCGGCGCGACGAGCGGACTCGGCCTGGCCACGGCGGTGGAACTGGCCCGCCATCGGGCTGAAGTTATAGTCACTGGCCGCAACCCAGAGCGTCTCCAACAGGCGTTGGAGGCAGTTTCGGCCGAGGCAACTGGTGCCGCCCCACAACAGGTGATCATGGATCTGGCCAGTCTGGCATCAGTGCGAGAGGCTGCTGGCGAGATCATTGCAGCAACCGATCAAGTCAACGTTTTGATAAATAACGCGGGCGTCATGGCGACGCCACAAAACGTTACGGTGGACGGCTTTGAGTTGCAGATCGGCACGAATCATCTTGGTCACTTCGCGTTGACTGGATTATTGCTAGAGGCGATGCCACTCGATGATCTCGCAACGGACAACCGAGTAGTGAATGTTTCGAGTGGCGCTCACCGTATGGGCAAGGTCAACGTGGCGGATTTGAACTATACGGATCGAAAATACAACCCCTGGCAGGCCTACGGACAAAGCAAACTGGCTAACTTACTTTTCACCCTAGAGTTGCAGCGCAAGGCAGCCGTCGCCGGCTGGTCACTACGCTCGCTCGCCGCGCACCCCGGATGGTCTGCCACTAACTTACAGTTTTCCGGACCACAGCTGGCCCAAAACGTCGTCGGCAAATACACCACTAAGGTCGCTAACTCCATCATCGGGCAATCAGCTGAGGATGGTGCGCTTCCCCAGCTTCGTGCAGCAACTGATCCAGCCGCGGAGTCCGGCGAGTACTACGGTCCGGATGGTTTCATGGAGATGCGCGGTAAGCCTGTCATCGTTGACCGATCGTCCGACGCGCAGGACGAGGCTAACGCCGCGGCACTGTGGGAGTTGTCGGAAGAACTTACGAACGTTACCTTTCCAGCTTGATCGCCTTCCGCCGTCCGGAGTTCATGCAGAAGATGCCGCTCGACCTGAGCCGGTTCACAATAGAACTTAGGTGAGGGTTTCGGGATTGATATCGAATCAACGTTGCGCACTGGGAAGGCACCATGACGGATAAATCTACGTATACCGGCGAGAGGCAATTCGTCACTCCCAAAGGCATAGTCGAGATCATTGGGGTCTACCACGCGGATGGTGGTCTTGTGGGCGAGGGAAAATACTTCTTCGGAAAGTTCCTTGGGCTAGCTCACTGCTCCCTATGTGACATCACCCATTCTCCAGTTCGCCGGAAGCCCGAATGGGACCGCATGGTGCAGCGTCTGGGAGTGCCAGTCACACTGCTACACCGAAACGAACTATCGCCGGAACTGGCTCAGCAAGTCAATCAATACGGCACTCCGGTTGTTGTGGCGCGCTATGAAAACGGAAAAATACTGCCCCTGATCATGTCGGATGCGATGGATACCTTGTCGGGCTCGGTGGAGGCTTTCGAAACTCAACTCACGTCGGCACTCTCTCAAGAGCTCAGTCCGGAGAACCAGAGCTAGGCAGAGTGCTCGGACTGGTCAGTGTCCGCCTCCCCAAGTTCACCGATATCCCTGCCGATCCGATTGATGGGCCCGGCAACCGCGAACAGGGCGATCAGCATTCCGATGAATGCCATGATCGCGTTAAATCCGAAAGCCAACTTCACCCCATCCGCAAAAGCGACCCGAACAACTTCCACTAGTTGCTCCCCGGTAGTTCCGGAATATTTTTGGGTAACATCTGTAGAAATATCGGTTCCGACAATCACACCGCGGATCGCTTCGATTTCGTTTCCACTCAGTGAAATACCGATCTGTTGAGCACCATCGCCGATACCAGCATTTGCCGCCGCTAAGAAGATCGTGGTGGTGATACCTAAACCAACGGCTCCCCCCGCTATTTGGAAAAGGTAAACGAGTCCACCGGCAAGGCTCGACATCGAAGGCTCGAGCGCTGTGAGAGCCGCTGTGGTGACTGCGGAGTAGAACAAGCCCACCCCGATACCAAGAATGATCATTCCTGGGAGAAAGGCTAAGTAACTGGATTCAGGTTGGATAACCAGAGCTAGGAGGGTCGGACCCAGGAACATGCACACTGCCCCAAAAGAGATGACGGCCTTCATACCGATCCGTCCGATCAGCCAGGACTGCGCAAAGGAGGCGACCGCGAATACCGCCATGAATGGCAACAGCGCCGCCCCAGCTGCCAAAGGATTGAGATCAAAAATCTTTTCGAAGTACTGCGGCAAATAGAGCAAAGCACCGAAAAAGGTGGTGGACATGGCAAGAACCGCAAGACATGCGACTAGGAACGGTCGCCGTCCCATGACAGAGCCCGGAATCAAGGCGGCGTCCCCGGCCTGACGTTCTCTAATGACAAAGAGAACCATCGCTACCCCAGATACCAGTAACAGCCCCCACACCCGCGGATCGCTCCACCCAAGATCGGGTGCCTCAGTGAGCGCGATCAGGAGCGAGAAGAGAGTCACTGCAAGTAATAGGGTTCCCCAGTAATCGATTTTTTCTCGATCACTGGGGGCTTCCACCTTGACGCAACGCCAGGTAACGAACATCGCGATCGCGGCGATAGGGACATTTATCAGGAGAATCCATCGCCAACTCGCCAGTTCCGTAAGCGCTCCACCAATGAGTGGTCCAGTGGCATTCCCGATTCCTGCAACTCCGATAACCAGACCACCGGCAAGCCCGGCTTTTGCGGCGGGCAAAATTTGATAAATCAAGCCCAGAATTGCGGGCCACATCAAGGCCCCGCCAATGCCCTGCAACCCGCGAGCAACGATGAGGCTGTAGACATCTGGCGCCAAACCACCTACCAGCGAGAACAGCGCAAAAATCCCGGTCCCGATGTATAGGAGTCGCAAGCGTCCGTACATATCAGCGAGCCGACCACCTGGGACGATCATTACTCCCACTACGACCGCGTAGGCATTAATTACCCACTGTAGAAGTGAAACATCGCTATTGAGTTCAGCTTCCATACGCGGCAGCGCAACGCTCATAGCGACAAAATCATTGGCTACGACAAAGATGCACAGCGACATTGCAACGATGGCTAGGACCGTTGAACTACTGAGCCGATTCGAGTCGGCCTGCGTCATGGACACCCCACAACCCTAGCCACTCGATACTGACAAAGAAGGCTGAATAACAGTCACCAGACCTGTTGGACACGGAACGCATTCAGCAGCCTAGGCTAAGCGTATGCAACCACCTCCTGATGAGCAGGACCAGCCGGTACCTCCCGCTTCAGGCTGGTACCCGGATCCCGAGGCCGATGAACGCCTGCGTTACTGGGACGGTGAGAGCTGGACTTCACACGTCCACGCCATCCAACGCCCATCGGGGAGCAACGAGTCCAAACCAGCGGAAGAAACCGCTACCGGCTGGTCGACACCCCAACCGGATCAATCAACGACTGCCGGTGAGTCGGCTGCAGGCTGGGGAACGACCGAGGTCGACTACGGCACCTATGCCGCGCCTGACTCCCCTTTGACTGGCAGCGGCATGCGTCCAGTGAGTTTCATGTTTACCGATGCCGGTCGAACCATCAGGCACGCTTGGTGGCCGTTGACGGCCATCAGCCTGGTACTCGGTCTGCTCTCGGGCGCGGTGTTGTTATCTGGTGGCCTCATCCTTATCGACCCGATTGCACTGGTGGAAGCCATCAGACTTGCTTCCGAACTCGGGGGGGATCCAGCTGCGACGACGAGTGCTGAACTAGAAAGAGCGTTCGCCGCCGTACCAAGAACGCAGTCGATAATTGCGTGGGTGGTGATCGCGGGGCTGGGTATCGTACTGGCAACTTTTCTCTCGTCTTGGCAAGTCTGCGCGATCAATCGAACCGCGGCGCGGTCTGCGTCGGAACAACCGACGACCGTCGGCGACGGCTTCCGCGCTGGAATCCGCGGCGGTGTCCGACTCTGGGGCTACGGGTGGCTGATCGCATTAGCGGCTGCGATTCCCATCTCTGCGGTAGTGCTCATCGTCGCGCTATCAGCAGCTGTGTCGATTTGGCTAGCCGTTGGTCTCGGTCTCATCGCCTCAATCGGACTTGCCCTCGTATTTCTGATCATTTTCGTCCGTATCTTGCCGATATCTGCCCAGACCATCGTGGCTCCAGGCGCATTGCGTTGGTCCTGGCGAGCCACACACGGAAAGTTTTGGGCGATTCTTGGTCGTTGGCTGTTGTGGAGCGCGGCCACGTATCTGATCATCCAGGTGATTCTTTCGATTGCGACCTTGCCCGTAACGGCCATCGGATCAACTGTCACCGATCAGTCCGATGTAGAGACCTTGGGCGTCGTACTGCTGATCACTCTAGTAATAAGCATCCCGCTATCACTGGTGTTGAACTCGGTAGCAGTGATTGGGGTAGTGCCAATTTGGCGAGACCTCACCGACAATGCGGAGTTTCATTCGATCCAGGATGGTCGACCTGTAAGAGCAGCAGGATCGGACAGCACCGGGCCGAACTCCAGCGGCAACAGTACCTAATACCGCCGGTTGATCTGGTCATTCGGAAAGTTCTGGGGGTGTAGCGCCTGTCCCGGGTTAGTCACTGGCCCGTTGTCGCGATCTGCTTCGAGCGCGGGTGACCTGGTCGAGTTCGACCTTGCGGATACGCACAGCATCTGGTGTCACTTCAACGCACTCGTCTTCCCGACAAAACTCCATGGCTTGTTCTAACGACATCAACCTCGGTGGAACCAAGCGCTCCAACTCTTGAGCCGTAGCTGATCGAATATTGGTCAACTTCTTCTCTTTTGTTGGATTGACGTCCATGTCATCGGCCCGAGCGTTTTCTCCCACGATCATTCCCCCATAAACCTCAGTTCCGGGGGACACGAAGAGAGTGCCACGCTCTTGTAATCCGAAGCACGCGTAAGCGGTCACAGCACCAACTCGATCCGCGACCAACGATCCGCTCGCACGAGTACGTAGTTCTCCATGCCAAGGTTCGTAGCCACCAAAGACGTGATGCATTAACCCAGTACCTCGGGTTTCTGTTAGGAACTCCGTTCGAAAACCGATGAGCCCACGCGCCGGCACTCGATAGTTCATCCGAACCCAGCCGGTCCCGTGGTTTCGCATCAGGCTGACCCTGCCTCGCCGCAAGCCAAGTAGTTGAGTTACTACTCCAACAAAGTCTTCGGGCACGTCAATCGTCAGTTCTTCCATCGGTTCCTGCAGGGTCCCGTCGATATCGAGAGTGACGACTTGGGGCTTACCTACGGTTAGTTCGAAGCCTTCTCTCCGCATCATCTCCACCAGAACCGCGAGCTGCAGTTCACCCCGACCTTGGACTTCCCAGCAGTCGGGACGACCCGTGTCTTCTACGCGCAGAGAGACATTGCCGATGAGCTCCGCATCTAGACGATTCTTAACTAGTCGCGCGGTCATCTTTTTCCCGCTCTTACCCGCGAGCGGAGCGTCATTAATTCCGATCGTTACGGAAATACTGGGTTCATCGACAGTGATGACCGGCATGGGTCGCGGATCATTGGGGTCGGTGAGGGTCTCTCCAATTGTGATGTCGGGAAGACCAGCGACGGCCACGATGTCGCCGGCAGCTGCCTCCTCTACCGGCGTCCGCTCTAGCGCCTCCGTGATCAGTAGCTCGCCGATGCGCGCAGTCTCCTGCCCGCCATCCGCACGACACCACATCACGGGCGCTCCCTTCCGAATGGTTCCAGAGCGAACCCGACACACCGCGAGCCGACCCAGGTAGGGGGAAGCGTCTAAGTTGGTGACCTGAGCCTGCAGCGGGTCTGAATCGTCGTATTCAGGAGCTGGAACAGTCTGCAGAATCGCACCAAATAGTGCCCCGAGATCTGGTGCTTCGGGCATCTCGCCGTCCGCTGGCCTGGTCAGGGATGCGCGACCAGCCTTTGCGCTCGCGTAGACAATGGGGAAGTCAATCTGATCGTCCTGCGCCTCAAGGTCAAAAAAGAGTTCATACACTTCATCGAGCACTTCAGCGATGCGCGAATCCGATCGATCAACCTTATTAATGACGAGTACCACCGGCAGTCGCTTGGCTAGCGCCTTACCCAGCACAAACCTGGTTTGCGGAAGCGGACCCTCGGCGGCATCTACCAGCAGCAACACCCCATCCACCATCTCGAGCCCCCGCTCAACCTCACCACCAAAGTCGGCGTGCCCTGGAGTATCAATGATGTTGATCGTCACCGGCGATTCAGCAGCCGGCCCTTCATAGCGAACCGCTGTCTGCTTCGCCAGGATCGTAATTCCTTTTTCGCGCTCTAGATCCATCGAATCCATAACGCGCTCAGCGATATCTGCATTGGCTCGGAAGGCGCCCGACTGCCAAAGCATGGCGTCCACCAAGGTGGTCTTGCCATGGTCAACGTGGGCGATAATTGCGATGTTGCGCAAGTCTGAGCGCTGCCGGATGGTCACTGGATGAGTGTAGGGGCCGTCAGCCGAATATCTAGAATCGTCAAGAATGCCAACAAATCACAACCCTCAAAGTCGTTGGAGCACATCCACCAGGAGAAATGGAACTGCGCATCGGTATGCATCAGAGGCTCTGCGGGATACGGTAGGCGAGTGACTGAAGGTGGAAGCAGCAACAAACGGCCGTCTCAAGGATCCCAGACTCAGCGGCAACGCAAACGATCCGGTACTAAGACTAAGGCCCGGCCCAACCTCGATTTAGTGCTGTTCGGTGCCACCGGCTTTACCGGTGGTCTCGTCGCCGACTATCTATCTCGTCAAGCGCCACCTCGCACCAGAATCGGTATCGCGGGCCGAAATGCTGAGAAGTTGGCCAACGTCCGCGACAGATTGTCCGGAGCGGCTAACGATTGGACCTTGATCACCGCTGATTCCGATGATCCTGAAGCGCTCCAGCAGATGGCCGTTAATACCAAGGCCCTGATTTCCACGGTGGGTCCCTACACAAAGTACGGTCTGCCGGTCGTAGCAGCCTGCGCAGCTGCAGGCACAAACTATGGCGACCTAACCGGTGAAGTGGTCTTCATGCGCCGTTCCATCGATCAATATGACGACTTGGCTAAACGCAGTGGCGCTCGAATCGTGCATTCCTGTGGTTTCGACAGTATTCCGAGTGACTTGGGGGTCCTGGCTTTACATTTGCAGGCGAAAGCACAAGATGGGCACGGTCATTTGGCAGAGACTCATTTTCTCGTACGCAAGATCAGAGGCGGAATTAGCGGAGGAACCATTGCTTCCGGACTCAATGAGTTGGACATAGCCAGTCAAGATAAGGCACTCAGCAAGGTCTTGGCTGATCCATATTCCCTAAGCCCTGACCGCTCCGCGGAACCATCACCGGGAGACCCTCGGGATAAGCCCAGGGCCTACTACGACGAAGAGCTAGATACCTGGGTCGGGCCCTTCTTCATGGCTCCGATCAATACTCGAGTTGTTCGCAGGAGTAATGCCATATCTGGGTACTCGTATGGCCACGGTTTTCGCTACGACGAGGGCACTGCATTTGGCTCCGGTCTCGCCGGTCGAGCTCGGGCCACCGGCATGCTTGGCGGTTTTGCCGTGATGGGCGGAGTCATGCAGAACGCGTCAGGCCGTCGATTCGTTTCACGTTTTCTACCCAGCCCAGGTGCGGGACCGAGCGAGCGGACTCGTCAAAATGGCATGTTTCTCATAACCCTGCATACCCGTACACCCGAGGGGGAACGCTATCGCGCGACAGTGGCGGCGGACGGAGATCCCGGCTACGCAGCGACGAGTGTGATGTTGGGTCAGGCAGGTCTCACTCTCGCTGGCGACCAACGACGACTGCCGCGAGCCGCTGGTGTGCTTACGCCAGCGACTGGTATGGGATTACGACTGATCGAAAATCTTAAAGCCGCCGGAATGTCGATAGATGCAAGAAAGGACACATAATGGCTCTGCTCACCGAGGATCAGCTTGCCGCGGCTCTGTTCGAGCTTCAGGACTGGGGTGGTGATTCACTCGCCCTGCGCCGGTCTTTTGAATGTCCGAGCTTTCCCAGCGCAATTACTGGGGTTGACCGGATCGCCGTGATCGCCGAAGAGATAGATCACCATCCCGACATCGATATTCGATGGCGGACTCTCTCATTCACGGTCAGCACCCACTCGGCTGGCGGTGTCACAGAGCTAGATCTTGAATTGGCTCGTCGCATCGATGGCGTACTGGGTGATCTGTAGCAACTACGCCAGTCCCGGGTCTTCTTGCTGCATTGGGGAACGCCAGCGATAGCGCAAGGAAAGAATTCGCAACCCGGCAACGACAACCAGTCCCACTATGGCAACGGGAACGATCGGCCACTGCAACCACAGGCCGAGAGCCACGATCGCCGCTCCCGCGAGGGCTGCGAGGGCGTAGATTTCCCGGCGAAGAATGTTAGGAATTTCGTTAGTTAGCACGTCGCGAAGCGCACCTCCACCCGTTGCCGCTAATACCCCGATAAGCGGAGCAGCCAGAGGGATAACTCCAAACTGGTATGCCTTGGTGGTGCTGGCAACTGCGAACAAAGCCAAACCGCCGGCGTCCAAAACCAACAGGCTACGTAAGGCACGCTTGGAGGTCGGTTTCACCAGCATGGGCAGCATCGCACCGAGGGTAGCGATCACGATGTAGCGCCAATCCGACAAAGATGCCGGCGGGATATCGCCGATCAAAATATCGCGCATAATTCCGCCACCGAGGCCCGTCAGTGCTCCCACTGTGACGACGCCAAAAAAATCCAGTCCTGCTCGGCGCCCAGCGAGACCACCCGAAATGGCAAATACGAAGACGCCAATTAAGTCGCCGCCTTGGTACAGCGTCGAAGATACGGAATCGATTTCCATATCGTGATTCTTTCACCAGAGCGTCTGAAGTGTTGGGACTAACCAGACCCTGGATCTAGCGCACTAGCCTCATCTTCAGGCCGAGAACCCCGATCGTGAGCTTGTGACGGTTCAGTTGGTGGGGTGGTGACGCGCTGACGGAAGACGTAGTAGTTCCAGCCCTGATACAGCAGAACCAGTGGGAACATGATGACGGCCACGATGGTCATCACAGTGAGCGCATAGTTACCTGATGCCGTGTTGGCGATAGTGAGTGTGTTGCTCGCATCCGTGCTGGAGATCATGACGTTGGGGTAAAGCGATGCGAAAAGGGAACCCGTCACCGAACCAATGGCCACGGCACTCGCGGCGAACGCCCAACCGTCTCGTTCCCGAGCCGTCATAGTGGCAGCCGCGGCTACCCCCAAAACCAGCAAGGTCAGGAAGCCGATGGCAATCGCTGACACTCCATCGGCGATCAAGTAGGTGGAAATGACCCAAGTCAAACCGAGAACCAACGAAGTGCCACCAAAGATACGAGCCAAACGATGTGAACGTTGTCGGATGAGATCTGTTGTCTTTAACCCCAAGAATGTCGCCCCGTGCAGCAGACATAAGGACAGGAAAGTCGCCCCGGTCAACAAGCCGTATGGAGTGAATAGATTCCAAAAGGTACCGGCATATTCTTGATCTGCCCCAATGGGAAGTCCCGCCAGAAGGTCACCTAGGCCTATTCCGAGGAAAAGCGGAATCACCACACTACTAACGACTAAACCGAGACTCCATACTTTGCGCCAGCGTGGGTTCTCACTTTTACCGCGGTACTCAAAAGCAAGGCCTCTGAATATCAACGCTACAAGAATCACGACAAGCGCTAAGTACAACGATGAGAACATCGTGGCGTACCAGCCCGGAAACGCGGCAAAGGTTCCAGCAGCCGCGACCACAAGCCAGACCTCATTCGCGTCCCAGAAGGGCCCAATCGAATTGATGGCCACTCGACGTTCGGTGTCGTTACGTCCGACGAACCAGTGCAGAATTCCAACCCCAAAGTCAAAGCCTTCTAGAACGAAGAAACCGGTCCACAAAATAGCGAGGATGGCAAACCAGATGACGGGTAAATCCATATCGACCTCGCTAGTACGTCAGCGTCGGGATGGGCTCTTCAGCCGGCGTCCCGTCGCCCTCTGGCTCGTCCTCTGGGAGCTTGGACCGCGCCGCTCTGCCTATTAAAACAATCCACACCGTCGCGACAACCACAAATACCGATAAAAAGACCCCTAGCGAAATTAGTATCTCGGTGGAACTGACTGAGGTGGACACCCCATCTTCGGTCAACATGAGGCCCTGGACGACCCACGGTTGCCGACCGTTCTCAGTCAGAAGCCAGCCCGCCGTATTCATGATGTAGGGAGTGGCCACCGCAAGCGTGCAGATACGTAAAAACCAAGTCGACTGCATCAAGCTGCCTCGTCGCCATAGCCATAGTCCGACCAGCGCGAGAAGGGCTACTGCACTAGCCGTGTAGGCCATGACTCGCATCGACCAATATTGGATAAACACGTTGGGTATGTAGTACCCCGGTCCATACTCTTGCTCGTATTGGGCTTGCAACTCATTGAGTCCAATAACCTGGCCATCCAAAGTGTTCGTAGCCAAGAACGACAGTAGATAAGGGATTTCGATGATCTTGGTGGGGTCTTGATCATTGTTGCCCCCGCCAATCTGGAAGGCACTAAACGAGCAGGGTTGACAGGTTTCCCACTGCGCTTCAGCGGCGGCAATCTTCATCGGCTGATACGTCGCTTCTTGAACGCCCAACTCGCTTCCAACTGCCATCGAAAGAACGATCGCGGGAAACAAAACCACCAGCGAAGTTTTTGCACTCCGTAAGAAAACGGCACCATCGCCGCGCTTTCGTATTTGCCACGCCGATACTGCCAACATCATGATGGCGCCGGTTACCGCAGACGCCAGAAGCACGTGAGCGTAGGCCCACACGAACACCGGGTTACTGAATATGGCCCCTATGTCGTTGAGTTCAGGTCGCCCGGTACTGGCGTTCGTTTGGTAACCCACCGGATTTTGCATCCATGAATTGGCCGCCATGATGAACATCGCGCTCAGGGCAGCCCCTACCGCAACCAGCCAAATGCAGGTGAGATGAACCCGACGTGACAGGCGGCCCCAACCGAAGAGCCACAGCCCTAAGAATGTGGATTCGAGGAAGAAGGCTGCTAGCCCTTCCATAGCGAGAGGCGCGCCAAATACGTCGCCAACGAATCGAGAGTATGCGGACCAGTTCATTCCGAACTGGAATTCCTGGATGAGACCGGTCACCACTCCGACGGCAATATTGATCAGTAAAAGACGGCCGAAAAACTTGGTCAAACGTCGATAATCTTCGTTTCCGCTGCGATGCCATTTGGTCTGGAGAATGGCCACCAGAAACGCCATACCTATTGTCAGCGGGACAAATAGAAAGTGGTAAATCGCGGTTATGCCGAATTGGAGCCGAGCCAAATCCACATTACCCACGCCGGAACTGTATCCCGACCTTGGCCGCAGCGCACAAATACCGGCTTTCTCACACCCGTTCGGCTCATTTTGTACGCAGAGTAGGCTCGGTAGGACCACTCTGGAGGGAGAGTCGTGGACTTTCAGCATTCCTCGCGAGCCAACGATTACCTGGTCCGCGCGCAAGAGTTCATCGATGATCGAATTCGGCCTGCGGGAGGGCGATACCGCAGCCTGCTGGCATCGGACCGCGACGCAGCTTTAGTTTTGGTCGACGGTCTCAAACAGCAGGCGCAAGAGTCGGGTTTATGGAACCTCTTTATCCCAGATGCGGAACTGGGAGCCGGCCTGTCCAACCTTGATTACGCTCCGATCGCAGAGGCCACCGGTCGAGTAATGCCCCTGGCTCCGGAGATCTTCAACTGCAACGCGCCGGACACGGGAAATGCCGAGGTTCTTGTCGCCTACGGAAGTGAGGAGCAGCAACAGGAATGGTTGCGACCGCTGCTTGCCGGCGAAATTCGCTCCGCCTTTTGCATGACTGAGCCAGCAGTCGCTTCCTCCGATGCAAGCAATATGGCGGCGACAGCGCAGGTCGAAGGCGACGAAATTGTCATCAATGGCACGAAATGGTGGAGCTCAGGGGTAGGACATCCTCATTGCCGCTTCCTCATCGTCATGGCGCTCACCGACCCCGATGCTCACAAGTACCGAAGGCACTCAATGGTTCTCGTTCCCACTGACACCTCTGGAGTATCAGTCACTCGCCTCCTACCCGTTTTTGGCATGTACGACGAGCCCTACGGCCACGGGGAAGTTCAGTTCACGGATGTCCGACTTCCTTTGTCCCACTTCATCAGCGGCCCTGGTCGAGGCTTCGAGATTGCTCAAGGTCGACTGGGTCCAGGCCGAATCCATCACTGTATGCGGTTGATTGGCATGGCGGAGGAAGCCCTGCAGCTCGCGTGCGAGCGCTCGCTATCTCGCACCGCCTTCGGCAAACCGCTCGCCAACCTAGGAGGTAACCGCGAACGGATCGCGCAGGCACGGTTAAGCATCGACCAAGCACGTCTACTCGTTCTGCGTACGGCATGGCTGCTCGACCAGCACGGCATCGCTGGTGCTCGATATGAGGTTTCCGCCATCAAGGCGGTGGTGCCCCAGATGGCCGCCAACGTCATCGATATGGCCATCCAACTCCACGGTGGGGGTGGTCTGAGCGATGACTTTCCATTGGCGGAGATGTACGCCGCAGCTCGTTCGTTGCGGTTAGCCGATGGACCTGATGAGGTACACCTGGGCATGGTTGCGCGAGAGGAACTCCGCAAATACGAGCCGGAGCAGAAGTGACCATCAAACCGATCGCAGTCGATCACTCCTCACCCGTGCGGGATGACGATGCCTTCGACAGTGCCGCCGTCCACTCGTGGTTACGCGGAGAAGTCCCCGATCTGCCTGAAGCGCTTCCGAGTGTTGGACAGTTTCCCGGAGGAGCTTCTAACCTGACCTACTCGCTGTCTTACCCAGAACAAGAGCTTATTCTGCGACGCCCACCGGCCGGGACGAAGGCACGTTCAGCACACGACATGGTTCGGGAATTCCAGGTTCAGCAACACCTCCGTGATGCCTATCCGCTTGTGCCCAAGGTGCTCGCACTGTGCACCGACCCTGAGATTATTGGTGATGATTTCTATGTCATGGAACGCATCCCAGGGATGATTCTGCGACGGGATGTACCCGCCGATCTTCCAATCACTGAGTCGAAGGCCCGCCAACTCAGTGAGACGACAACTGACACACTCGTGAATCTCCACAGAGTCGACGTAGATGCGGCAGGACTCGCGGATTTGAGCCGCGGGCCCGGCTACGTCGCTCGTCAAATATCAGGGTGGAGCAACCGCTACCGTGCGGCTAGAACTGATAACGTCCCGGATTTTCAGACCGTCATGGCTTGGCTTGCCGCCAACCAGCCTCCGGACGTGGGTACTTGCCTCATCCACGGGGATTTCCGGCTAGACAATCTGGTGTTGGATCCGGATACCTTCGAAATCATTGGTGTTTTGGACTGGGAACTTGCCACGGTCGGCGATCCGCTAATGGACCTTGGCAACAGCATGGCCTACTGGGTTCAAGCAGATGATGACCCGGGGATGCAACTAGCTCGACGCCAACCCACTCATCTTCCGGGCATGCTTACGCGCGAGGAGTTTGTCCAGCGATACTGCAATGCCATGCGATTACCCACTGATGACTGGCTGTTCTATGAAACCTACGGGCTATTCCGGATCGCCGTTATCGTGCAACAGATCTACTACCGTTTTCATCACGGACAAACTCAAAATCCCGCTTTTGCCGAGTTCTGGCGATATAGCGAATACTTGGAACAGCGCTGTCGCAGGCTCCTCGGGGTCTAGGCGAGGGATCCCAGCGGTCCCAGTCCCGCTAGCGGCCTGGCTGACTTCATGCCCGCCTCCGTTGCCGTCGTCACCCCTTTGTAGTGGGTCATGTCAGCCACCTGGGGAACCCTCGTTCTCGGCTTTACAGCAACGTCGACCGAAGTCAGTCCTCGCGAAGTGTGGGCGAAGTCAGCCAGTTCGCGGCATTCTGAACATATGCGCTCACCTAAGCGACCAGTAGCGGCGGAACTGCTCCCTTTCCTCTCTGCCAACGGATCCTTCTGGAGCTACGATGACTGAACCCGAGAACAATACTGACGAGGCGGAGCCCGATTACCGATTCACTCTTGCGAATGAAAGGACTTATCTTTCTTGGATTCGAACCGCGTTAGCGCTGATCGCTGGCGGCGTCGGCCTGTCGGCGCTGGAAAGTATTCTTGGACCCGATTGGCCACTGGCTCGAGAAGTCGGATTAATCGCGACCGTACTCGGTGGTCTACTGCCGCTAGTTGCGTACCAGCATTGGCGTAAAGTGCAGCAAGCTATGCGTCGGGGCGAACCGCTCCCGGTCCAGCGGGCCGCTATCCTTCTCGCCGTGGGAATGGTCGTCCTTGCCGCTGGGCTGGCCTTAGTGATCCTGTTGTGAGTACCTCGGCTCCGGAGACTCAGGCAGATCGCACGCGGTTGTCTTGGCGCCGAACGTTAATCCTATTGATCACCGTGGCCGGAATCGGCGCACTAGACATGATCAATCGCGGCCAAGTAACCGAGGCAGCCTTAGCGGCCATTCTCTGCTTGTTTTGCCTGATCCCGATCTACCGGCGACAACTAATCCTGCGTGACTCAGTCCGGCCAGCGCGATGGGAGCCACTGGTGCTGGCGCTGGGCCTACTATTACTGGCTACCGCTACGGCGATATTCGGCTAGCCATCAGATTTCTTACTTTTCTGATCCTTCTTGTCCCCCGCTGATGGCCCGTCTTCGCTTGAGCCGGTCGCCACGGATTTTGCTTTATTCACGATTTGCTTACCGGCATTGACAACAGCGCTATCAGACTTTGCCTCACTCACGTCCGCCGCAGCATCATCCGCATCGATAGCTTTAGTCTTCTCCGATTCCTCCGTATTGGCTTTTCCGGTGCCATCTTCGTCGCGCTTGTTTTTATCATCGTCTGAACTAGTGGTCACCGATTTAGCGGCATTGACAATCTGCTTGCCGGCTTTCGCCACCATGCTCCCGGCTTCGCCTTCATCTACTCCCGGCGCAACTTCCTCCACCGGTTTGGACTCGTCGATTGGGATTCCGGCTTCTTTGGCTAAATCGGCGGCGGCCGGGGTTATCGAGCCGCTGCTCGCAACCAAGGAGTCTGACGGCGCAAAACCGTAACGCCCGGGACCCTCGATCTTCACCTGAGCGAGCCATTCCTTACTCATCACTTCTGCTTTCATGATGAGCTCGGCGGATTTTGAAAAGTTGTCTGGTCGAACGCCGGCAGGCCACGGTCCCGGGAGATATAGGACTGTGATGCCCTCAGCTTTTTCCAAATCCCGCCGTACCTGCTGGGACAACATTATGGCCGCCAGGCGGTTTATTCGAGATATCAACGAATCATCTGCCATCTCCTGAGCGAGAACTGTAAGCCCACAGTCCAGAACCACAACGGTCTTCGCCCCACGAGATACTGCTTCGCCAATGGGAACGTTGGCAACCAGCCCGCCGTCGACAAGCCGCTGCCCATCTCGATTCACGATGGGAAAAATACCTGGAATAGCCGAGCTAGCAAGAAGTGCCGTCACCAAATTTCCCTTACTTATGGGAACCGGGAGTCCGGTATCAAAGTCTGTGGTCATCGCGGTGTGTGGAATTTGTAGATCCGAGAAATCACGTGCCGGAGTTGTAGCTTCTAAAAATTTTTGTAGTCCATCGCTGCTCACCAGGGCACCCTTGAGCGACGCTGCCGCTACCGCAGACTTCAAGACGCTACCGAAGATGTCATCTCGGGTTACTTTCGTCCACGCTTCAGTGAGTCGATCGGGGGCAGACGCAGGGTCATAGGCCAATACGCCACCATTGAGCGAGCCGACGGATGTCCCCACGACGAAATCGGGTCGCAAATCGGTTCCCGCTAGGGCGCGCAGCATCCCCACCTGAATCGAGCCGTAAGAGGCTCCACCGGCTAAGACAAAGGCCACCGGGCCCTTAATGGATTTCCCGAATTTGCGTACGGTCATAGTTGCTCCGGAGGGATGCGGATTGGTTAGGGACGACCCGACTCTGCCACATGACATCTGACCGAGGCTACGTCGTAGGCCAAAAGGTGCCCGATACTTTCGAAGTCACGGGAACTGCGGTCTCATCGTTCAGTTTCACGTCTCCCGATCGACGGCAGACAAAACCCGGAAGTCACTGAAATCTCAGGCCCGAATCGCTGAGCTGGCGCACCTCAAGAGCTAACGCACGACTGAAGAGGGCACACCAAACAGCCCCAAAACCCAATAAATGACCGTATGCCAGTAAATTGATACGACCAAATGGCTGAGACACAAGTCTCGGCAAACTCACTCAACAACGTCAGCTTTTCGGGTTACTCTCGAAATGATCTACGGAATTCACCAACGACCACTCGTCACTGACCTTGATCTTATGTGATGCCGTGTCCAGGGTATTTCCCGCCCCCCCCGGGCGGCTTAAGGACTCGGCCTAGGCCCCGCAGGCCGTCTCGGAGGACCAATGCGTAAAACACTTATTAGCGGGATTCTCTGCGCTTTTTTTGTCAGTTCTACTGCTCTATCGGGCGCAGCCCTCGCCCAAGCTCCAGCACAAACTTCGGCAGCAAGCCAGCCATCAGCAATCGCACCTCTGGCTGAAGCAAAAGGCAAATTGCGGAAGGCCCGTCGCAATCTCTCAGCAGCAGAAGACCGCGTGAAGAAGTTGGATCGCAGGGCAACCAAGGATCGAGAACGTCTGGACAAAGCCCGCGCCACGCTCGCCCAGTTGGCTCGAGAGGCCTATATCGGCGGACCCTCCGAAATGGTCGAGATCGCTTCCTTCATCACCGGCGATGACCCGACCGATGCACTACGCAATGCATCGCAGGTCGCTGATTTCGCCGATGATCAGCGCGATCGGTGGGATGATGCCTCCGAAACTCTGCGTCGTACCAATAAGTTAGGTGTCACTGCTGCTAGAGAGTTGCAGCAGGCACGAGGAGAGCTTCGCTCAGCATTCAGTGCGGTACTGAAATCCCAATCCGGTCGTGGACGACAGGACGGNCCCGGCACAACCAAGCTCGAGAAGCAGTGTCGTGAGTCCGACTCCATTTCTCCCATATGTATCTACCCNTCTTGGTCCGAGTTTCGACGGACCTTCGATGCCGTGCTCGCTGNCCGGTATGTCAATGTTCGCTGGCCGCAAATCCAAGACATTGGCGGTTGGCGTCCCTACGACGCTTTTCCCGATCATCCGAGCGGGCGCGCAATCGACATCATGATGCCTAATGGCGGTGGCGGATCAGACGTAGGACTCGGAAATGATATCGCCGAATACTTCATGGAAAACGCCAAAGAATACGGTGTTCACTACATCATCTGGCGTCAACGGATGTGGAAGAGCAGCAGTAAGCCCGGCGAGTGGCGCGGTCTGACCAACCGAGGTTCCGCAACCGCAAACCATTTCGATCACATTCATATTTCGTTTACTGACGGAACCTCCGCCACCATAGGCAAGGACCTGCTGAATATGAAAGATATCCCGGGGTAGCAAAGATTGATTGGGTGCAGAGGCGACGTCATTTTGGCAGTGGCATCCAACGTTGATGATCCTCCGGTACCAGCGGAAATCTCTGGTTCAACCAATCCTGTTTCGCTTGCTGGATGATTTCCTCCTGAGAAGCTACGAAGTTCCACCAAATAAACCGATCACCTACGGGGTCCCCAGCTAACAACATGGCTCTCCCGTCGCCTCGAATTGTGATTCTTTCCCCCGGCGAGACTACCGCCATCTTTCCTTCGAGTAGGTGCGAGTCTGCGACCTTGAGTGTGCCTTGCAGATTGATAACTGCCCGCTCGGCGTGATCTCGTGGGAATTCGATTTCTCCATCCGACAGAGTCAGATCCGCCTGCAATAGCGGAGAAGAGCCCTTGATCTGAGAGTTCATTCCCCATCCGGAACCCGCGAGCACTCGAACCGTACTCCCGACGCCTGAATCCTGCGGAATCCCCTCGTGACCTGAGTGCTCAAAGAAAGGTGCGGACTGTTCTGCATCAGCAGGGAGAGCAACCCACGTTTGTACCCCAAAAAGATCCCCTCCAGTAGCTCGGGAACGGATAGGAGTTCGCTCGGTATGACACACCCCCGCACCTGCTGTCATCCAGTTCACTTCGCCGGGCCGTATTCTCTGAACCGCACCGGTCGAGTCCCGGTGGTCGAGCTCACCTCGCAACAGATAGGTCAGCGTCGAAAGACCGACGTGTGGATGGGCATCAATATCAGCCCCTGCACCTCGAGCGAACTCCTCCGGGCCCATCAGATCAGTGAAGATAAACGGACCAACCATGCGACGTCGGCGAAATGGCAATAGACGTCGCACGATTCCCGCGCCCACCGACCGAGCCCGCGGATCAATCACTAACTCAATAGCATCCTCGTTCATAACCGGAGTCAACCACGACTACGCCCACATGGCTTAGGCCATTGGCGACTCTGCTTGACCGACCCTGGGCTGCGTCTGCCAGAATCTCGAAAGATTACCTACAGATCATTGGAGGCGGAGTGGGCGACGAAAACAGGGGTGTTGTTCCCGAACCGCTGCAGCCTGAGACGGGTGAGCAAGGCCTCCTTTCCCAACCCAACAATCACATTCTCAATCTCGCGGTCGAGGCATGGCAGCTTTTTTTAGACGGCATGTCAGATCTTGATCTCGACGCCGGGAGTCGCGACGGGAAACTCTCCATCAAGGAACAACTCATCCCGATGGGTAACTGGACTGATAACCGGAGCATCTACGAAATCGTCGCCGATGCCCGCGAGGGTGCAGAGGCCATCGAACCTTTCACCCAGACTCGCGATCGTCTGCGTGAAGTTCATAGCCGGTCTAGTAATGCGCAGGTAGTTGACGCCGTGCACGGAGCCGCCCAAAGTGTCATCGAATGGTCAGCTACTTCTGAGGCACGAGAGGATTCAATTCTGACCACCCCGAGCCCGCTTGGGCCGATACCGGTGGGCACCTTTGTCCTTGCCGCAGCATTCCAAATGGCAGCAACTTGGCGAGATATCGCCCCCGATCGGCCGAAACCGGAATTAGAGCGTTTGGGTCTAACAGCCTTAGTGGATAGCACCGGTGCGGTTGCCGGTCGGTTGGGTGCCACTGCCTCGATCACCGCTATCACTCCGGAGTTCGTGATGGGCACAGGGACGCACGGAGGTGCTTGGCGCACCAGTCACCTGGACGAGACAATCACCGGGCCTGCCGTTGTTGCACCTTCGGGTCTGCTGATTGATTTCGCGGCCGGAAACGTGAATCTCCTTAAAGCAACTCGAAAACTGCGAGTCCGGCAGCCGCGACGTTTGGGCGCGATGGCCATTGTGCTGGAGGGGATACCCGATCTACCTGCTGCAGGCCTACTGAAGAAGGCGGCTCGAATGACCTCGTTCATGGCTCGTTAACAACTACGCGGTGGCTGCGGGTCTGGCCACACGTCCGACAGCATCGTCACTGATCGGATGGTTCCGCCGGTATCACCGGATCTCTTGCTAACTGCTCCATGATGACCCGCAATGTCTCTGGTTTTAGTCCCATCCCTAGGTGTGTGCCTGAGACTTCAACATTTGTTGCTTCTGGAACCACGCATGAACGCCAATCAACTACGCCATCTGAAGCGGAGTAGATAGAGACCAACTCAACTTCTGGCGGCATTGGCTTCCTGATCGCTTGCATATATGCGCACTGACATTGGGAAGTGGCGCATCCCAATTCACGATGCTTCGGCTCCAACTGATAAAGCCTGCTCAAGAAAAAGGCAGCAGGTCGCGGAAGCTCGTAAAAGGCAAACTCATCATCCATCGGGGCTCCCATAGCTATCACCCGTTCGATTAGATCGGGAAATAGAGCACCCAGGCCCCGTGCGAGCAGACCGCCACGACTGTGGCCAACGACCAGAAGGCGTCTTCCGTTATCCCGTTTCACGATACGGGCGGCTACCTGTCCAAGTTTGTCGACGGCCGTATTGGAACAGCGAATATTGGAAAAGATCCGAGAGTACTTCACGGTGTAGCCACCTCCCTTCAACGCGATCTGAAGAGGGACGGTGGTGTAGTCACCGAAACCGAATCCCGGGATCGTGAGCACTGGACGGCCATCTCCATCGGGAAGCCCCCGCGAGACCGCACCCGGTCCTTTGAGCAAAGAAGCCTCCCACTCCGCTACCTCCAGGGGAAATCTTCCTTCGGTCGCCGCCCGGGCCGCCCACCCAGGAACGGCGCGCATCCAACCGGGCAATCCTTTCGGAGCCCAGATCTGGTCCGGGAGATAAGACGGACGCCAACCATCGCTCATGAGACCACTATTTCGCATTTACGTCCCGGAACCAGTATCTCAGAGGCGTTACTCCATTTTACTGAGGAAAACTGGTGACCATGACGTGCCGGACTAGTGACTACTCTGATTGCCGGACTCGGTCGGCATGTCCGACTGAGCGCGCTGTAGCGCATGGCGCAAAAGCACCGGGACGACAAGTGCGGCAACCACACTCAGAACGAAGAAAAAGACTTCCAGCGGGACTGCCCCTAGAAGATGCCCCCACAATAGGGTTCCAATAGGAGCACCCAAACCCGTCACGAGAAGATAAGCAGCCAGATACTCCTCTTCTTGGTTTTGGCGCAATCCGATTGTTGCCGACCGATAAAGGAAAGATGCAACACAGAAGTAGACTGCGCCGAAGACAAACCCACTCAGGCCTAGCACGAAGAAATCAGGGGTGTTCGGGAGCAGTGCCAACAGGCACAGCGCAAGCAAAGCGATGCCACAGATTTGCATTGCCCTAGTCGCCGCGACCAAAGCAGCCCGCCCCTTTCGGAGTCGCCGAAGAACAAGTGGAGTCAGAATTTCCCCCACTGCAACGACGGCGATGAAGAGGCTTGCGTGAGAGGTGTCGCGATGCCCCAACTCGTGCAGTACCGGGACCAACATGTTGATCAGCGGGCCGACGACAATGACCGAAGTGATGCCCAACCAAACAGCAGTCCGTAGTTGGTTTGAAGATCTCAAACTATCCACAAGATTTCCCCATGGCCTCTCAATGGGATCCGGCGAATCCACACCCTGACTCGGTGGTCGTGCGATGAGAAAGAAAATGACCGGAATCCCGACGAGGGCACCCCCGAGGAACACGGCTTCAGGCCCCATCCGTGAAAGAACTAGTCCACCCACCAACGCACCGACGGCGGCTGCGGCTCCTCGAACCATCTGATTCGTAGCTGTGGCTTCGTCAATAGGTAGACCCGAGTAGGCCTGAAGCAACGGCGGGCTTAAGGGTTGTCTTAGACCTTTGCTTAGACCCACAAGCAAAGAGAATCCGATCAAGACGCCGAGGACGGACATCTCGACAGCGAGCGCAATCGCCGCGATGAAAGCCGACGATGACTTCAAAGTTCGGGAAAGCCAGAAAGTTCGCACCAAGCCGATTCGGCTCGCCAACTGTATCGAATACGGAAGTGTTAACGACGTAGAAAATAGTCGTATCGCAAAGACTATCGACGTATTGCGAGCCGCATCCCCAACGGAATCACCCGAGTTGGCAGCCAAAACGGCTGTAGCAAGAAATGTTGCCATTCCCCCACAGTTGCTAATCCGTTTAGACAGAGATAAACGACAAAAAGGGAGTCGGTACGACTCGTTTTTGCTTGCTGAATCAGCGTCGTGCCTCCTGTCTCATCACGAAATATTTTCACGCGACCGATGGCAAAGCGTATCTGAACTTTATTCCGGTCTGCCTCTAATGGCCAACGAAGAACGATCGGAGGAGGCTGAAGATTTTGTGCGGCTGTTCAACCGTAATGTCATGCGGACCATCGACGAATTGCACGGTAGCGTTTGATAGGCCCTTGGCCAGGTCCAACGACCCTGTGGGAAGGGCAACGATGTCTTGGTTCGTGCCCACCAGTAACGTTTCGGCTGGAATCGCACCGAGTAGGTATCCCGCATCGAAATCACGCAGCACTGCGGCATGACTGATCAACGCGTTTATCGAGGGTGCATCGGGGTTGTCCGCCGAAGCCGCAACCATTTGCGATATTCGATCCGGGTCACGAAAGGTTTCATCGCTTAGGCACCAAGGCATGAGCCGTCGAGCAAACTCCGATCGTGAGCCACCAGATTGCAGACGCCGTAGCGCGTCATCAACAACAGCCATAAATACTGGCCGGATCTGTCGGTATCCGTTGAGCAAAACAAGTCGATTTAATCTCTCCGGGTGTTTCCCCGCCACAGTCAGAGCTATCGATGTACCCATCGACTGACCTACTAGATCAAATGAGTCGAGGCCTAACGTGTCCGCTACTGAGAGCACGTCGTTGGCCATCGCCGTCGTGGAATACGGACCCTGTGGATCAGCGCTTTGGCCGACACCTCGATTATCCAGTGTGATGACCTGATGTTCATCAGCCAATAGTTGAGCCAACTCACCCCAGTACGTGTGATCTGCGGTGAATCCCGCAACAAGGATGACCGGCGGACCCGATCCAAGTGTTTGGTAGGCGATCGCTACTCCGTCGTGGTCTGCCTGACGCACACCGGCCTCCTGACTGAACTGGGTTCCGCACCTGGTTCCGAAAGCGCCCTCAATACCTGTCAGCATACCCCCAGGAATGTGGCGTAGAGCCTCAAGAAATCTTCACATCTGATCTCTTGAACTTCCACGCTATCCACAATTCATCAGGACAACCGGACCGTTTTGGTGCAAGGCTTTCTATCGAGGTGGAGGCCTAGTAACGGCACGGCCAAGGGCACGGCAATCGGCGTTCACGACGCCCAACTGAGCTACTTTGAGAATGGCAGCGGACCGACGCTTCTGATGCTTCCCGGACGGTCCCAATCGGCCGCCTTGTTCCGGGAACAGCTTTCCGGTCTATCCGATCAACTGCTGGTCATATTTTTGGTACTTTGGCACCGATCTCGATCGGATTAAAGAGGAATCCGGTGAGATCTTTCCTTGGCAAACTCTGGTGGACACCTGTGACGCACTAACAGGTCACGACAGTACGGAATTCACCCGCCAAATGACAGACACAACCAGTTCAACTAAGGTGTCGCGGCAGCGGCCGCAGCCGCCACTTTGTCTTTTCCAGCAGGTGCTGGTCCCGCTAACCAGTCGGTAGGGTCGGCTGCGTAGACCGTTCCGTAAACAAGCGTATCCGGTTGGCTTCGCCAACTTTCCGCAAGCGCACCGAGATCGACCGCGTCGTAGCCAATCTGATCGAGAAACTCTGTGACCTGTTTTCGGGCTACCGGATCGTCGCTGGCGATGGGTAGTGCGCTTCGGTCACGAGAGTCATTTGGGCGTGCCAGTTCGGCGAGATGGCGGAAATAGATGTTGTTGAAAGCCTTAACCACTCGCGATTCAGGCAAACCAGCTTGAACCAACTGCGACGACGACATCTTTTCTTCTGCCAACTCTGGGATTACCCCGTCTCGCTGCGGATAGTAATTCATCGTGTCGATGACGACGCGGCCTGCGAGTAGCTCCGCTGGAATATCGCGAAAACTTCCCAGCGGAATTGTCACCACGACCAGATCGGTGGCTGCCGCATCGGCAGTCGTCCCCGCGGTTGCGCGAGGACCGAGTTCCGCCACCAAATCGGACAGCGTCTCGGGAACCCGACTGTTACTTACCACTACGTCGTATCCCGCCACTGTGGCGAGACGGGCTACGGTGCTGCCGATATTTCCACAACCAATGAATCCTACGGTCGTCATAGTGCACATAACCGTTGCGATCAGTCCACTATTCCTACGTCTCTACTTTTGTAGACCTAGCCGTCGACGAGGGTTCGCGAGACCCGTACTTATATTCTTCTCTTCTTCTCATCTAACCGAAACGTTCAGGTGTTAGACAATCGCAGCGGAGTTAGATCGCACTGAAGTGCGCAAAGAGAACACCTGCGACTACGAGAACAATCACAATCATAAAAATAGGCCACGGCTGTTTTTGGAAATCCTTGGCGAAGGCCGTTTCGTGCTCATCCTGCGGTATATCCCTGGAAAGCAGCTGCAGCCGCCGAACGGTACCGAGTCAACGACCAAGATAAACAGACCGATTACTGCTGAGACAACGAAGACCAAGAAAAAGAAGTAGTCACAAAATCGTAGTTACATAATTCCAGTTTCAATCGCTAGGCAGCTCCAGATGCGCTATTAAACAGGTAGCAAGAAGGAGTGACTGAACTATGGCGCATGGACCAGTACCCGGGGCGGGATCAACATCTAGTCAGCCTCAGCACAAACCTAAAGTTCATTTGGGACGAGTGATCTACATCGCTGTTGTTGCGGCAATCGGCGGATTCCTCTTCGGATTCGACAGTTCTGTCATCAATGGCGCGAACGCAGGCTTGTGGTACCAACTACAGGTCACCAACGAATGGTTGCAGGGTTTCCTTACCTCGGTGGCACTGCTCGGTTCGGCCCTCGGGGCTCTGATCGCGGGTGGACTAACGGCACGGTTCGGCCGAAAACGGATAATGACACTCGCGTCACTACTTTTCCTCTTCGCCGGTCTCGGGCAGGCATTACCGTTTGCCACGTTAGATTTTCTTTTTTGGCGATTCATCGGAGGGTTCGCGATTGGATTGGTGGCAGTGGCATGCCCCATGTACATCTCAGAGAGTGCACCCGCATATCTGAGGGGAAGGCTGACCGCACTGTTCCAGTTAGCACTCGTATTCGGCATATTCTTGACCAACTTTACAAACCAACTAATTCTGAGTCAGGTTCCTGACGAACCGCCGCTAAGCGGCGAAGGTATGGGGCTGATAGCTCCGGTAGCGACCAATAACGATTGGCTGCTGGGCCTACAAGCGTGGCAGTGGATGTTCTTGGTATTGCTGATCCCAGCCATCCTGTTCTTCTTCCTCTCGCTAACCCTCCCCGAATCGGCCAGATACCTGGTCTCCAAACATCGAGATGATGAAGCACGAGTTGTCCTTAAGCAGATCTACGATGAAGACGTCGAGGCCCGACTCACGGCCATTGACGAATCACTTAAGGGAGAGGTCAAGCCCAAGTTCTCAGACATCAAGGGTGCAGCCTTTGGACTAAAGCCCATCGTCTGGATCGGAATCTGGATCGCGATTTTCCAGCAGTTCACCGGCATCAATGTCTTCATTTATTTCAGCAATGTTATTTGGGGATCTGTGGGCTTTAGTGAACAGCAGTCGTTCCTCACCAGCACCATCCAACAAAGTGTGAACCTCGTATTTACGATTCTGGCCGTGCTCCTAATCGATCGGGTAGGAAGACGTGCCTTACTACTCATCGGCTCGGTGGGTACGGCGATCTGCCTGGGGGGTGTGACTGTTATGTTCGCAACCTCACCCACGCAGGATGGCGCTCCAGTTCTGAGCGAAAGCGCAGGATTAGTCACGGTTATCTTAGTGATGGGATTTCAGGCCATGTTCGCGCTGAGTTGGGGTGCCGTCATGTGGGTCTTGCTAGGCGAAATGTTCCCCAACAGTTATCGAGCTGCCGCAATGTCTGTCGCGGTTATGGCTAACTGGCTGGCGAACTTCGTAGTCACGGAGTTGTCGATACCTCTCATAGGCGTTTCAATCCCGCTCACCTATGGCCTCCTCACCGCGTTCTGTGTTATCTCGTTCTTCTACGTCTTGAAATACGTTAAAGAGACCAAGGGCGTATCACTAGAGGATATAGAGGAGTTAGAGAAAGCAGAGGTCTAAGAACTCGACACGCTCGGTTGTGACAACCTAACCGGCTGCCCGTTATAGCAGCTTGCCCTTAGTACGGAACTTAACCTTCGTAAGTTTGCCGGCTCGGTCATCGCCGGTTATGCGGAGTTTGACCACGTACTTGGTGTCGGGCTTGAGCCGTTTCAAACTTTTCTTGTACCAACCTCGTTTAGCAGCGAGTTCCGGTGCAGTTCGGGTCCGCCACTTTCTGATTTTTTTGTTGTTCTTCCACCTAGGCTTTGCTTTCACTCGATACGTGAAATTCATACTGGTCGTATCGTTCACGTTCAACGGCTTCTTCCATTTCATCTTGGCCTTGCGCGCCTTAACTCGGACGATCTTGAGCCGCTGAACCTTTCCCATAGTCGCCGTGATGGGTGCGCTGGGTTGTGTCGGCTCCGCAGTCCTGCCAGGATCCTCGGGTTCGGTTGTCACCGGCGGTTTAGATGTGTCGGCTTCCGGCGAAACGGGAGGTTCGTTTGAAGTGCCGCCGTTATCAGCAGGTGGCGGTTCAGGTGGAGCTTCAGTTTCAGGCGCGGTGGCTGGTGTGATGGTTGTTGACGTGGGTGATGGGTCGGAGGTGCCGCTGTTGTTGCTGGCTGTGACTGTGAACGTGTAGGGCGTGTTGTTTGTCAGACCGGTGATGGTGCACGATCCTGGGGCTGCGTTGATGGTGCAGGTGGCTCCACCAGGTGATGCGGTTGCGGTGTATTCGGTCGCGTTTCCGCCGGGGCCTGACCCGGCCGCGATCGAAATGGTCGCCGCTGTGTCTCCTGCGGTGACCGTTGGTGCTGGTGGTGGGCTGGGGATGAACTCGCCACTGGCTTTCACCTGGTTCTGGCCATCGTATGCGACGCTGACAAATCGACCGTTGCCATGAGTCACTGATATCCACGAGTTGGTTTCCGGTGACCGATACGCTTTCCAGTGGGATCAGTTGTTGCTGGTCATGATTTGGTGTGAGCCGATCTTCGAAACCGCGACAAATACCCCGTCGCCATAGGTCACATCCCACCACTGGCGAGCACCCTCAGTGACCTCCGCCGGCTCCGATTGACTGAGCCAGTTCACCCCGTCCTCACTAGTAACGATTCGATAAGCACCCTGTACCGCCACCGCAACAAATAGCCCACCACCAAACGTCACTGTTCGAGGGACATAGCCGCTGGGATTCTCCTCAGCAATCAATGTGTGGGCAGTCCACGTGACACCATCTTCACTGGTCATGGCACGGCGTTCACCAGACGTGGCAATGGCAACGAACTTTCCGTTGCCGTAGGCGACCTTCGTTGCACCCCCGTCCAACACGTCCTTATGAAAAGCCCAGTTGATGCCATCGTCACTGGTCATCACATGCTCATTGTCGGCAACAGCGACAAACTTCTTTGCACCAGGCAGGCCACCGTATGTAACCGAACTCCACAGCTGCTGCGGAGCTGTCTGTGGAGTCCAGGTGACACCATCCTCGCTGGTCATCACACTCTGACTAGATCCGGCCATGGAACGTCGAACCGCAACCCATTTACCGTTGCCGTAGGCCACCGACGACCAACTATCCATAATCGCCTCGCGAGCAGTCCACACCTCACCATCAGAACTCGTCATCACATAATCGCGCGCAGAACTATCAGAAGAGCCCTTCGCCACCGCAACAAACTGCTTCGCACCAGATTGACCCCCATGCGCCACCGACGACCACCGATGACTCGCAGCCGCATGATGAGAAGTCCATGAATCACCCGGATCAGCCGACGCAACTGGCACACCGAGACTGACTCCAGTGACAAAGAAAGTCAGACACCACACCAGAACCCTTTTCACGCGGATCGACAACGCAGAAACGCGAGTCGTGAAGACGGATAAGCGTTCACAGTCGAACTGTTGATGCATGTGACCCTTTCGCTGCCGAAGACTCGGTTTGACGAATTTCGCCGGTGCCCTTGAGCACATCGCCATCATTTGTCTCTGGACACGAAGGATTCAACCTCCTGATTGAAAACTTGAGACTAACTTGAGTCAAATAGCCAAATATCACCGTTCAGGCCCTCATCTCCACGAATTCAACGCGCCTCCGACGTCCATTACCGACAGATTCGTTTCCTCAGCGTTAGCGAATGATTCCGGTCCTGAAGGAGTTGTGATGGGTTAGTCATCAGAAGAGGCGGAGATGGGGGAATCAGTTGATTCCAAAATCCCACCCATACCCCCCCCACAATCTCAATCGAATGCACCACACAAACTCCAGGGACCACCTCGATACAAGACACGGTTGATGCCACCGAAGAATGCTCCACAAAGAATGTTGAGGCTTCCTCTATGACGGTGACCAGCTCAGATTGAACCGTGACGGGTCCTACACACCGTACGGGCCTCAGCGTGACCTCGTCGCCAAAGCGTTGGATCTGAACACCAACTCCCCACCACTCACATGACTATAAGTTTCCAAAAACCGTTGAAAACTCTAGAAACCCGTTTTTTGTGGCATAGATGCCATACCTGTACCACCCAGTGCCGGGGAAATCACCCACAAACGATCCGGGTTGCCCATGACACCATGCGGGTGGCTCTACACAGTGGCAGAGAGCGGCGCGGGGTTAGTTGTGTGGCTGTGGTTTTCGTGGGTTTAGTGCTGGTGTGGGTGGGTAAACCGTAGGTATCGCCTGGA
>PAAU01000076.1 GCA_002699445.1 Micrococcales bacterium | reverse complement strand
TCGTGGATGGCGAAGCTGCCAAGGCCACCACGTAACACTCAGCACTTTTGAAGCCACTCGAGCTGAACGGCAATGCAACCGGAAGGCAGGACAAAGATCCGTAAGCTGCAGCTGAATGGAAGGCCACGTCCTTCCACATTGCCGTTTGTAGCAAAGCGCCGTCGAGGTGCTGTCCCAGCAAAAGCTGGATTCGGCAAAGGCGCAAGGCCTGGCGATAAAACGCCATCCACCGGTCACCCTTGAGGAACTCCCAGTCCTCGGCTGGACTGAGCGAGTTCGGCTGTGTCGGGCAGAGGCCGACCACACGTGAATTGTCAACCCACTCCTCCCAAGCCGTCGGGACGACGCGAAGCAGCACGTAGCTCGACTCAGCAGGCAGTCCCCAAGGCGACCGGACACCAGCAGGAAGGTACTCGAGAAACTCGGCAGCCTTTCTGCCCCGGCGGCGACTCCAGGGACGGCACGCGGCAGCAAGCCGACGGAGGCCCAAGCTCAACGAGCACCGCGTCATCCGCTGCTGCAATTGTCGCCGGGCGCGGGCAGCCTCCGTGAGCCGCCGCATCGCACCGCGCAAGATATGCAGCCGCGCGGTACTGCGGAGCGCAGAAGTGCACCGCCTGTCCGCCCGCAGAACCCGAAGGGCGCCGAAGAAACGGCGACACGCCGCCGGACGATGATCGACCTGTATCTCTGTCGTCTTGGAACGCGAGGTCCCCGACCCGAGCGCAGCACCAGCCGATCCGCCAGCCTGCGTGCTCCGCGTCGACGCGAGGGCTCGCGAAGACGCTGGAGCAGCACCGCGCGCATCGCCGGCCGAAGAGCCACCTCCGCCGTCCTTCGAAGGGTCTCGAGATCCCGCAACCGACTGAGGCCTACACGTTGAGCGACCACTCTTCTGTTCACCGCCTTGCTGCCGCTGCGAAGCAGCAGTGCGCTCAGCGTCAAGGAGAGTGAACGGGTTGTCCAACGAAGACAGCTTGAATTTTGATTTGCCCAGCCGCTTGGTCGCGGCGCCCTGAAGAGCGCCGGCAGCGGCCCACTCCATCTGCTGTACGACCGCCTCAGCAGCAGCGTGGTCCGCCTCGACTGCACCTGAGTCATGCCCCTGTGCGACAGCCTCGGCGCTCTCGTATCGAGCGCGCTCCAAAGCCTGAACGACAAGGCCCACGCGCTCGGCAAAAGCTGAGTCATCGAGCTCGACCAACACGGCCGACGCGGTGTCGCTTACCAGAAGGCGGGAGACCTCATCGGGTTGCTCCTCGACGAACAGTGCAACTCGATTTCGAACCTGAATTCCGAGCATGATTTCCGCCTGCCCTTCAGCGCTGACAACGCCGTGCCCACGAGCCGAAGGTTGCGGCTGCAACTCGCGCCGTTCCTGCAGCTCGGACTGAGCCACCTGGAGAGAATTGAAAGCCCCGTCAGAGTCGACAATGCCGATCGTCTGAACCGAAGGCTGGGTTTGCTGCTTGCGCAACTCTCTCAGCTCGCGCTCCGTTGCCTCGAGCGCAACGACAGTCTGTTCGATTGCCTTCGTCGCAGCGGCACCGCACGTCTCTGCATGGACAGCCGCAGCGGCAGCGGCGAAAGCACTGATCTGTTCCTCGCTGCGTCCCGAGTTATGGCCGGCCTTAAGATGACCCTCGGCCACCGCAGCAGCGTCCTCCCAATCATCCTCGCCCAGCCGCAAGAAGTCAGACGGGCAAGCAACCGCCGCAACCAACGGCCCAGCATTTGCCGCTGACGACGAACCGCCACCGGCTGCGTTGCCGCTCTTTAGCCGGATGAAGTCAGGCGGCAAGGCGACAGGCGGGACCAAAGCCGAGCCAGCAGGCTGAAGGTTACATGCGTCAGGTGCCGCCTTCCCCGGCACCGCTGGCACTGGCGCAGCCACGCGGGCTTTGCCTTTGGCCTTAGCTGTGACCGCAGGCGCAGGTCGAGGATCCGCGCCGAGCCCACGATAGTCCCGACCTTTCGCTGCTCGCATGCCAAGCTCTTCTCGCTCCCGGCTGACGCGATGGGGCGAAAATTGGACGTCTTCGTCGCCGACCATCTTGCGGAAAAGCTTCAGCCCGGGGTTAGCCGAATCGATAGGCTGCGGAGCAGGCAAGTCAGCTGGCGGACGGCCTGGCGCGGCATGTTTGGGTTTGTTGCGGCCCCCGCCCTTGCCCGGACGAGCCAATGCTGCAACCGCAGCCGCCGCGGAGTCAGCGGAACCCACCGCCCAAGCTTCAACCGAAGCTTCTAACTCTCGAACGAGAGAGACCCAATCGTCAAGGTGGCGGCGAATCTGAGCGCCCCAAGCCCTGCTGAGCTGCACGGCAACGGCGTCACCTAAGGCCTTGCGAATCTGGTAATCCGAGCAGCGGATCTCTGACTGCAGTAGCTCAATTTGAGCCGGAGTGAAGCCCTGCAGAACGCCCACCTCAACCGTGCTTAGAAGACGCCGTGTGACGCCGTCGTCCAGGAGCAAGCGGAGCGTGCCGCCCGTGCAACCCACGACGTTGCTACCCGTAACGCCACGCGACGGCAGACGATCGACGATGTCACGGCTTCGCCTGATGTTCGATAGCTTCTCGAACCTGGCGATGGTATCCTCCTGTTCCTGGGTGAGGTGAAGCTCAGGGTGTGAATCCGCACGGAACGAGCCGAGCTGTTCGAAGGCCTCGCCAGCACTGCAAAGCCTATCGATCGTGAAAGGTGGAGCTTCAACTGGACCGAGCAAGCTCGCCACATACGTGAGGCGACTGCGGAGCTGCGGAGCGCCGTAGTAAACGGCATTGCTAATGTATGATCGGACGTAGTAGCCCAGCTTCCTGAGACTCGTGACAAGCCCCAACACGACGCCCTGGTGGAAGGCAAGGTTTTCCACCTCTTCGATGAAGACGACCAAAGGCTTCACCGACTCCACCGCCGCCAAGACGGCGGGGATGCCATCCCGCGGGTCCTCGGCGCCCTGCTGCTTGCCCTGGATCGAGTACGGCTGGCAAGGCGGGCCGACGGCCAAAACCGCCGGCGACAGCCAGCAAGCTGAGCTCGGCAGAGGAGCGAGCACCGTAGACTTGAAGCCTAGCATCGGTGGTCCCAAAGCTTTCGAGCCCAGCAACGCACGGCACATGTCGGCACGCGATGCACTGGCGTCGGCCACCGCAACGCCGTCGAAAGACTCCGAGAAGCCCAAAGCGAGGCCGCCAATGCCGCAGAATGGATCGGCGACGGTGAACCGCGACGGCAAAACGCCATCTCGACAGAACCTGCGCGACCTGTAGATGGCCTGCTGTGCGGCTGAACCGCCGTCCTTGGCAGCAAGGACGCGGCGCAAGTTGTCCAGTGGACACTCACCCTCGTTGGCAGCTGTCTCAGAGATAGAGGCGCCGAAGGAAGAACGCAACCCAGCGAGCGAAGAAACCGAAAGGTTACCGCCCTCGGCGTGTAGCTGATCCCATGCTGCGTCGTCCTCTCCGAAGCACTCGAACGCCTCGCAAACGGCACGCCGACCCTCGAAGTAAGGCACGATGTCTATCGGCGTGCTGTCCTTCACCCTGGCACCTGTTGCAGGGGCCCACATCGTGTGCGGCGTGTCATCTCGATCTGAGCAGTGACTCCGAATGAGCGGGTAATCCAAGAACACCTCGGCCCGAGCCGTCACGAACGCGTAGTATGCCGACTGCCAAGGCCACGCTGGAGAGGTCGCCAGCAACGACCGCAGGGGGTGGTCGCCTCCGCAAACGCGCAAGACAGCCGAAGCGTATGGCCTCGAGCGCCACAGCGCGAGGAGGTGGCGGAGCAGGTCGCTGGCATGGCGCGAAACGCCCTCCCTTGACTGCGGCGGGTTCCACTCCATCGCCAGCGGCTTGCGCCACTTCTGTGCGCGCTTGAGCTCGTCACCGAACGGAAAGCGGCCGTACCAGATTTCGTGAAGAGAGACGCCAGCAGAATAGACATCGGCGCGGCTGTCGACCTTATGACCGTCTCGCATCTCAGGACATTCGTACATCGGCGTGGCGCGCGGCGGATAAACCGCCTGCTTCGGCCTAGCTCGGTGCATCAACCCGAAGTCGGAGAGCACAAACATGGTGCTGGGCGTCACCGGTCCCGCAGTGGTCAGCAAAATGTTGAGCGGCTTGACGTCAAAATGGATCATGCCCATGTCATGGAAATACGCCAGTGCGGCAAAGAGGTCTGCGACGCAGCACCATGCCGCGCCTTCGCTAAGTCGGCCGGCTTCGTCGCTCCGTCGAAGGACGGAATGAAGATCACAGCCCATGAGCGGCAAGACGGCGAAAGCCGCGTACTCGAACACACCGCTGCCGTGCGCCCACATCAGCACCGGAGGAAGGTGGCGACTCTCAGTGAGCAACCGAAACGCCTTGAACTCGGCTTGGACTTCGTCGATGGGCTCATTGTCGCACCACTTCGAGGGCTGCAACTTGCAGACGCCGTCGACGACATGCCCATCTCCAAGGTCACACTTCACGCGGAGGGCGCTCCCAAAGCCGCCACGGCCCAAAGGCTTGACCGGCTGAAACTGCCAGCCGTCACTGTCGACGTGGTGTACTACCATGCTTTCAAAGCATTTGCTGCAAGTGAACGTCAGCTCGTCCGCAACCCACATCAAGGATAGGCACGGGTCCGCGACGTAGAGCCAGCGCCCCCTCGAAGGCACCGCCTTGAAAAAGCGGTTGACGAGCCAAACAACGACCTCGCTGCCACTGCGGACGATCTCTTGGAAAATAGCGCGTGTGGCGTGGCGCATCCGGCCAAGCCCTTGATCGCCCTCGAAGACAGCAAGCCATTTGGTCCAATCCTGCTCTGGAACCGCGGACACCGCGACATCTCGCGAAACACCAAACAGCGTTTGCGAAGGAGACGGAGAGCGCGGCAAAAGAGAAGTCTTCGCCACGACCGCTTTGCGTCGCTTGGATGGATTGCGAGCCTGCCGCGGACGGTCGAAGATGACGCGACGCGCCGCCTCCTCATAGGACCCGTCAAGGGGGTTGCGCTGCGACCGCACCCGCAGGCGCCGCCATTCCTCGACTGCCGCCGCTTCGCGCGAAGGGAAAGCGTTGTTCGGCACCCAATCGACCAAAGCGAGGAGGAACCCGATCATGTGGCTCACCACCGCCTCCAATTCATCCCATGGCACCGAGTCAGCTCCCGGACGCGGCGATGGCCGCGGGGCAACATCCGGAAGATCCAGATCGATGGCGTCCTCCGTCAGAGCGCTCAGTTGGTCGGAGCCGGAAGTGTTTGCCGTGCTAACAGGCGCCGAGTCATCCGTCTCGGAAGACGACTCCTCCTCTGCTTGCTGCGCAAGCATCTCTCGAATGCAACGACCCTTCACGTTGCCGATAATGAGCCGTCTCTCAGTTTTCTCAATGCCTCGCAACGTGACGTAACCGAGTGCCTCTGCAAGGTGGGCGGCATGATCGCCATTCAAGATGACGCCTGCCCGACCACGCACTTTATCGAGGGCTGCAGTAGTGGATCGACGAGCCTGCGTAAGCACGCGTTGGCGCTGCTTCTCAAAGTGCCGTGCAACAGCCAAAGAGTGTGTCGCCTGCGCGGCTATGGCTTCCGACGGTTGCCGTGCTGGAGCATCGGAAAGAAGCACTGCAAAGTGAACGGCAGCGTGCGATGGCCGCAACCGAACCCTAGGCTGCAAAACGGCACGGCACCGAGCAACATTGCCTCCGTCGCGCCGACCGTTGTGATCGTCCAACACCACAAATTCGATCGATTTCAGCAAGCCGGCATTGCCGCACACGTCAAGGACGGAGAGCAAAGCCTCCGACACCACCTCAGGCGGGTTGTTGAATGCACCGCAACCTACAGCCGACACCACCAACGTGTCGACGCTGGCGGCACGAGCAGCAGCAATGATAGCCTTCCAGACACGCTCCAGCCGAGGACGGAGCTTGGAGTCGCCGTGAGATGCACTTTCGCTGGCGTAGCTCCGTGCAGCCGCGACCACGACTGACACATGCTGGCTGTCACCCGTGAGCTCGAACTCAGCATTGCGGAGGAGTGCGACGTCGGGCACCATCAACGCCTCAGTAACGTTGAGCGGATACCGCGCTCGCTGCTGGTGATCCAAAAGCCGAGGGCATAGCAAGCTGCGATGGCAAAGTTGCTCTTCCTGTGCGCGGCATCCTGTGACAAACCCACCGCCCGGCACGCGAGGGTTCGCCATGCAAAGCAAGCCCACGCGACGGCCGGCTGAGACGAGAGCTGCCGCCCGATCGATCATGTCGCCCTCCGCAAAAGAGAAGCGACCGGTGTAGGCACCGCCACCAGAGACGGACGGCGAGCGCCAGCTGACCAACTGTGGCGCGCCGAGTTGAGCCAACCAAAGATCGACACAAGCTGGGCGTTCGACCGCCAGATTCGACTCGAGCGGAAAGCACCATCTCCTCGCCTCACGCGCAGCTGCGTACGGATCGTCAGTCCGGACCAACCTGCCGTAGTCGCGAGCACCGAAGGCCAACAAGAAGCAACCTTCGAGGTCCACGGCGCGTCGAGCCGCCAAAAGCCGCTTCAACACCGAGAAAGCCGAAGGGTCAACCGATGCCGCGGCAGCCGCCTGAACCGCCCTCTCCACCAAGACCGAATAGGCGGGTCTCGTAGCGAAGACAGCATCTGTGAAGCTCCGCAAGAGCCTGGGCGCGGTAGAGCCGACGACCCTGTTCGCGCACGACATTGGTGGGGCCAAAAGCGGGAAGCTCTTGGACTCAACAGCGATGGTCCAAACATGGATCATGCGAGGCACGCCCTCAACCTCACATCGCTCGACCGCGTCCCCTAGCGGTGACGCCAGGAGTGCTTCAAACAACAGAACGGCGTGCTCCTCCGGAATACCCGCGAGCTCCTCACCAGCAACCCTCTGCCAAGCCGACACGCAAGCCGCCGTGCCGCTGGCCGCGACACCGCCATCGAGCTCGTACCATGGAGGCACACTCCTTGCGTGGTCATTCGGAACGTGCGCGTTAACCCAGATGTTGCCCTCTGGATCCACGTTGAACCAAACGACACGAACGGCACTCGACTCCTCACTGCCAACCGGAGGAGCCGGCAGAGCGGCCAGCAGATCAAGACGGTGCACAAACTGTTGAGCCGCCGTGGATTGAGCAACCGAAGACGACACGGCTTCCGCAGCAGCAATGGCTGCTCCTCGTCCAAAGCTTTCCAACTGCCGTGGTACCACCGGCTGACGACGGTACGCTTCGCCGACCTGCGGCTCCGCTGTCGCCTCTGTCGTTGCAACGGTGAGGGTGTCAACGGCAGGGGTGGGGTCACACCATCTCGAACCCCGGCCACGGGACGCCAACGAGCAAGTCAGAGGCTGCAAACACCGCCAAGGAGAAAGCTTGAGCAGGTCTATCAGAGAAGGCTGGGCGTGTACCAACGCAGGGTGCAGCCAAGACGGCAATGGAGCGACGCGCCAGACAGCGACGCCGACGCGGTTGGAAGAGACCTGTTGTTTGAAGCTGGAGAGGTCGGGATACCGAAGGCGACCGCCGCTGCCGCGCATGTTGGCATGGAGCGAATAGGCAAACTGCCAAACGTCCGCATCCGTGGCCGAAGACGCCAACGGCGGGAAAACCTCGCGCCCGAATCGCCGCCAAACGGCTGGGTAGTCCGCCAAGACGCCGTGCAGGTACAAGACCACGACCGCCACGCAGCTCCCGCCGCCGTTCATCACCAAGACGTCGCCGACAGCAGCACGCCGCTCGGCCGCAGCGCACAACTCGCCATGGGGCGCGTCCTGCGGCACGCTGACCATCCGGCTCTCGTACACCTTGGAGCCACTGGCGATAGCAGCGTTGACCTGGCGAGTGCTGCCCATCACCGTGACCGACGCTGTCAAAGCAACCGGCGTCGTCGAGCACGAGGCATAATTGAACTCGGAGGCAGAATCGAGAGAAGACGGTGCGGGCGCCGCTGGCTGCGTGCCCTGGCCATCGACGTAAGCACCCGGACTGCCCTGCACGGCACAGAGCAGCTCGCCCGACGACGGGGAGAACCGCCGCGAAAGTGCATAGAGCGTGACAAGACAGCGTCGTAGCAGACGGCGCGCGCAAAGGTCGAGCGTGCCCGGCGAGCCCGCCGGAGTCGGGCGGAAGGCGAACGACAACGACGCCGTGGCCGACGGCGGCAGAGGCAACTGCAATCGGTTGAGGTACTGCAAAACAGTGACGTCCTGATCAGCGAGACCGCCATCCAGCAGCCAAAGCTGCGACGTCAGAAGGTGAGGCAACCGGTCGCGCAGCACGGTGACGAGGTCACCGACAGTCGCGTGGAGGTTGAACCGTTGACCATAAACGACCGTGCGTGGCACAGAGCGCGACGCCGTGGGCAGGCCCAGCACGCTTAACTCCTCGTGCACGGGATCATCGAGAGTCAACGAGCGCAACCGGCACGGACGCAGCGCGAGGAACACGGCCAGCTCAGCCTCGTCTGCGAGCTCAGGGACCGGAGACGCAGTGCGTGTGGGCAGCTCCGAGCGAGGCTCGGCGTCTCGCAAGCGAGCAAGTCTTGCCACCGCGAGCCGGAACAGCGTTCGGAACTGGCCGGCATCGAAGCCAGCCCAAGCGGGGCGCCGCGTTGCCCAACCCGATTGATCGATAAGGTAACGGTACACAGCGGTGGCGGGCAAGTCAGCGCCACCCAACCCAATCGAGTCGACCAGCACCTCTGAGAGCTCCTCCCAATAGGCCGCCTCACCGCCAGGAGGGGACACGCGAGGAACCGATGCGGCATTGATCGGCCCCTGATGGTACGCAGCCGCGACGTCAAGACCCGGCACGGCAAAAGCGCCGCGATGCGAAGCCTCAGCGCTCGAAGAGGCGTCGAGGGCGCCCGCGACAGTCTGCACCAGCGACAAAGGCTGAGCGCGAACAGGAAGAGCAGCCATCACTCGTGGCCCCTGCCAGAACCGCTCGCCGTACAGCGCAAGGACCTCGCACGCAGCGAGCTCGGCCATGGTCATCGACGGGGCAGGCGGCTGCACCGGCTGCAAACTGATGACGGTCACGCCGCGGTCCGAATGCAACGCGATATCAGGCGCGCGCTCCGTGCCGCGGACGTCATTCGCTCGCTGCATTCCGCCCGGTCGAGCGGCAGCACCGTCAAGCAGTGCCCACTTGCCGCTGTCGAGCAGCACTGTGATGACATGCTGTGAATCGCCGCTGTAGCTAGCGGCAGCCTCCATCTCGGTCGCGTATCGTCCCTTCAGCAACCGACCCTCGTACGGTGGCAACCGCTCGCCGTACGCATGCGTTCGCAAGACGTAGACACCATACTGCCCGTAGATGTCGAAGAGCCACAAAACTGCCGACTCCGCAACAACCGTNCTCAAGACCCACTCGCCGTCGTCGGAAACGACATACGTGACGTGAAGCGGAAGAGTAGTGGTCGCGAAGAACGCGGGGGGGAAAACGCCGCCGATGAGTGCATGAGCCTCGGCCGAAATAGGCAGCGGAAGCACCTGGACCCAGAGATTGACGTCTCGCCCAGCACCGCGGCGAAGCAGCTCGCCACCTCCCGGCGGCTCATGCACCGGCAGCCCGTCGCCCATCTGCGCATTCTGGCGGCCAATGGCGAGCCGTGCTTGCGTGGCAGCCTGCCTCGGCGGCGCGTCGAGGGCAGCAGCAGTCGAAGACGCAGCACCCGCCGTCTCGCCGCTCGAAACGCCGCCATCGGCTGGAGCCACAGGCGATGGGGCACGAGGACGCGAAGGAGCCAGCGACGCCGGCACCGAACCCATCGCCGCATCACCGCCGGGCTGCCGCCTCGAGAGCAGCCGAGTAACCAAAGGGCCCTCACCCGCGGCGGCACGAACGCCCTCGTAGTCCCCTTCGGCGTCCACCATGTCCTGTACCAAGGCCTCCTCGTAGGCGGCATGACTAGCACGAGACGCCCTCCGCCGCTGCGAACGCGACCTCGCCTCGGGAGCGTCAACGGCAGCCCGCGGTGCTGCGTCATTTGCGACCCTGGCCGCATCCGGAGCGGCGAGAGCGACAGCGCGCCGAGAGGAGGCCGCGCGCATCGCCCAGCGCACCTGCATAATGCCTCGAAGCAAGAGACGTTCGCGCGGCGTGCTCAAAAGCACCCAAGCAGCCACCAAGCAAGAACAGTAAAGCGCACGCCGCGGCTCGCTGCCGTCAGACCGCGACCGCGCCATCAGCGAGTGTGCCGAGCGCCAAGCCGCAGAGCCGATGTGCCACTCGTGATCCTCCAAGTCGCCGCCGCGAGCCCACTCAGACGGCGAGCCGTCGTGCGCCGCCACGTAGCCGCCGACATCAACGCGCCAAGCAAAGACTCGGTGGTCTAAAAGCCACACCGAAGCATGGCCCCACGGCGCCGACGACACTACCGCAACGGCAAGCTCATGCAACTCCGGCGGTGCACCCGGGAGCTCCTCGCGAAGCTCGCGAACGGCGGTGGCAAGAATGCTGTCGCCATTGGACCAGCCGCCAACGCCGTCAAGGCTCGAGAAGCACCCGTTTTGACCCTTGCGGCGGTGCCCGGTGAGGACCTGACCCTGCCAAGTGAACAAGAGCTTGACAACGGCGTTCATGCGACGCAAATGCAACTGCGACCGCTCGGCCGAGCTCTGCCTCAGAGCTGCAGCCGCGGTACCCGAGCGCACGCCGGCCGTGGAAGACGTCGAACTGCCCGCGCCGCGAGTGCCCACAGGTCCAACGCCGGCCGCAGCCCTCGAGGTCGTGCCACCCGTGCGAGCGACCGAAGAGCCATGAGACGGCCCAGCCGCTGAAGACGAAGCAACCTCTCCTGCGGACGGCAGTGCGCAGCCGCCGGCCTGCACCGCCGCGGCCGAAGACGTGCCGACGGCAGTGACTGTTGGTCCAGCGCCGGCCGCAGCCCTCGAGGTCGTGCCACCCGTGCGAGCAACCGAAGAGCCGCCAGACGGCCCAGCCGGTGGAGGCGACGCAACCTCTCCTGCGGATGGCAAGGCAGCCAGACGCCGGTCCGTTCCACACAAGTCAAGGCAAGTGTCAATGTAGCCGTGCAACACACTACGTGCGTCAGCGAGGGAGGCAGCGTAGAGAATGTAAGCCAAATGCTCGTCCTCCAAAGCTAGCAACCTGCCAACGACCTTCCCGGCGTGCACCGTGGAGACGCTTCCACAGACGACCAGATACAAGGCATCGCCCCACGCCTGCGTCCGCTGCTCGGCCGAAGAGCTCGCGGCGGTTGCAAGCACCTGCGGCAGCAAAGGGATGCGTCTAAACGCCTCGAGCTGTTGGGTTGTGTCCGGCGGCTGGACCGTGAACACCAGAGTGCCAGGTCTCCGACGACCACTACGTTTGCCACGATGGATGAGCTGGATCGAACTGCACGGTGGGGCCGCAAGGAGCGAACGTAGGTGCGCGTGGAGCTCCGCGACGCCACCGTCTCCCTGCGCACGCCCCGCGCAAAAAGCATGCTCCGTGAGAACCACCGGCCGCTCGACGATAGCTGCGTACAGCTCGGGGTCAAACGAAGCACAATTGAGCTGATAAAACCAAGAGTCTGTGTCCGGCAGCGACGGCGAGAAGTCGCCGTCAGTGCCATGCTCCGGTGCACCAGGTGACGAAAAGCCGCCGCCCGTGCCATGCTGTGCCGTGTTTGGCAGCGAGATGCCGCTGCCCGTGCCATGCTGTGCTGCATCAGACGACGAGATGCCGCCGCCTGAGCCCTGCTGTGCCGTGTTCGGCAGCGAAATGCCGCTGCCCATGCCATGCTGTACTGTGTCAGACGACGAGATGCCGCCGCCTGAGCCATGCTGTGCCGTGTTTGGCAGCGAGATGCCGCTGCCCATG
>PAAU01000075.1 GCA_002699445.1 Micrococcales bacterium | reverse complement strand
AGGGAATCCCGATGCCGCGATACTCCCAGCCAGCACCGCGCCACGCTGACGCATCAAGCACATTCCTTCCGTCGAATATCCGTCGATGCTTGACGACGGTTCCGGTTCTCACTGGATCGAGTCCCACGAATTCAGGCCACTCAGTCAGCAGCATGACCAGATCAGCGTTGTCTAGTGCCGCGTTGAGATCGTTTGCGTAGTTCAGTGTGGGGAAAGCTTTCGCGGCATTACCCATTGCTTTTGGATCAAACACCTGAACCGCCGCTCCTTGTAAATGCAGATTGGCTGCGATATTCAGTGCGGGGGAGTCGCGGATATCGTCGCTATCTGGTTTGAAGGCCACCCCCAACACCGCAATATGTGCGCCGAGTAAGGAACCCGCCAGCATGTCTGCTGCAGATTGAGCGACGCTTTGTCGTCGACGCATGTTGATCTCATCGATCTCGCGCAGGAAGTCCAGGCTACGACCGACCCCAAGTTCGTCGGCGCGAGCCATGAAAGCGCGGATATCCTTTGGCAAGCAACCGCCACCGAAGCCGACACCGGCGCGCAGAAATTTGGATCCGATGCGGTCGTCGTGCCCGATGGCCTCAGCGAGAGCGACGACATCAGCACCGGTAGCGGAGCAGATGTCCGCGATCGCGTTGATATAGGAAATCTTGGTGGCGAGGAAAGCGTTGGCCGATACCTTAACGAGCTCTGCGGTTGCGTAGTCGGTAACGAGAAAAGGCGCCCCATGCTGGATTTGCGGTTGGTATAACTCGCGCAGTCGATCGGCATCTTTTGGTTGTCTTACTCCGACGACTATTCGATCCGGGCGCAGGGTATCTTCAACAGCGAATCCCTCACGCAGGAATTCTGGGTTCCACGCGACGACGGCGCCTGCTTCAGTGGCTGCCACGTCTGCCAACTGGGCGCAGGTTCCCACGGGAACAGTGCTTTTGCCTACGATGAGGGAGTTGGAGTCTAGGTGGGGCAGCAGCGATGTAAAGGACCCGAAAACCTGGGACAGATCGGCTGCGTCTGAACCGGCTTGTTGCGGGGTTCCAACACATAGAAAGTGAATGTCGGCTGGAGCTGCAGCAGCGAAATCGGTGGTGAAGGTCAATCGGCCTGAAGCCACATGGGTACTCAAGAGTTCGGGTAGGCCGGGCTCGAAAAATGGGACCTTACCCTGATTAAGAGTTGCTACTTTGTTGGGATCGGTATCGATTCCAACAACGGTATGTCCCATTTCTGCCATTGCTGCCGCATGGGTAGCACCCAGGTATCCAGTCCCGATCACGCTGATTGTGCTCATCCACACATGCTAGCCAACTGTGACGATGACCATCCCCAGGTATTCTGAAAACTAATAGCGATTTTTGAGTGATGAACGCCGACGAAGCGAAGTTGCTTCACTATCTGCTGGAACTGTGAAACTGGAGTGATTATGGCTGGCGCCAATCCTGACTACGACCTCTTCCAACTAACCGAAGAACACGAAGCTCTGCGCGAGGCGGTTCGGGCCTTGGCGGAGGACCGTATCGCGCCCCGCGCTGCTGAGATAGACGAAACCGGTGAATTTCCCAAAGATGTGTACGAGTCTCTTGCAGCCGCCGGTTTTCATGCCATCCACATCCCGGAATCCTATGGTGGCGAGGGCGGTGACCAATTAGCGTCAGCGATTGTTACCGAGGAAGTAGCTCGAGTATGTGGCTCCAGCTCTTTGATACCCGCGGTCAACAAACTAGGGACAACTCCACTTCTCGTAGGTGGCGATGAGGACATCAAGCAACGCTACTTACCCGAGGTGGCCAGCGGTGACGCGATGTTTTCATACGCGCTGAGTGAGCGCGAAGCGGGAAGTGATCCGGCGGCAATGACTACCCGAGCCGTCCGGGATGGAGACGACTACATTCTGAACGGTCAGAAATCCTGGATAACGAACGCTGGCATTTCCAAGTACTACACCGTCATGGCTACAACCGATCCGGCTGCAGGCGCCCGCGGGATTTCCGCCTTCGTCGTTCACGATGACGATCCAGGTTTTTCGCTGGGTGCTCCAGAACGAAAGTTGGGTATTCACGGGTCACCAACTCGAGAAATCTTCTTCGAAGACATGCGGATTCCAGCGGAGAGACGCATCGGCGCGGAGGGGACTGGCTTCGCGACCGCGATGAAAACGCTGGATATCACTCGCATCACAATCGGAGGTCAAGCTGTCGGCCTAGGTCAAGGGGCTATCGATGCGTCGGTAGCTTACGCCAAGGATCGGGAACAGTTCGGCAAGCCCATTGCAGGATTCCAAGGCATTCAGTTCATGCTAGCTGATATGGCTATGAAACTGAGTGCAGCGCGAGTGCTGGTCTATCAAGCGGCGGCCAAGTGTGAACGCGGCGAATCGGACCTGTCGTTCGTTGGTGCCGCAGCCAAGTGTTTCGCCTCAGATACCGCAATGGAGATCGCGGTCAACGCGGTCCAGATCTTCGGTGGAGCTGGCTACGTTCGTGATCATCCCGTCGAAAGAATTATGCGAGATACCAAGATCACGCAGATTTACGAAGGCACTAATCAGATTCAACGGATCGTTATGGCGCGGGAGCTGATGCGTTAAATGCGAGGAACGCCAGTTTTGCTATCCGTTGCCTGAAGCTCGTTCAGCAAAGGCTGTCGCTAGCTTTTCTTACGGTGCTTTCCACACTGGTCGCGGCGGCTCGGACCGGTTGGAGACCGCTGTAGTCATCTCCGGGGTAAATCCGGAAGGTTTCGCCAGATCCCGGGCTCTTGTCTAGCTCGGCGGCAGGCAACGAGGTCTTCACCGTCTCGAGTGACTTCGGCCACTCTGGATCGTATTCAATGCGGGTTTGCGTCGTCTCCTGCGATCCCGATTGCTGGGTCACTTGGTAGCCAGCCTCGGTGAGGTCGGCTACTGCTGCTTGCGCGTTGGGCCCATCCCCCACTACAGCGATGCTGATATCACCAGGAGGCACTTCCACCGCTGTGGCCTTCGATGGTGTGGGAATTGGCTGATCTTCTCGCAATGCTTCAAAGAGTGCCGGTGCAGCCTCGGGGTCCCACAGCACAGTGCTTTCCCCGTCGTAAAGATGGTCACCGTCGCTGACCGGAACCGTGGTGAATTTGATGTTATCCAGATCGAGTTCCGCGGCTCTCGCCGCGATAGCTGCCATATTTTCTCGGTTGAGACGCTCATCGGTAGTGATGCTGGAGGCTACAGCGTCCATCAAGGAGTTCATCGCGATGGGGTTCAAGAGAACTTCGCTACTGCTGACTTTTTGAGCTAGCGCCGATAGGAACATTTGCTGGCGTTGAGTTCTGCCAAAGTCGTTGTCGATGTAGCGGGCACGAACGAAAGCCAGCGCTTGGGAACCACCAATCTTTTGCTTACCCGCAGGGAGATCGAGACGAGAGCGTTCGTCGTATAGCGGTGCCTCAAGACATACGTTGACTCCACCGACGGCCTTCACCGTCTTGAGAAAGCCGCCGAAATCGATTTCTACATAGTGATCAATCGTCAAGCCAGTGGCATCTTGCACCGTCTTCACGGTAGTAGCGGCCCCGCCAGTACCGAACGCGGAGTTGATCTTGCCGCGGTATGGCTTGATTTCTTCGCCGTCGGGTCCAGTGTGACCGGGGATGTCCACAAGAGAATCCCGAGGGATGCTGACCACCGTCACTTTGCCAAGATCACCGCCGATATGGGCCAACAAGATGGTGTCAGTGTGTCGCCCGAAGTCCGCCTGACCGATACCGGTCTTGCGTCGCTGTGCTCGAGAGAGATCCCCTCGCTCATCGGAGCCGACGATGAGAACATTCATCGGCTCACCGCTCCAGGCGGAGGTACCTGCGAGACCGCCGAAGACATTCACGGTATTCAAGGCCGACATGTACTTCTCGCTGGCGGCCCAAGCTGTCATGCTCAGCACTAATATCAGCGCCGAGAATCCGGCAAGTGCTATCCGGCCGACTCGCTTGCCCTGTGACACCTAGTCTCCTCCCCGCCCAGTCATTTACCCGCCCGATTAAGTGCTGATCGGTGGGGTCACCAAAGCGTAAGCGAAGGTGTGGCCGGGAAACGGTAGCCCCTGCAGCAGTGTCGCGAACTTGATCAGAACTAACCGCGCGAGTGGTATGTTCGGCTCACCATGGACGCATCGTCCCGGCCTAGAGTTCTGGTCATCACGCCCCGTTTTCCGCTACCGGCTATCGGTGGCGATAAATTGCGGATAATTCACATCATCGAATATCTAGCGCGGGATTTCGATGTAGACGTCTTCGCTTTCTACAGCGACGAAAACGAAATCCGGGAGCTTGCGGCCTTGTGGCAGGTTTGTCGTGAAGTACATCTGCATCGCATGAGTCGAATGACCAAGCTCCGCAATACGATCGTTGGCTGGTTACGTGGGCTTCCATTACAAGTTGCGCACTACTACAGCCGAGATGCTGACCGCGAAGTCCAGGAGCTAGTTGCTCGAAATCGGTACGACGTTGTCTTGGCTCATTTAATCCGAACTTTGGAATACGCCCGATCAGCTTCATCAACTCAAGTTGTGCTGGAAATGACAGATGCAATAGCGATGAACTATTACCGAATCGGTCGCCCGCGCACGGCTATGGAACTGGTCTACCGAATCGAGCGAGGGCGGCTTGCCAGCTATGAGTCGGCTGCGCCCGAGCGAGTCGCTTCCTCGGTCGTAGTTTCCGATACAGATCGCGACTTCTTGCGTCAGCATGGCGCCACGGCGCCCATTGATGTCATCAGCAACGGTACGGATTTGAGTCAGTTGCCGGGTGTTGAGCCAGACCGTCGAACCATCGCTTTCTTAGGAAACCTCCGCTATGCGCCAAATGACGACATGGTTATGCGATTTGCCGAACAGATCTTGCCGCTGGTCGTAGCTGCTGAGCCGAGTTGTAGATTCCTCGTAATCGGTGCTGAGCCGTCAGCTCGGGTGCGACGTCTGCACGACGGGAACAGAATTGTTGTTACCGGCACCGTTGAAGACCCTGCTCAACTGCTGGCGGCGGGTCGGGTTTCCGTATGCCCGATGGCTTTCGGCGCGGGGGTTCAGAACAAAGTGCTGGAGTCGATGGCTGTAGGGGTGCCGGTCGTCTCGACACCGGCGGGCCTCGAAGGGATACCGGCAGTTCCAGACCGAGATATCCTTATCTCAGCTGACAATGATGGCATCGCCAACCAAGTTATTCGGCTGTTGCGAGACGATCAGCTACACCGAAGTATTTCCGAGTCTGGGCTTGCCTTTATCGAGCGGGGCTACCGTTGGAATCAGCAACTGGACCGTTACCGAGCGTTGGTCGCTAGCCTTGTGGAGACTGGGGGGCAGCGATGAAAATAATAGTTCTCGCACCGGTCCACCGGTATGACGATATTCGAGTCTTTCGGAAGGAAGCCGCAAGCCTGGCTGCGGCTGGTCACGAAGTAGTTTTATTTGCGCGTACTCCTGACGGTAAGCCGCGGACGGAGAACGGCGTAACTGTTATACCCGTCAATTACCGGAGCCGATGGCAGCGTTTTGCGCAACTTCCTCGTTTGGCAGCAACCGCATATCGAGGAAATGCCGATGTGTACCATCTTCACAACCCTGACACCTTGCCGTTAGCTGCCTGGCTGTGGTTCCAAGGTTGCTGCGTGATCTATGACACTCACGAGGACTTTCGTGAAGAAATCCTGCTGCGGCGTTGGTTGCCCAAGTTCATTCGCCGACCCGCAGCAGTCGCAATCGCGGCCGCCGAGTCAATCGCTGGAAAGATCTTGGCCGGGGTGATCGTCACTCAAGAGCAACTACTGTCGCGTATCCCAGAAGCGGTTGTGATCGGAAATCCACCGATCGTGGACGTCGCTCTCGCACGGGCTGCCTTGGTAGCGCGTGCAAATATGCCAGCGACAGCAGAGGTGACGCTGGGGTATCTGGGGGGCATCAGCGAAGATCGAGGCCTGTTTCGGATGTTGGATCTGTTAGGTGCGATGAATGAGGTTCGAGCCACGAGATTGCGTCTGATCGGTTATCCCGTCAACGATGATGCCCTCAGTCGAGCCAAAGAACGTCCAGAGTGGCAGTGGGTGGACTATCGCGGTGAACTGCCGCAGAGCGAGGCGCATCGTCAGCTGATCGGGGTAGATGCCGGTTTGGTTTTGTTCCAAGATGTTGCAAGTCACCGGCATATCGATCCCAACAAGATCTATGAGTACATGATGCTGGGCATCCCGTTTGTTGCGACGAATTTTGATGACTGGCGGCACCGAGTCACAACAAATTCGGCAGGCCCTGCTGGAATTTTTGTCGACTCCAATGAGTGCCCAGGTGAAGCAGCTCGTATGGTTTTGGACCTGGTCACTAGCAGGGAGCGTAGCCTAGAAGCGAGCGAAGCTGGCGTGGGCTATGTCGTATCGGAGTATTCCTGGCAGGCTGCCGGTGCGCCGATGCTATTCGCTCTGTACGACCGGGTTCAGGATGCTATCCGGAACACAGCTCTTCGTCGGCCTTAGTTGCCTGACCGCCGTTGCCGCCGTTGCTGTTTCCCCCAGATTTCTTAGATACGACGACGTCATCATTAATGCCCGCGAAGTCCTTCCCGATGACCAAACGGACCGAGAAAGCTGAGTCGTCTGAGACCATCGCTGCGCCCGCTGCAAACGCCACCGTGCGAGCGGATGCTTTTTGACTGGGCGGATACACCACTTTGGTTTTCTGGGAGGCCTTTTCGGTCTGCTGCGAAGCGACGTTGAATCCAGCGGCACGAAGTTGTGCAGCGGCGCTGGCGATCTTTCTCGGTGGCGCCGTCAAGTCGACCCAGATGTCCTCGGGTGGAACTGTAACTTTTTTTCCGTCCGGTGCGACGCTCGGCGGAGCAGGCCATGGGGAGTCATCGATCATTGCTTGCCATAGTTCCTGAGACTTTCCGAGATCAGGGTCTAGGTTGGCGTTATCGGCGCGGTAGCTGAAGGGCATTGTTGTGAAGGTGATCTTGTCCGGACCGATGCCATTGACGCTCTCGGCTAAAGTGCGCATCTCTCCCAGTTCATCCAGGCTCTGGTCAACAGTGAGTGCGGAGGTTGCGGTATCGAGGACGGAGTACAGCCTGGCTGGGTTGAGCAAGAGACCGGTGTCTGTTGCTTTGCGAATCGCCGAGGCCAGAAAGGCTTGCTGTCGTTCCATCCGGCCCACATCGGAACCATCGCCTAGGGCCTTTCGGGCTCTTACGAATGCTAGCGCCTGCTCGCCGGACACCACGCTGCGTCCTGCAGGGAGATCGAGTTCGGCGGCAGAGTCGTAAACAGCTTCATTCAGACACACTTCAACCCCGCCAAGAGCATCTACAACCTTCTTGAAACCGGCGAAATCCACCACCGCTATGTGGTTCACCGGAACCCCAGTCATTTCCTGGACGAGTTCAGTCGTGCAGGCTGGTCCGCCAGCATCAAAAGCATTGTTGAATTTATCGAAGTAGGGAAGTTCGCCCTCGGCCAAGGCGCAGTCCGGCTGCTCTACCCACAGATCGCGGGGAATGCTTACCGCCAGAGCGCGCTCCCGATCGGCAGAAACGTGGAGAAGGATAGTGGTGTCGCTACGCTTACCGCCGCGACCGGCATCCAATCCATATTTATTGTTGCCCTTGCCGGATCTTGTGTCACTACCCATTAGCAGGATGTTCAACGGCTCGGATTCGGGGTTGCTCCCTAGTGAAGTTGTTGGCGCCTGGACCACTGAGATTTGACCGAACTTGGAGTACAACATGTACCCAGCCACACCTAATCCCGCGGCGATGACGGTCAAGATGATGAGCAAAATTAAAAGGACCTTCGGCCACTTACGACGTTTAGGAGGGCCCGGGGGATCGAGCACAGGTTGAGCTTGCGCCATGACACCTCCTACCACTACATATCGTAAGCCACTTATTGCCTAGCCCAGCTCACCTAGCGTCCTGAACCAGGGCGTTTCGAGGGATTTAGATGGAGCACTTTCCACCTTCGTTGCTTTATACCCGAAGTCTGCTTACCTAAACCTGGTGATACCCACGTCTAGGTCAGACGTAGATGGTGGTCCTTTAGTTCCCCAGTCACAGTCGTGCTGAGACTGATTCTGCCGAGACGTCGGTTTCGGGATCCTCAAGTATGACGACGCTCGCATCAATCACCAGAGGTAGAGCGTAGGCCGCGAGCATCAAGTCGGCACTCTCGCCGCTTATGACTAGTCGACCTCCCGTCGCTAAGCCGGCAGTCTTGGCTAGTTCTTGACAAGTCGACACCAAATTCGCGTCTGCCAACCAGTGCTGTTGATATCGCAGTCGCCCGGCCTCGCCCAGGTCGGGGAAGACATCAGGCTGCCCCATCGCCTCTCTCGCCTGGTCGACGAAGCCAGCTGGTGCCTGCGGTCCCGGTAAGCCCATAGGAGATATAGGTACGAGAACTTTCTCGCCGGGAAGTTCACATTCTGGATTAATCGTGGCGACGATATCTGCCTCAGTTCCACCGATTTCAGTCGATTGGATATCCATACCCAATGCGTCGCCAGCCGCTAGCCAGACACTGAGCTGCCAATGCGACGGAATATCGAGTAGAAGGGAACCGCCGGGAGTCACTTCGAGCTCACTGTCAAGCAACCCAGCCAGTTTGGCGACTGCATTCGCGAAAGTGGTCGCGGACAAATCGATCCGCGATCCGTCTGTGCCGTACCAAGTGACGAAGGGTGCTGCTCCGTTCTCGGCCGCCCGACGAGCGAGTCGTTGATACGGAGTCATGAGCCTAGGGTAGGTGCATCTGTCGAGTGGGTGTGCCACCGTATNTGCNCATGGAAGCAATTCTCCTCGTCGGTGGTAAGGGGACGCGACTNCGTCCCCTTACGATNAATACTCCCAANCCAATGTTGCCAGTAGCGGGGGTGCCCTTTACCGAGCATCAGATTGCAAGAGCACGTGATGCGGGGGTAACTCGGATTGTGTTGGGCACCTCTTACAAGGCTGAAGTCTTCAATAGTTATTTCGGTGACGGCTCTCGGTTCGGGGTGGAGCTGGTTTACCTTACTGAGGACGAGCCGCTAGGCACTGGCGGAGGCATCCGACACGCTGCTGCTGGTCTGCAGAGTGGTCCAGAGGAGCCTGTCTTGATCTTCAACGGGGATATTCTTTCCGGGGCTGATCTCGGTGACATTGTCTCCCGCCATCAAGAAACAGGTGCGGCTGTTACGTTGCATTTGACCAGAGTGAATGATCCGCGGGCCTTCGGCTTAGTCCCGACCGACTCATCGGATAGAGTCACCGATTTTCTTGAGAAACCGACGACCGAGGCGGAGATAGTCACCGACCAAATCAATGCTGGGTGCTACGTTTTTCGCCGATCGGTGATCGATGAGATTCCGCCTGATCAGGTTGTGTCGGTGGAACGGGATACGTTCCCCTCGCTCTTAGAGCGTGGGGAACGATTAACCGGAGTTGTGGATAGTAGTTATTGGCTAGATTTGGGCACACCACTTGCTTTCGTTCAAGGTTCTCGTGATTTGGTAACCGGCGCCGTCACTTCGGGGGCTGTTCCCGCCCATGACGGTGATGCTCTCGTGTCACCGGATGCTTCGGTGGCGGCATCGGCAACAGTTGCTGCAGGTAGTGCAGTGGGTAATGGGACTGAAGTTGGGTCAGGCTCTCGGATTCTAGGATCTGTATTAATGGATAATGTGTGGGTGGAATCCGGCGCTACGGTGCGGGACAGTGTTGTGGCTTCGGGTGCGGTGATTGGTGCTGATGTCGTTCTGGAGGGCGCTGTAGTGGCGGAGAACGCCCGAATCGGGGCTGGAGTTGAGCTAACCGATGGAGCACGTGTCTGGCCTGACGCGGAACTCCCGCCCGGCAGCATCAGGTTCTCGTCTGATCGGTGACGGTTACTCTCGCACTTGAAAGAAATCACCAGGATCTGGTGGAACACGATTTGGTGGGGTCTCCGCAGGCAGTCCGATAGCGATTGCCCCCAGCGGTTGCCAGGAGTCAGGCAAGCCCAAAACGTTGCGCACTACGGCTGGACAAAATACCGTGCTGGAAACCCAGGCCGTGGCGGCCTTGCGCGCCGCTGCTGCCACCATAAAGTTCTGCACCGCCGCCCCTCCTGACAACATAAAAAGATCTCGTTCATAGCCGCGTCGGGTGTCGTCAGGGTAAAGATGTGCCCCGGCCGCGAAATCGAGGAACGGTACAACAAGAGCGGGTGCCTGACGCAAAACGTCACCGCGCCGGAGACGCTTTCTAATGTCGGCCGACGAGTAGCCATCCAAGTCGGCAAGATCCCTTTTCCACTGCGCGGCCATTGCGTCTAAGAGCCGCTGACGAAGTTGGCCTGCCACTTGAATGAATCGCCAAGGTTTGGTGTGGTGAGGGGCAGGTGCGCTGATAGCGTCTGCAACACATTCCCTAATTAGATCCTGCGGCGGCGGTGCCGAGTCGAACTTTCGAATGGTGCGGCGCAGTTGAACCGCGCTCCGCGCACCGATGTGCTCAGCCTCCCTAGCTCCCATTGAGAAGGCATCTTGCGAACGAGGTCTCACTAGAGCAGCCGCCCCTGGACCATCCTCCGCCAGTACTCGACCTGCTAGTCCTCGGACTACCGCCACCGGTAGCCCCGAAGATTTACCTCGAACGATTTCTGCGACTCCAGCGACCTCATCGGCGATAGCTAAGGCACTAGCTCGTAACTCATTACCGTGACGATCAACTGCCGTGTCATCGTTTGCAGCGTCGATGATCGGCTCCAGGCCGGCAACTCCCACGGCGTGATCAGTCTGGCCGTGGCGCCATGCTCGGCCCAACGTGTCGGTAACGATGACTCCCAACGGCTCCGTATCGAGGGCTCGTTGTAGCTGAGATTTGAGATCGCGTGCCGAGTGGTCGGGATCCGATGGCCACAGCACGATTTCGTCAAGCGGCATATTGCTCTTGTCGATTCCACCAGCTGCTAACACCACGCCGTGGCGATTCCGAACGATTTGGGTTCCATTGGGGATCTGGGCGAGAATTTCTACGCTTTCCTCCGCCAAAGCTTGATCCAATTCGGTAACTGATCTGATGCGGCCCTCTGCCTTTGCCACAATCTTGCTTGCGATCACGATGATGTCACCGGGCTTAATTCCCCGAGAACCATCTGGCCATGAGGTTCCCCCTACGAGTAGCGCTATCGCGCGAGCCAAGTCGGTATCGGGCAAAACCTCACCCATTCCCTCTGGAGCAGCCACCTGCAAGGCAGTGTCGGAATGAGGCTGATGCCAGCGGTTCATAGCCGAACCCGATCAGCAAGACGCAGCGATTCGGAGGCAATAGTCGCTGCGGCGTTCACGTCGGTCATGAGTAGGGGCAGCGCAGACGTCGCGATGCCATCTTCCGCTAAGTCGGCGCAGGCGTCTCTATCTTGTTCATCAACCAACCAGCCATCCAGCACGCCATCTGATTGCCGACTGCCGTAATGGCGGGCGACCGAGGCCGCGTCGCGGGGGACTCCGATAGTGGAGAGGCACTGTTCCGCCATTCCTCTCACCGCGCGACCGCTGATAAGCGGGCTCACTCCAACAATGGGAGCCGGAGTTTGTTTAAGAGCTGATGTGATGGCCGGTACTGAAAGTATTGCTCCAATGCTCACAACGGGGTTACTCGGCGCCAACAGGATGCAGTCCGCATTCATGAGGGCCGGTACGACCTCTGGGCCTGGTTGTGCTTCTGGCGCGCCCACGTAGATGAAGCGCTCAGCTCTTGATTTCGCTTGATACCGGATCCACCACTCCTGGAAGTGGATGGCACGCTGGCCTTCGTCATCGTTGACGACAACGTGCGTTTCCACGCGGTCGTCAGACATCGGCAGCAATGAGACTCCTGGTAGCCACCGGGCACAGAGTGCCTCAGTCACGTCGGTCAACGAGTACCCGGCGGTCAGCATCTGCGTTCGAACGAGATGAGTTGCCAAATCCCGATCGCCAAGGCCGAACCACGATCCCGGTACCCCATAGGCGGCGAGCTCTTCGTTGGCGTGAAATGTTTCGTCGGAACGGCCCCAGCCGCGGTCTTCAGCTAAACCGCCACCCAGGGTGTACATCAACGTGTCGAGGTCTGGGCAGATGTTTAAACCATGGAGTACCAAGTCGTCTGCAGTATTACCGATGACAGTAATCTCCGTGGCTGGCGGATTCCCGAGTTCAGCTCGCAGGCCTCGGGTGTAGCGAGCGCCACCGTGTCCCCCTGCTAGAACGACAATTTTCATGATCTGATCGTGTCAGGTGCGAGCCGTAGTTATGGCACCCGGTAGGAGGGCCTAGGCTCAGAGCATGTCGAGCGCAGCCGTTGGGCGCCTGATCACCAGGGCCTTGTCCCGGGCCGATCGCGCCGTAACTCTTGATGTCAGTGAATGTGCGGCGTTGTTACAGGCACGCGGGACTGAGTTGGCGCAGCTGTCGGTAATCGCCGGCAGGGTCCGGGATGCAGGTCTTCAGGAATCGGGTCAATCGCAACTAATCACATACTCGCCCAAGGTATTCATTCCGTTGACCAAGTTGTGCCGAGATCGCTGCCACTACTGCACGTTTGTCACCGATCCGGCGTCGTTACGCCGAGCCGGTCAGGATCTCTACCTCAGTATCGATGAGGTCGTCCGAATCGCGAGTGAAGGCGCTGCATTGGGATGTGCGGAGGCATTGTTCACTCTGGGGGACACCCCAGAAGATCGATGGCCGCAGGCACAGCAATGGCTAACCGAAGCAGGCTACGAAAGCACGACGGATTACCTACGAGCATGTGCGATCGCGGTGCTTGAGCAGACGGGATTATTGCCGCACTTGAATCCCGGCGTTCTGTCGTGGGAGCAGCTTCGCCGATTGCGTCCGGTGGCGCCGAGTATGGGCATGATGCTGGAGACTTCCTCGCGGCGACTCTTTGATACGCCTGGTGAAGTCCATTTCGGTTCGCCCGACAAGGACCCGGATGTCCGGATGCGGGTCCTCGATGATGCTGGCCGTTTGGCTATTCCTTTCACCTCGGGAGTTCTGGTCGGTATTGGAGAGACCGACCAGGAGCTGGTGGAGTCGATCTCGGCTATCCGGCGCAGCCATCGAGACCACGGGCAGATTCAAGAAGTTCTGATGCAGAACTTTCGTGCCAAGTCTGGGACTGCGGCGCGCTCTCGACCAGACGCTGATACGGACCGCTATGTCGCGAGCGTAGCGGTGGCTAGGCTCATGCTGGGTCCGGCGATGCGAGTTCAGATCCCCCCCAATCTGAGCGATCCAGGTACGGTGTTGCGACTGATCGCGGCAGGAGCCGACGACCTCGGCGGGATTAGCCCGGTCACCATTGATCATGTCAATCCAGAACGGCCGTGGCCTCACCTTGATCGGCTTACGGGCGATTTGGCAGCTGAGGGTTGGGAGTTGCAGCCGCGGTTGACCGTGCACCCCCAATACATCCAGCGGTCTGGCTGGATCGATACGCGCTTACAGCGCCACGTGGCAGCCCTAAGAGATTCGCGTGGTCTCCTCGCGGAACCCGCCAGTCCTCGGCCGCTGCCATGGCAGGAACCAGACCCTGGATATGAGGATTTTGCGGCAGTAGCGTCGGGTGGGCGGGTCGACCTTGCCACCGAGATTGATAGCGAGGGTCGGCGGTCACGCCACCGATCTGATATCGATACGGTTTATGGCGACTGGAGCCGCGTTGCAGCTCATGCAAGTCGCACGAGTGCCGTTCGCGAACCAATTTCGACCGATCTGAGGCAAGCCTTACGTCTAGCGGCTACCTCGCCGGCGGCGCTCGCTCTTGTCGAGAATCAGAGTGAAGCTCTGGCCTTAATGGACTGTGATGGGGTTGCACTGGATGAATTGTGTTCGATATCCGATCAGGTGAGACAGGAAACGGTCGGTGAGACGGTGACCTATGTCGTGAACCGAAATCTGAACTTCACCAACGTTTGCTATACGGGATGCCGTTTTTGCGCTTTTGCCCAGCGCGAGACTGATGATGATGCGTTCACCCTGAGTTTGACGCAGGTAGGTGATCGGGTAGATGAGGCCGTAGCTGCCGGTGCAACCGAAATTTGTATGCAAGGCGGGATACATCCAGACCTACCTGGGACCGCGTACTTCGACCTGGCACGAGAGGTAAAACGACGCCAACCCAACGTTCACCTTCACGCTTTCAGCCCGATGGAGGTGGTTAATGGGGCCGCAAAATCGCAACTGTCAATCCATGACTGGTTGGCAGCGGCAACGGAAGCGGGTGTCGATTCCCTCCCGGGAACCGCGGCCGAAATCCTTGATGACGATGTTCGCTGGGTATTGACCAAGGGTAAGCTGCCCTCGGCCACCTGGATAGAGGTTGTGCGCACCGCGCACGGTCTCAACATTCCCACTTCGGCCACGATGATGTACGGCCACGTTGATCGGCCCGACCATTGGGTGTCCCATCTGCGAACAATTCGCCGGCTTCAGGAGGACACCGGTGGCTTCACCGAGTTTGTCCCCCTACCTTTTGTCCACCAACAGTCACCGATCTATTTGGCCGGTGTAGCGCGTCCGGGTCCGACAGTTCGTGAGAACCGTGCGGTACACGCAATGGCGAGGCTCATGCTTCATGGGGCGATTGACCAGATTCAGTGCTCCTGGGTGAAGTTGGGTCCCCAGGGCTGTGCCGCCATGTTGATGGCAGGGGCAAACGATCTTGGGGGAACCTTGATGGAGGAGACGATCTCACGCATGGCCGGCTCGGGCCACGGCAGTGAAATGTCGGTCAACGATCTTCACGCGATCGCCGATTTGGTGGGTCGACCCGCAATGCAGCGCACTACCAAATACGGATTATTGGACTCTTCCGTGTCCGTTCTGCCCCAAGATGTGCTCTAGATCCCGCGATTCATCCACAGATATTGGAATAGGGGTTGACGTAGGCGCATTACACGCATGTAATTACAACCGCGTCGGTACCGACTGGTAAAGCGGTCCCGCCTCAACCGGGGGAGAGGCGGTATCGCGGCTGGCGCTCCGTGGAGGGGAGAGAAGGGAGCCACGGTGGGAGAGATGGTAGAGCTGTCATTTTCGGGCAGCGAAGAGATGACCTGGCAAGAACGGGCACTATGTGCTCAGACTGATCCAGAAGCGTTCTTCCCGGAAAAGGGAGGATCCACCAGAGAAGCCAAAAAGGTTTGTCTGTCCTGTGAGGTTCGAGGCGATTGCCTCGAATATGCGCTGGCCAACGACGAACGTTTTGGCATTTGGGGTGGCCTCAGCGAACGGGAACGACGCCGTTTGAAGAAAGAAGTGGGCTAGATCTAGTCGTTGGGCGGCCCTACTGTGGTCGCCCAACGATGCGGTCTACCGGAAACGGCTACCGCCAGATCTGTCGAAGTGTCGTGATGCGATGTCTCGTGCGCACATGTTCGGGCTGGCCCGATGTCAGTTCCGCATGAGACTAGGTCGAGACCGACCAAGTTGAAGATCAGTCGAGAACGACACGGCACCCAATCCGGGTAGTTGTCACCTTCGGCAGGTATTTTCATGAGGTGGCTTCTTCGCGTAGGTGCAGCAAACCGTCTTGCACCAAGCCGGCAGTTGCCACACTTACCTACGTTTATTCAGACTGCACCGCTGTTTTGGGTCCATTAGCGACCTACGCAGAACCACACTGTTATGACCTCTGTCAGGCCCACAGCGAGCGTCTTACTGCTCCGCGGGGGTGGGAAGTGGTCCGGCTTCAGCCCGATCCAGATGCTTTGCGTCCAAGTAGCGATGACCTTGAAGCGCTGGCGGACGCGGTGCGCGAGGCGGGGCGGGCCAAAGAGAGCACCACATCCGTTCCTGATGCAGTCCCACCTGGCACCTTGGAGGTGACCCGGAAAGGGCATCTTCGAGTGCTTCGTGACGCAGGAGCCTAGCCATTAGGTATGCCCTCGAACGAATTAGTCGGTAAGTTCGGGACGTGCGAAATCTCGATGAAATCATCAAGGCCTACGACGTGCGAGGCACCGTTCCCGATCAGCTAAGTCCCGAGTTGGTGCGCGAAATCGGTATCGCCTTCGTCACGTGTTTGAAAATTACCCCCGGCCAGGGTGGTCCCGGAGCGGTGGTGGTTGGACGCGATATGCGGCCGAGTGGCCCCGAGTTAGTAGCCGCCTTTGCGGCCGGAGTGCAGTCGCAGGGGTGCGATGTCATCGATATCGGACTGTGTTCGACGGATGGACTCTACTTCGCGTCTGGGCGGCTCGGCTTGCCCGCCGCCATGTTCACTGCGAGCCACAATCCGGCCGAATACAACGGCATCAAACTCTGTCGGGCTGGAGCAGCGCCAGTGAGTGAGCAGACGGGACTCGCCGAAATNAGAGCNATGGTGGCTAACGGAGAATTTCCGGAAGCTGCCGATGAGGCTGGCACATTACGAGAGAGAGACATGTTGCATGACTACGCCTCTTTCCTGCGCAGCATGGTAGACATCAGTGATATTCAGGCGCTGCGGGTAGTCGTAGACGCGGGAAATGGGATGGCCGGATTCACTGCGCCAGCGGTTCTTGGCGGCGAATCGGACCTGCCGCCAGCGCCGATCACGCTGCTACCCATGTATTTCGAACTGGACGGAACATTTCCCAATCATGAGGCAAATCCCATCAACCCGGAAAATTTGAGGGATCTCCAAGACCGAGTTCGCAAGGTGGGGGCTGACGTGGGATTGGCTTTTGATGGCGACGCAGATCGCTGTTTCGTTGTCGACGAAAACGGTGACCTGGTCAGCCCGTCGGCTATCACCGCCATGATCGCGGCAAGCATGTTGACTGAAGATCCTGGTGCAACCGTTATTCATAACTTGATCACGAGCCGTGCCGTCCCAGAAATAATTCTTGAAAACGGAGGCCTACCGGTGCGAACCAGGGTGGGTCACTCGTTCATTAAGGCCACAATGGCGGAGCAAGGTGCGGTCTTCGGCGGTGAGCACTCTGGGCATTTTTACTTTCGCGACTTCTGGTTCGCGGACTCCGGGATGTTGGCCGCCTTGCATGTTCTGGCCCTGCTTGGCCGCAGCGGGGGCACGATGTCGGAATTGGTTGACCAATATGACCGCTACTCCTCTTCGGGTGAAATCAATTCGACAGTTGACGATGTCCCCGCAGCGATTGAACGGGTGCGTCAACGATTTGAAGATGAGGCTGAAGTTGATGAGTTGGACGGTCTCACCTTCACCGGTGGAGATTGGTGGTTCAACGTTCGCCCGTCCAATACGGAGCCGCTTCTGCGATTGAATGCCGAAGCCCGGGATTCCGAGGAGCTCAACCAGATCACTGAACGAGTTTTGAGCGTTATCCGGGAGGGAACTGATGGCTGAACTTGGCGTCGCCCCGTGGCTGCTGGAGTTGTTACGCTGTCCGCTTCCGCATCACGCAAAATTGGATGCCCAAACTCAGATTTCGTCGCTGGTGTGCACCGAATGCGGCAATATTTACCCGGTGAGAGATGGGTTGCCGATCATGCTCACTGACCAGGCGGAAGTAGTGCAATCGTCATGACTCCCATGCCGCAAGTCCTGCGTGGTTCGGTTCGCAACTATGACTGGGGCGTCATAAACGGGCTCACCCCTTGGGGTGCCAAGACTGACGGACGCCCGCAAGCAGAAATGTGGTTCGGATGTCACCCCGCGGCCCCTTCACCGCTCCGCGACGAGCCAGACCGCAATCTAGGCGATGTCTGGGGAGACTATCGACCGCCGCTCCTTGTGAAAATTCTTGCGGCTGCCGGGCCGTTGTCCCTGCAAGTCCATCCCACAACCGAACAGATCGGACGGATGCGGACCGATGCATCCTCATCGCGGTTGTTGGCTGATGATGTCGAAAAGACGGAGATGTTGCTGGCAGATCAGCCGTTCACGACGCTATCGGACTGGCGGCCGATAGAAATCGCCCATCGTTTACTAGCCGAAGCTGGTGCCGCCGCGGGAGTTCTCGAAGCTTTGCAGCGTGACGATCGAGCCGACGCGGTCGGACGGTTGCTCGGCAGCCAGCCGTTATCGTTGACCGAAGCGCAATGGTCCGCGGCCGCAAGGGCGGCTCACTTGCCTGACTCAGAGGCAGCGGCTCTCGTGGAGGTTGCTCGAGCCTTCGGCACCGATCCGGGAGTCGCAGTTGCTGCTTTGCTGCAGCCGCAACAGCTAGCCGCCGGTGATGCCGTCTACGTACCAGCCGGTGTGCCACATGCCTACGTCCATGGCCTGGGGATAGAGGTAATGCGTAACTCAGACAACGTATTGCGGTTGGGTCTCACCAGTAAGGAGATCTCAGTTCCGGATGCGCTCGCCGCTCTCGACCCGCGACTTCATTCAACTCTACTTCGCGGATCGGAAACAACTGATTACCGCGTTGCTGGTGCTCCCTTTCGCGCGATAGCAGTAACGGAGTCGGCCAAACTGTCGGATCCGGGCTATCGGCTCGTCTTACAGTTGGCGGGCGTCGGCCACGCGGAAGTCCAAGGTGAGTCTTTCGACTTAGGCGCCGGTGATGCATTAGCCGTGCCTCCGGGAAATGACACAATTACGTTTACGACGACGGGACAAGCAGCAGCTGCTGCCGAGTCCTCGTGAGCACTGAGGGTGGCCTAAAAGCGGTCTTTGCCGCCCTCGCTGCCAATGTCGGGATCGCTATCTCCAAGTTCCTGGCATTCGTGTTCACGGGCTCGTCGTCGATGCTGTCCGAGGCGATTCACTCTTTGGCTGATTCGGGCAACCAACTACTGCTGCTATTCGGAAATAAGCGCGCTCATCAAAAACGAGATAGGACGCACCAATTCGGATACGGCCGGCTCCGATACGTCTACGGATTCGTAGTAGCCATCGTGTTGTTTCTTGTCGGCGGACTCTTTTCCTTATACGAGGGCTTTCACAAGTTTCATTATCCGGAACCGTTGGAAGATGCCTGGGTTGCTTTCCTGGTCCTGCTTGTGGCCATGGCACTTGAAGGGCTCTCGTTGCGAACAGCCCTTCGGGAGTCTCGTAAGGTCCGGGGCCGGCGCGGACTCTTTCGATTCGTGCACGACACTCGCCAACCAGAGTTACCGGTAGTGATGTTGGAAGACATGGGCGCTCTGGTTGGGCTGTGCTTCGCATTGTTCGGCGTCAGCATGGCCACGATTACCGGTAATGGGGCATGGGATGGTCTAGGTGCGATGTCCGTCGGGGTGCTCTTGGTCATCATCGCCATTTTTCTTGCGATGGAGATGACCTCGATGCTGGTTGGGGAGAGTGCCCTTCCAGAGGAACAGCGAGCGATCACCACGGCACTATCCGAAAGTGACGGTGTTGTGGGAGTCGTTCATCTGCGAACTCTTCATCTGGGCCCTGATGAAATCCTCGTGGCGGCAAAAATCGGGGTCAAGCGAGATCAAACCGGATCTGACATATCTAAAGCCATCGATGCCGCAGAAGTACGCCTGCGAGCAGCCGTACCTAGTAAGAAACTCGTCATTTATTTGGAACCTGACATTATCCGGCCTGGTGAGAGCCCAGCCGAGAGTGTCTGACGGAAGTTGCGCTAGGCAGAGTGATGGATCTCGTGTCACAATACTGAGGTCGAACCATCGAAGTCTCGTGCCGTTCGTTCCCACACGGTTGCCTTCACATTTGCAGGAGTACGAGACATGAGTTTCGAATATAAAGTCGCCGATCTATCGGAATCAGAGTTTGGCCGTAACGAGATTAGGTTGGCTGAGCATGAAATGCCCGGTCTTATGGCCATGCGGGCCGAGTTCGGCGAACGACAGCCGCTCAAAGGGGCGCGGATAACCGGCTCTTTGCACATGACGGTTCAGACCGCTGTTCTTATTGAAACGCTCACAGTGCTAGGTGCGGACGTGCGCTGGGCGTCGTGCAATATTTACTCAACTCAGGATCACGCGGCGGCTGCAGTCGTTGTCGGTCCCGAGGGAACTCCAGAGAAGCCTGCTGGCGTGCCAGTCTTTGCGTGGAAAGGCGAGACCCTTCCCGAATACTGGTGGTGCACCGAGCGCGCACTCGATTGGGGTGAGCAGGGACCGAACATGTTGTTGGACGACGGTGGCGACGCGACGCTCCTCATTCACAAGGGCGTCGAGTTTGAGGGAGCGGGTGCGGTACCCAAAGCAACGGAAGACGACAATGAGGAGTACCGAGTCATACTCGAGTTGCTCAGAGGCGTGCTCGCCGAGCAGCCGCGTCGGTGGACGGAAATGTCACAACAAATCATCGGTGTGACAGAGGAAACCACGACAGGAGTCCATCGTCTGTACGAGATGATGCAGGACGGGACCCTGTTGTTCCCAGCGATTAATGTCAACGACTCAGTAACGAAAAGTAAGTTCGACAACAAATATGGCTGCCGACACTCCCTCGTTGATGGCATTAATCGGGCCACCGATGTTCTGATCGGTGGCAAAACTGCTGTGGTTTGTGGTTATGGCGATGTTGGTAAGGGCTGTGCGGATTCGTTACGCGGACAAGGTGCCCGAGTCATCATTACCGAAATTGATCCCATCTGTGCACTACAGGCGGCCATGGATGGATATCAGGTTGCACGGCTGGAGGATGTGCTCGGCTCCGCCGATATTTTCATAACAGCGACGGGTTGTAAGGACGTTATAACCGCTGAGCAAATGTCGGAGATGAAGCACCAAGCGGTAGTTGGCAACATCGGTCACTTCGATAATGAAATCGATGTAGTTGGTCTGGACGACATTGCTAAGCGCACCATCATCAAACCGCAGGTTGATGAATGGCGTTTTGCCGACGATCACACCATCATTCTGCTCAGTGAGGGAAGACTGATGAACTTAGGGAATGCCACCGGACATCCCTCCTTCGTGATGTCGAACTCCTTCACCAATCAAGTGCTGGCGCAGATTGAGCTGTTCACCAAATCAGCTGACTATCCCATCGGAGTCTTCGTGCTGCCGAAGCACCTGGACGAGATGGTCGCCAAGTTGCACTTGTCTGCCCTAGGGGTCGAGCTGACTAAGTTGACCAAAGAGCAGGCCGAGTACTTGGGAGTGGACGCTTCCGGGCCTTTCAAGCCGGAGCATTACCGCTACTGAGGTGCGAACCCGAAAACCAGCCGACTATCCGGGATGTCCAGCCACCGCCGAACAAGCGAGTAGCGAAGGACGGGTCCTTGTTGAGACGCGATGGGGGCTTGGTGACTCAGCCATTTGCCTCATCGGTACCTGGGTTCTCGGGCTCACGATCAGCCTCTTCCTTGCGTTTCTCGCGGCGAATGGTTTGAACCCAGGTTTCGGTGTGGCCCTTGTGTTTGGGGCCGCGACACCGTGGCTGGTACTCGCTGGTTGGCCCCTTGTCGCTACGCGGCGCTGGGGGAACGGGGCGGGGATAGACCTCGGACTCGCTTGGAACCGTCAAGACATCGCATGGGGTGTGTTGGGTGGGGTCGTGGCATACGTTCTGGGTCTGGGTGCCACGCTCCTCACGGAGGCCTTCTTTGGCGGATTTGACTCTGCAGCTGGTGATGCGGCTACCCGTTTGGCTGGTAGCGGCCCGAGCTGGCAGCTTTGGATCTTTGCGGGTCTAGTTCTGATAGGTGCTCCGCTGGCGGAGGAGCTTGCATTTCGTGGCCTACTATTTGCCTCATTGGCCAGGTCGGGTCTCGTGAGTTGGGCCGTCGTGCTCCTAACTTCTTTTCTATTTGCCGCATTTCACTTCGAGCCGGTGAGATTTGGAGTTCTCTTTGTCGTCGGGCTGTGTCTCGGCTGGTTACGATTGCGGACCGGACGACTGGGAGCGCCCATCATCGCCCACGCGGTCAATAATTTGCCCGGGACGTTGGCGATATTGGCACTCGCGTAGTTACGGGGCCGAGGCCTCAGAAGGACTAGTGGTCTCGGCAGAAAGGCCATAGACAGCGCCATTACGCGTTCCCAGGTAAATACCGCCGTCCCATACTGCGGGCGTGGACTCGATACAGCCGCCTAGTTTCACTTTCCACAGTTTTTTTGGATCCGAGTTGCTATCGGCAATGTCATAACCGTGCAGATCACCGCCGCAGTCACCAATGATCAAGACATCATCGACCACGACCGGAGACTGCCAGGTAGGGCCGGCCAGTTGCATTCGCCATCTCTCGTCCCCGGAATCGCGGTCGAGAGCCACCACCTCACCACCATTAGTGTCGAAGATGACGGTGTCACCATGCAAAGCCGGCGTACCCCAAATCCCAGAAGGGATGCCTCCCTGATCATCTGCGGACCAGACCACCGGATTCTTCTTGTTGGGATCCAACTTCATCATCTGGCCGATCTTCCGTGATCGTTCGTTACCCTTCTCAAACTGGGAACCAATGTAGAGAAAGCCCAGCTCATCGATCACTACGGAAGCATCAGTATCGTCGCCGGTCCAGAACCGGAAAGCCCGTTTGGGCTGCTGCCCTTGGGTAAGGCCCGATAAATCCCACCCCTGGACGAGTCCAGCAGAGTTAGCAAAGTAGACAGTGTCTTCGTAGATTGCGACTGAGTTCTCGATGGAAACCTGATCACTACCAAACTTTGACAGGAGCTCGTCGTCCCAGCTGGGTGTATTAAAGACGAGTTCCGGATCGACCGTCACCCGACCGGCTTTGTTGTACCCCCGATTAAGTTTGACGATGTGGAACTGACTGTTTTCTCCGCCTTCGAATAGATAGTCATCAATGATCAGTGGTGAACCATCCCAATCGTTGTTCCACTTAATTGGAGAAACGGCGTCGGCGCTCAACTTCCAAAGTTCGCGGGGTTTGCGGCCATCGAACGCAATCGCCCGAAGGTAGTTGTCGCGGGATCCCGTATACACGATGGGGTAACCGTCTGGATCGATGGTCACGGAACCTTTGATGATGTCCCCGGTTTTAAAGGTGGGTAGGAGCTGCTCTCCAGTATCGGCATCAAGAAAATGGACTCCGTAGTCGTAGGCGCCGAACACTAACCAGGTGCGTCCATCTCGTTCAAAGACCGCAGGTTGTCCGGTCCACCCGGTACCACACCAAGATTTTGCACCACTTCCATCGTTCGAGATGCCACACAATCCGCCCTCGGCTGGGTAGCGCCAGGACTGTTGCGGCTGGGTCCGAGGGACTGGCCCGGTTCCGTAATACGTTCGGGTGGGGTTACCGCGAAACGTCAACAATCCAGGTACTTCACCCGGCGGGTAAGGCTTACCGACGTTGGCTGGGTCGGACCAATAGGGGGAGTCATTGACTAGGCTCGGCTGTGTCGGTTCTTCCGGATTCGCGGGTGTTTCCACTGCATCGGCTGCCTCCGTTTCGCCAGATTCCTGATTCGCGGCAACGGCTTGCTGCACCGGATCGCTTTGGACGGAGGCCAGGAGAGCCGCACCACATACGAGGAAGATGCCGATAGCGGCTAGCGTGGTGCGGTTCAGTTTCACCAGAACAGCGTAGGCAGGGAACCGAGAAAAATGGTCATCCGGGGTGGTCGTGTCGAAACCCGCATGCCACGGGTGTGCAAACTCTTGGACAACAAGTGACATCATGTGTGATGTGGCAGGTCGAATTCTTGTGGTAGACGATGACCCCGCCCTCGCTGAGATGTTGACGATTGTCCTGCGAGGCGAGGGCTATAGCGTGGCAGTCTGTGGCGACGGTGAAACAGCGCTGCACAGCTTCCGCCAGGAACCCCCCGATGCGGTGTTGCTGGATGTCATGTTGCCCAGTGTTGATGGTGTGCGGGTGTGTCGGGAGATTCGGGAACAGGGCGATACTCCCGTCATCATGCTTACTGCGCGGTCAGACACTGCTGATGTTGTCCGCGGGCTGGAGGCCGGTGCGGATGACTACGTGGTCAAACCGTTCAAACCGAAAGAGCTTATTGCTCGGCTTCGCGCACAGATGCGTCCTGGCCGAGTCGCCTCGCGTGAAGTTCTGACGCTGCTCGATTTGGAGATCGACTATTCGGGTCACACCGTGACCCGATCGGGGGAACTTATTCCACTTACGCCGCTGGAGTTCGAGTTGCTCTCCTGCCTGGCGCGTTCGCCGTGGCAGGTTTTTTCCCGCGACATGTTATTGCGTGAGGTATGGGGATATCAGCATGCGGCAGACACCCGTCTGGTGAATGTTCATGTGCAGCGATTGCGCGGCAAAGTAGAGCCTGACCCAGAACGACCCAAGTACGTCATCACGGTGCGGGGCGTCGGCTACCGGGCGGGCTCTGAAGACTGATGTTCCGGCCGCACGGGCTGCTTCAGACATGGCGGGAGTCGCTCCAGTTCCGGACTGTTGTCACGACCGTGTTAGTGACGGTCCTGGTGGTCGGGGCCGCGGGCGTCGTCCTAGTTCAGCGAATTTCAGATGGGCTTCTGGCCGCAGAGCAACGTAAGGCCCTCGCCGAAGCGGCTGCTGGACGTTCAATAGCCCGCACCTATGCCGACCCTGGTGCCGATACTGCCCCTGAGCTGCTGATCGACGACCTTGTGGCTGATCTCGCAGAAAGAGGTGGCAAACCCGGGTATGACATCGTCTTAGTACCTAAGGCTCGCTCTCGCCCGTTTGGCGCGACTGAACTCGTGTCGGAGGAGTCCATACCCGACTATCTGGGGCAAGCCGTACAGGACTCGAATGGGAACGCTTGGGTCTACGCCGATATCCGTTACAACGATGATCGCGCTGAACCTGGGCTCATTGTTGGGGCACCGGTGAACATCAAAGGAGTCGGTCAGTATCGGCTCTACTACCTGTTCCAACTAAAGGAGGTTGAGGAGACTATCGCCCTCGTGCGATCAACTGTTCTCTTGGTTGGGGTGGCATTGGTAGTTCTCTTGGGGCTCATGGCTTGGCTGTTGACTCATCGGCTGGTGAAGCCGGTCCGGCAAGCAGCTCGAACAGCATCGGCCTTGGCTACCGGTGACTTGAGTCGACGACTCGAGGTGCGGGGCGAAGACGAAATGGCCCGATTGGCTTCTTCCTTCAACAGTATGGCTGACAGTCTCGAATCACAGATTTTGCAGTTGAGGCGTTTATCGGAGATGCAGCGTCGGTTCGTCGGAGACGTATCTCACGAACTTCGTACGCCCTTGACCACGATCCGCATGGCCGCCGAGGTGCTGGCAGAGTCCTCCACTATTGCGGAACCTCAGTCCCAGAGAACAGCGGAACTATTGCAGTCCGAGGTAGAACGCTTTGAGTCGCTCCTTGGTGATCTGCTTGAAGTCTCGCGCATTGACTCGGGTCAGGCGGTAGTCGAGATTGAAGATGTCGACCTGGTGGAGTTAGTCTCCGGACAAATCCAGTCATTGCAGGCAGTTGCGTTAGAAAACCAGGTCGAACTGGGATTGCGGGGGCTTCCGGAACTCTACGTGGGATGTGACAGTCGACGTATCAAACGCATCATTCGAAATCTGCTGGTGAATGCCATCGAATACGGTGCTGGATTCCCGGTCCAGGTCAGTGTGGCCAGCGCAAGTAGTACTGCCCAAATTCGGGTTATCGACCATGGCAGCGGGCTGAAGGCTGCAGATGCGGAACACGTTTTTGAGCGGTTTTGGCGGGCAGATCCAGCACGAGTTCGTACTTTGGGCGGGAACGGGTTGGGACTATCGATTTCTCGTGAGGATGCGCGCTTACATGGCGGGGAGCTAGCCGTGTCTTCCGCGCCGGGTAAGGGTTGTGTCTTTACCCTCTCGCTCCCCCTGCAAGCGCCAGAGCCAGTCGAACCACTGGATATGGCCGGATCCACAGCGCCGTGAGTGGCTGAGTTTCCCCCGGAATTCGGGGTCCTTGTGCAGACAGATCCGTTTGTCGGAGGCTGCAGAGATGAAGGGCGAATCGTTAGCTCGTGATATCCGCCAGTTATTACTGCCTTCGAATTGCTGCAGTTGTGGCGAGCTAGGTAACTGGTGGTGTGATCCGTGCAGGGCTCGGGCTGAAGCAGCAGATCCTTGGGTGGTGTCACTGGGAGAAGACCAAATTTTTGTGGCAGGTGACTATAGAGATCTCGCGGCGGCAGTGCGGTCACACAAAGACGGAGGTATTCGAGCATTGCGAGGTTTCCTGGTCGAGCGGCTATCTGTGGCAGTTCGGGCCCACGGACTCTCAGCTCCAGTCCTAGTGCCAGTTCCAGCGAGCCGTGGCTCGGTGCGCCGTCGTGGGACGGACCCGACAGCAGACTTGGCTATAGAAACTGCAGCTCAGTTGCGAGGTGTCGCAGTGCCAGCATTGAGATGGTCGGGTCGGCGGCGAATGCAGAAGAAGTTGAACGCAGAACAGCGAAGACAAAACATGCTTAAAGCACTCGACGCTGATTGGCAGATGCTCCCGACGGGTGGCAACGTCGTCGTCGTCGATGACGTTTTGACAACGGGCGCAACTATGTCCGCGGCTCTGAGAGCTTTGAAGGTTGCCGGGGTCTCAGCCAGTCTGGGTTCGGTCATCTGTGCGACGCAGAATGGTTTGACTGGAAATTTCTGCTCGTCTGGTCCATGAATCCTGCTGCTGCAGCGCTAGCGTTGGGGTACGTCCTTAGGTTTCAATCGGGGATGAAGCTATTGAGGTAGATCCGGGAGAAAGGGTTGTGGCGATGGACATTGTGGTTCGCGGCAGGCACATGGATGTGCCAGAGAGTTTCAGAGAGCTAGTCAACGACAAGCTCGCGCGAATGGAGCGATTTGGCCTCGATATCGTTCGAGCGGATGTAGAAGTCTCGCGAGAACGGAATCCCAGACTGGCCGATCGAGCTATCGAAGTCGAGATCAACTGTCACGGCCGGGGTCCCTTGATCCGGGTCGAGTCGCACGCCGCAGATAAGTACGCAGCGTTAGATGATGCCTGCAACACTCTCAACGAACGATTACGGCGAGCGGCTGATAAACGTCGAAGCAAGCGCCGCCGCCATGCTCGTTTAGTTGCGGCCGATAGCCCGGCTCCGCTGCTAAGCGATGAACTAATGGACGCACCCGAGTCCGCGGAACAAAATGATGTCTCTGTCGATGAAGCAGACGTAGCGGGGGTAGTTATTTCCGAAGGCCCGGTATTAGTCCGCGAAAAGCGGCACGCCACCAAGCCTATGACCGTGTTGGACGCGCTCGACGAAATGGAACTAGTAGGGCATGATTTTTTCTTCTTCCACGACTCGGAGTCAGACCGACCTAGTGTGCTTTACCGACGCCGAGGCTTCGACTATGGCCTGATCCGATTGGACCTTCCAACTGATGGTCGCGCAGCAAGTTGAATCGTGAAGGTGCCGCACAGCATCAGCAGTTGGTCGCGGCTGCTGACAGGTCGCCCGTCCTTTTACGCGGATTGACCGGATTTCTTAGTGATGCTGGCTATGAGCTACTGACGACGTCATCGGCCACCGAGTTGCGAGATTTGCTGGGAAAGTCCCCAGATCTTCTACTGGTAGATCTCCGAGTCTTGTTGCAGGACGATACCTTGTGGCCAACATTGCAGGGATCGTCGCTGCGAGTGGTGGTCAGCGCTTCGAGAGATGAGGCGCGCGAAATTGAGCCCTTGCTTGATCAAGGCCTGGCAGGGATTTGGGATCGTGACGGCGACAGCGCGGATTTGCTCCGCGTCGTCGCGGGTGCTTTGACTGGTTCCCCATTCGTCTCAGCCGATGTGGGCGGCGCTCTACTTGAGCGGATGTCTACTGCGGGTGAAGCATTGAGGGATCTGCGAGTGGGGTTGACGGCGCGGGAGCAAGAAATCCTGCTCCTGATGGCGGATGGTTCCGGTAACCGGTCAATAGCGGAGCAGTTGTATATTTCAGAAAATACAGTGCGCAATCACGTCCGTAGCATTTTGGAAAAACTACAGGCTCAGTCTCGAACTGAGGCGGTTGTCCGAGCTGCTCGTGCGGGTTTGATCAGGTTGGCTTGAGCCTGCCCCGGTCAGCCGAGCTCGCGGCACACTAAGATAGAGGTAGAAATAACTTGGCATCCTCGAGGAAGGCTGAAGCGTGTCGTTGATGGAACGTCTCCTCCGGGTGGGGGAAAAGCGTATTTTGCGCAATCTGGAATCCGTAAACCGACAGGTAAATGCGATCGAAGAAGACTACGTCGCAATGTCCGACGATGAGTTGCGAGCGCTCACTCCGCAGTATCGGGAGCGGTTCGATAACGGTGAGAGTCTGGATTCGTTGATGGCGGAAGCCTTCGCTACGGTTCGTGAAGCTGCGAAGCGGACGCTGGGGCAGCGACATTACGACGTGCAAATAATGGGTGGCGCGGCCCTTCACCTCGGCAATATCGCCGAGATGAAGACCGGTGAGGGTAAAACCTTGGTCTCGACGCTTCCGTCCTATCTCAACGCTCTAAGCGGAGAAGGCGTTCACATCATTACCGTGAACGACTATCTAGCCGAACGAGATTCCGAGTGGATGGGCCGAGTGCATAGGTTCTTGGGCCTTGAGGTTGGGGCGATTCTGGCTGCAATGAATCCGCTGGAGCGAAAGATCGCATACGGCGCGGACATCACCTACGGCACGAATAATGAGTTCGGCTTCGATTACCTGCGCGACAACATGGCGTGGACGCCGGCGGAAATGGTGCAACGAGGCCACAGCTTCGCGATCGTCGACGAAGTCGACTCGATTCTCATCGATGAGGCGCGAACCCCGCTGATCATCAGTGGCCCAGCTGACGATGCCCCGCAGTGGTACCGCGAGTTTGCGCGGCTAGCTGGCAAGCTCAAACGCGAGGAAGACTACGACGTTGATGAGAAAAAGCGAAACGTCTCTATCTTTGAAAGCGCGATTGATCGAGTTGAAGATGAACTCGGAATAGACAACCTCTACGACACGGTCAACTCGCCGCTTGTCGGTTACCTCAACAACTCGGTCAAGGCTAAGGAGTTGTACAAGAGAGACCGCGACTACGTGATCATGGATGGGGAGATTCTCATCGTTGACGAGCACACCGGTCGAGTTCTTTCTGGTCGCCGCTATAGCGAGGGATTGCACCAGTCTCTTGAGGCGAAGGAAAATGTAGAGATTAAGGCTGAAAACCAGACCTTGGCCACGATCACTCTCCAAAACTACTTCCGCCTTTACGACAAACTGTCCGGTATGACCGGAACGGCAATGACTGAGGCTTCGGAATTCGGGCAGATTTACGGTTTGGGTGTTGTTCCGATCCCCAGTAATAAACCGCTTGCGCGAGCCGACGAGGCTGACCTGATCTTTCGGACCGAGAAGGCCAAGTTCGATTCGGTAGTTGAAGATATCGCTGAAAGATTCGACAAGGGTCAACCAGTTTTGGTGGGCACAGTTAGTGTCGAGAAGAGTGAGTATCTGTCCGACCAACTGCGAAAGCGTGGCGTCTCTCACGAGGTTCTGAATGCGAAACAACATGATCGGGAAGCGTCGATCGTCGCTCAAGCGGGCCGCAAAGGTGCGGTAACTGTTGCGACAAATATGGCAGGTCGAGGCACTGACATCATGCTCGGCGGCAACTCGGAGTTCATGGCGAACGAAGCGTTGGAGAAGAAGGGGCTGGATCCAGTCGAGGATCCGGAAGGCTACGAAGCGGCATGGCCAGAGGCACTGACCGACGCACAACACGCGGTTGAACAAGAGCACGACGAAGTTAGTGAGCTGGGTGGTTTGTACGTTCTGGGCACCGAACGTCACGAATCGCGCCGAATCGATAATCAGCTGCGCGGTCGATCAGGTCGTCAGGGAGACCCTGGGGAAACCCGGTTCTACCTTTCGCTGCAGGACGACTTGATGCGACTGTTCAAGGCGGAAATGGTTGATGCTTTTCTGCGAAGGTTCAACGTACCCGACGATCAGCCCATCGAAGCGAAAATGGTGACAAAGGCAATTGCGTCGGCTCAGACTCAGCGTGAGGCGCAAAACTTTGAAATCCGTAAGGATGTTTTAAAGTACGACGATGTGTTGAATCGACAGCGTTCGGTTATCTATGACGAGCGGCATCGGGTACTCGACGGTCAGGACATCTCTTCAGAGGTGCGTCAGTTCATGGAGGAGACCATTCGCGGTTACGTCGTGAATGCGACCACAGAAGGGTACGCGGAGGACTGGGATCTCGATCAGCTGTGGACTGCGGTCAGACAGTTGTATCCGCTAGAGGTCACCGTGGATGACTTAGTAGCGGAAAGTGGTGGCGATGTATCTGACCTGACTAGCGACTTCTTAATGGAAGAGTTGATCGCCGACGCCAGCGACGCATACGGAAAGCGGGAAGAAGAGTTAAGCACAGACGCTATGCGGGAGTTTGAGCGCAAGGTTGTGCTTTCGGTCCTGGACCGGAAATGGCGTGAACATCTTCACGAGATGGATCACTTGCGGCACGGCATCGGGCTGCGCGCCATGGCCCAGCGAGATCCGCTAGTGGAATATCAGCGAGAAGGATACGATTTATTTAGCGGCATGATGGATGCGATTCGCGAGGAAACTGTGGGGTACCTGTTCAACGCGGACGTTCAGGTGGAAGAAGAGGCGGAAGAAGTAGCTGAGGTCCCGGATGGGCTAGTCGACGCGACCGCAAGCGGCGCAGGCCAATCCTTAGGGGCCAACCTGGGAGTCGGTGGAGGACCGGGGGTAACCGCCAAGGGTTTAGGGCCGCAGCGGCCACAAAACATGCAATTTACTGCGCCTAGTGTTGATGGATCCGCTGGTGCAGTGACACGAACCGCGGACGTTGATGACGGTGTTGACGAAGCCGCTCCTGTGGATCCCAATGCGTCTCGAGCTGAGCGGCGGCGAGCGAACCGCACGCGGTCTAAGAAAAAGCAGAAGAAGGGTTCGCGGCGGTAAGTCAACGCACTTCTACTGCAGTTATTAGCCAGCGCTCGCCTCGCTGACGCAGTTGGAATGCGACCGCCTGGCAACGATGTTTGCCTTGAACTACCGCACAGGCCTCCAGGACTCCAGATTCTGTCCTCACGACTCGTACGCTGGTAGTGCGCCGCACTGGCACATTACTTCGTGCGGCTGCCGTGGCATGAAGAATGCGGAGCCTCGCCTGAGTCGCGGGAGTCACGATGCGCAGCAAGTTGTCTGCCGGTCGCATTCCTGCCGAGATCTCCACAACTGCCGCGGCTGCTCGGCCTATCCAGCGTTGGGTGGCCGTGGACGCCGGCGGGCTAGGTTGCCGAGGGACTGGGGTGACTCCGTGCCGTCTCCACTCAAGGGGTAGTCGTTGCTGTTGGAAGTTCTGACGGGCCGGCATATGTCCTCCCACAATCAACTGACGCTGATCTTGGTAATATGATTTGATGCGATTTGTACTTATTTAATAATATTTGATCAAGTTAACGTCGATCTAGCCCTTAGATCAAGTGGCAATCCTGTGGCCTGAGTCACCCGGTGGAAAACCAGTGCTTCGCAATCTGACGTGGCGTGGATTCTGGAGGGGGAGGAGAGTCATGGTGGATCCACTGCAGACCTGGGAGTTGACCGAGTTGCTGCGGCGCGTAGAGCAAGAGCAGGATGAAGAAGAACTGAGTGCAGCTGTTCAGCTGGAGCAAAGCGCCATCCCGTTGCTCCAGCGACTCCGGGGTGAAACGGGATCAGAAATCGTGCTTCGACTAGGTGGCGGACATCAGTGCGCCGGCACAGTGAAGCTCGTAACCGAAGATGCTGTGGCCCTTCGATCGCATGATCAGAATTGGCTCATCCCGATGAGTGCCGTGATCTCGGCGCAGGTAGGCCGCATCCCACCGGCCCTTCCTCCGCGCGGGATCGAACGGGGCTCCATGCGGACGGTGATTCGGCAACTGTTGGATACATCAGTCAGAGCAGATCTCGTCGACGGTAGTGTCGCCGTCGGCACCCTTCAAGAAGTTGGTGCCGACCATCTGGTTCTCGCATGTGGCCAGACTTTGGAGTTAGTCCCACTCGGGGCGCTACTGATCTTGAATTGGCGGGAGCCGCAGCTTATCCCTAGACGTCCGTCGTCTGATCAGGTGTCTTGATTGATTCTTCTGTCTGCGCGTACATCCGTTGAATGTAGTCTTCGAGATCGTTTTCGCCGATGCGCCATTGCCCTCGACCGCCAACCTTGATTGCTCGCAACTCTCCGCTTCGCACCAAGGAATAGGCCTGGTCGGCTGAGATGTTCAGCACATCTGCAACATCCGCCAGCGTAAGAAAATGATTGACCACGATCTAATGCTGGCATGGACTCCGACGTAGTGCCGGATTCTGGGTAGTTTTTAGGGAGATAATCATGCGTCCGGTGTCTGTCGTAGTAGGAGCTGATAGCGAGTCGGGCTGGTTGAAACCGTTGCGCCGGTCGAATTCACAGTTCTTGATCTTGCGCGAGACCACTGACCCCGTGGAGTTAGCGAGCGCAGTGACCGCCCTCCGACCGGAAGTGGTGCTGGTATCGGTGAAATTCTTGGGAGCCAACTCAGAGCTGTTCTCCCGGCTGACGGGAACTGGCGCTCGCTGTCTCCTAGTTGGGTCCCCAGAATTACCGTCGGATCGATCACGGGCGGAATCTTTAAGAGTTGCGCTGTGCGATGGTTCAGCGGAAGGGATTGCATCAGCTTTGGATCAGCCGGAGTACTTGCAACGTGGTTCTGGACAGGTGCTGGCGGTGTGCGGACCTGCGGGCTCACCCGGGATCTCGACTGTTGCCGCGAATGTGGCGGCCGAGACCACGAGTGAGGCTGTACTTATCGATGCCGACCCTCGAAGTCCCTCCCAAGCCTTTCTGCTTGGCGTTCGCGAGGAGCCTTCGGGTCTCCTGGCTGCCCTCGCGCAGGGACAAGTAGGAACAATCGATCGCGAAAGTTGGCGGATGTGTCTAGCACCGGTTGCGGGCGAGATCCTGCTAGCCACCGGTTCCTCAGATCAAGAAACATTGATATCGCTAGCGGGGACGCTGCCGGTCCTAACCGAGATTAGTCGTGAGTGTGCTGAAGTGACCGTTTTGGACTGTGGCAGTGGCGATCTGTCTGACTGGTCTGCCGCCGCAGTTGCCCGAGCTGACGGTGTTGCAGTAGTGGCCGCACCGACCGCACTTGGAATGCATCGACTGACTCGATGGTGGGCACGCCATCGACCGGTGCTCTCTGGAGTGGTTACTTTGATTTGGAATGGCGTCGGTGGTTTAGGCGTCGCGGCATTGGGTGCTGACCCGGTCGCTAGATTGCGAGAAGCATCGGCACTGGCGGGAACGGGAGTGGGCTTTGCCATTCTTCCAGAGGATGAAGTAGCGGCGGCGGCAATGAATCGGGAGGCGGGACCATTGCGAGTCGTCGCTCCAGAGTGTGAGCTACGCGAGGGGCTCCGGTCCTTGCCACCGCTGATGCCCCCCGCTTCGGTTGCCCAAGTGGCCTCGGTGAGATGACGTTATTCTGACGAGTGCGAAAGTTGCTCAGCTGCGACCACGCCGCGGGAACCATCCAAAATGTGGATGCGCCTTACCGGCACTGGAACAAGTGACAGACTTTTGCCGAGAAGTCTCTAAGGGTAGGTAACAGGATGGGTGAAGCCCTCGGACGAGTGGGCGCATTTTGCGCGCAGTTTCGTTGGGCTGTCTTAGCGGTCTGGCTTGTCCTGGTTGTGGGTCTGACCGCCTTGACCGGGATCTTGGGTCCGACCACAAACAACTCAGTGTCCTTGCCTGGGACCGAGAGTCAGGCCGCTACCGATCTGCTCACCCAGGAGTTCCCACCCCAGCAAAACGGCACCTCACCAGCGGTGTATTACGCAGCTAAAGGGAAAGTCGATGACGGGGGTAAGAATCAGAAGGCTATAACTGACGCCTACAAGGCGCTGAAGAAGCAAGACGGCGTCAATTCGGTAACCAACCCGTTTGAGCAGCCTGCGGCAGGATTCGTCAGTAAAGACGGTAAGTACGCATTTATCCCGATCTTGCTTGACTTGGACTCTCAGCAGTTAACTGAAGAGATTGCAGAGGAGTTGTACGAGACCGCTACAACCGGACCGCAAGGAGTAGGACTAGAAGCGGCCGTAGGCGGCCCGATTGGCAGCGTCTTATCTCAGCCAGATACAGGCAACAGCGAGAAGTTGGGAGTCATAGCGGCGGGCATCATCCTCACGATTTCATTTGGCAGCTTGGTCGCAATGGGTATGCCACTGATGTCGGCAGTATTTGGCCTCCTCCTCGGGCTTTCCGGTATTTGGGTTTTGGGAACTGTCGTAGATACCCCGTCTATCGGCGTGACTATTGCCCGAATGATTGGTCTGGGAGTTGGGATTGACTACGCGCTCTTTCTGGTAACTCGATACCGAAGTTACGTCTTGGGCGACGGCTTGGATCCCAAAGTGGCAGCTGGTCGGGCCGTAGCTACTAGCGGTGGTGCGATCATCTTTGCGGGTAGCACCGTGGTAATCGCGCTGGTATCGCTTCAGGTAGCTGGTATTCCGTTCATCGCAGCGCTTGGACTTGCCGCAGCAGTGGCAGTGGTGGGCGCCGTGCTGGCGGCAGTGACGTTACTTCCCGCGGTACTGGCCATTATCGGAGGAGGAATCGGAGCTTTACGGTTGCCATTTGTGGGGCGGCGAACCGATCACCCCATTGCCACCCGCTGGGCAACGTTGGTTACTAGGCGGCCCTGGGCCAGCGCTCTGGTAGCTGCACTCTTGCTGATTCCCTTAGCGATCCCAGTCACCTCCATGACCTTGGGTCAAGAGGATTTGTCGGTATCGCCTCCCGGAACCTCAGAGCGGGATGCCTACGACCTGATGTCGGACGGATTCGGTCCTGGCTACAACGGACCGCTCCTTGTTGCGGTGAGCATAAAGCCGAAGGCGACTCCGAGCGACAAATACGAAAAGCAATACAACGAAGCCGAGTCGCTGAAAACTTCGTTGGATGAGGCACAGCAAACGCTACCTGCGGAGCAGGCAGCATTGGAGGCACAAGAAGCTCTGCTGGAGGAGCAGGAAGCCGCTTTGCTCGTTCGATTGGCTGCATTAGAGGCGGAGGCAGGCACTCTTGCCAATGCCGAGAAGAAACTTGCACAACAAGCACGGCAACTGACTAAAGAGAAGCAGCAACTGAAAGCTGAGCGTCAGCAGATTGTGGCCGACGTAGCCGCCTTGGCGGCCGAGACGGACGGTGCTGCGCTCAATGAGATCAAGTTAGGGACCCGGCTTGGCTTCAATGTTGTAGAACAGGCCTTCATCGACAACGTTTTGAGTCAACCGGATGATCCCGCTGCTATCCAGGCCTTGGAGCGAGAGCTGGCGCAGGCCCAACAGCGAGAAGCGGAGCTGCGTCAAGAAATCAGCGCACTGGAGCAGAGACTCTCACCCGAGGGCCAGGCAATCTTTGTCAAGGAAAAGCGCCTGATCACTCGCGCCGTCGAAAATGAGCTCGATATAAAGAAACTGGAAGTAGCGATTGCTCGGACAAGTGATCCGGCTATCAAGCGGCTACTGGATCGGGCACTGACCGAGGCTAAACAACGGCAACAGCGGATTGAGCAGAAGCTGCAAAGGAATCTTGCTCAACTCTCGCCGGCGGATCAGGTAACCCTCACCGAGATACGGCGTACCTTTCGTCAGCTGGCCGTCAATGATCTGCGGCAGCGAGAGCTGAATCTTCGTATTGATGCAGCGACAGATCCAGTTGTCAGGGCTGCGCTGCAACGAGAACTGGCGCAACTGCAGCAGTCGGAGGTTGAGTTAAGAGCTGAGCTGAGGGCGAATAGTCAACAGTTGGAGCAGTTGGCTAAGCAGGCTTCAGTGTTACGTGGTGAAATCCGACAACTGGAGCAAGGCGCCAAGGCTTTGGCGAGAAGTGCGGCGGGACTCGCGGCGGCGGAAAAGGAGCTGTTGAGCGAGGCAGCTCAACTGGCCGCGGCCGGCCGTGAGTTGGCGCAGGAAAAAGCAGCATTAGAAGCAGCGGCGGCGGCTCTTGAACAGAGTGCAGACGAACTGGAGGCCGAACTACAGCAGGCGCAGGCGGAGCAGGCGCAGGCGGAAAAGCTGCAAAAGAAGCTGACCAAAGAGTTGACGGCAGCTGGCGGCGATGCGCGAGGGACTGATCCTCGCATCGTCAAGTTGCAGACGGCCTTGGCTGAACCGTCGGATGTTGATCTCGTTTCCCCGCCACAAATTAATGATGCTGGTACGGCTCTAACGATGAGTGTGATTGCCAAGAGTCGGCCCGCGGCACCAGAGACCGCTGATCTCGTAGAGCAAGAACGCACGGAGGTCATTCCTTCAGCGCTTTCTCCTGGAATGACTGCCGATGTGGGTGGCACGACTGCAGCCAACATTGATCTTGCTGCAATGATCACGGCGAAGATGTTGCTGGTGATTCTGACGGTGACGATATTGAGTTCCATTTTGCTGCTGATCGCCTTTAGATCACTACTGATTCCGTTACAGGCGGCCGTGGCGAACCTCTTGGCGGCTTGTGCGGCATTTGGTCTCGTCACTGTGATTTTTCAATGGGGCTGGGGACTGGATGCAATCGGATTGCCCAGTGCTTACGGAACGGTTCCTGTCGTGAGTTATGTCCCGCTCATGATGTTCGCGGCTCTCTTTGGGCTTTCCATGGACTACCAAGTCTTCATGATGAGTACGATTCAGGGCGAACATGCATCCGGGAAAAGCGCTAGGGCGGCTGTAAAAGCGGGCGTAGCAGGTGCCGCGAAGGTGATTGTCACTGCGGCACTGATCATGATGAGCGTGTTTGGCAGTTTCGTTATTAATCCTGACCCCGTTGTCAAACAATTCGGGATCGGCCTGACGGCTGCAGTGGCGTTCGCTGCTTTCTTGGTTTTACTGTTGGCCCCCGCTGCCCTCACGTTGTTTAACCGCGGCACCTGGTGGTTACCAGGTTTTCTCGACCGGATCTTGCCTGATCTGGATCTTGAGGGAAGAGCTTTAGAACGTAAGCTTGCTGAACAGTCTGAGGCGACTGATGCCAACGCTGTGAATGCGGATTCAGCGGGGCAGGGGGAGTCTGGCTAACCGGCCGGCCGATGTGTTGTGTGGCCTGGAAAGTCGGCCTCAACACAGGACTTAAAGAGTCGGATCCGGCTCTGAGGGGCAGCCGTTAAACAGGTTTTGAGAGCGGTCTACGCAAAAGAAACCGGAGCCCTCGCTCTACGGGTGCGAGGGCCCCGGCTCTATGCAGCGGTATGACCCGCTACGGGAGTTGTTCGATAGCACTACAGGTGAGCCCTGGCATCGGTTGCTTTCTCTTGTCTCCGATCCTCCTGCGATCCCGGTGTGTTTCCTGAGTCACCGTTCTTTCGGGACATAAATCACAGAACCGTCGGCTATGCGATCGGCGACCAAAGCAGGAACCAGTTCTGACTCCGTCGTTTGCCTGTTCACGCTATGAACTTGTTTCCATCTGGGTCGGGGCCTGGAGATGGGTGTCGGGGCAACGACGCAGGTGGACACCTAATGGTGACTTTGTCCGGGTGATGATGGCAACGTGAAGCGTCAACCGACCGTGGGATTCACCCGTTATGGGGATTCAGAATCCGTAGCCTGTGCGGACAGCGGGGGTTTAAGGGGCAAATCGAGCGGTTCTGAGCGAACTCCACGGCATGCCCCCGTCAATGCGATCTGACTCGCGTGGATACTAGAGAAGACGACAGGAGGCCTCGTGGCAGACCGGCTGAGCCCGCTCGATGCGTCTTTCCTCTACCTGGAGGAAGCGACAACACCGATGCATGTTGGCAGCGTGGCGGTCTTTGAAGCACCGGCAGACGGGTTCGATCACGACCGGCTGGTGCAGTTGATCAGGACACGTATCGCTTTCGTCCCACGCTATCGGCAACGGATCCGGCGAGTTCCCGGTAGGTTCGCGAATCCCGTCTGGGTTGACGACGAGTCCTTCGACGTTACCTATCACGTACGTCGTTCGGCTCTTCCGCGTCCAGGCACAGACGGACAACTGAGAGAGCTGGTCGCTCGCATCATGTCGAGACCACTTGATCTAGCTCGTCCGCTCTGGGAGATGTATCTAATCGAAGGTCTGGAAGGAGGCCGCTTCGCAATCTTGACCAAGAGTCACCATGCCATGGTTGATGGTATGGCTGCCGTCGATATTGGACAGGTGATTCTTGACGTAACACCGGAGCCGCGTCAGATGGGTACCGATGTCTGGCGCCCGGCTCGAGAACCTTCGTCATTCGAGTTACTTGCAGGTGGCATGGCGGATGCGCTGCGCTCACCGGCCACCATCATGGAATCAGTCCGGGTGGGTCTTAGTGATGTTCGCGAGAGTGCGGTAGGGATCGGCAGAAATATGGCTGGGGTCTTGAGCGCCGCAGCCACAGTTGTTCGACCACCCGATAGCAGTCCGTTGAATGTGGAGATTGGGGAGCAGCGCAGGTACGGTACCGCTGATACCCAACTCGACGATTACAAACGAATCCGTAAGGCTCATGGAGGTACGGTCAACGATGTGGTTCTGGCAGTTCTTGCCGGTGCACTCCGTGAGTGGTTGATGACTCGAGGCGAGAACCTATCTCCTCGAAGTACTATGCGCGCACTCGTGCCCGTCAGTGTGCAGCCCGAGACTGATTCGACCGAGGGCAATCATGTGGCCGCATTCCTGTGTGATTTACCGGTCGGTGAGCCCGACCCGGTGGTGCGGCTTCAACGAGTTGCTTTTGAAATGGGTCAGTTGAAGTCGAGCGGTCAGGCAATGGGTGCTCAAGCTCTGGTTGGACTGACTGGTTTCGCGCCTCCGACGCTGCATGCGGCAGGAGCTCGCGCTGCTAGCGGCCTAACCCGCCGGGTGTGGAATCTAGTAGTCACGAATGTTCCAGGACCTCAATTCCCGCTTTACGCTGGTGGATCGAAAATGGTTGCGGCCTACCCGGTGGTCCCATTAGCTAAGAATCAGGCTGTCAGTGTGGGGCTTACCTCTTATGACGGAGGAGTGTACTTCGGGCTGAATGCCGATCGGGATGCGATGCCTGACATAGATGTCCTATCTGACTGTATTGTCGCAGCTTTGTCCGAATTGCTCGATACAACTACGCCCAGTGGCAGAAGGCGTACCGTAAAGGCATAGCGGAGTCGCTTGTAACCAGACCGCTACGCAGAGTTCTTGTCTCGACACGTAAGGTGAGAATATGGCCGCTCGACGAAGTATCCGCCGGGGCTTAGTCCTTGGCGGCGGCGGAGTACTTGGGGCGGCATGGATGGTCGGGGCCCTGAACGCGCTGCGTGAAGTTCACGGTATCGACCCGCGAGAATGTGATGTGCTTGCAGGGACATCAGCCGGATCCGTGTTGGCGGCACTACTTGGCGCTGGCGTATCCAGTGAACAAATGCTCTCTCATCAGCGTGGTCACCCGATTACAGATGGACCGCTTGCGGGCTACTCGTTTGACTATGAGAAAGCGACGGGGAGTGGTCGTCCGAAAAGACCACGCCTCCTTGGTCCGGGTTCGGCAAAGCTGATAGGGACCAGCCTGCGTCGTGGTCGCAGCATGCCCCCGACAGCGGTACTCAGTGGCTTCCTGCCGGTCGGTACCGGGTCATTGGCACGCGTTGGCCATTTGGTTGAAGCGGTGACGCCTATGGACGAATGGTCTCCGCATCCAAACGTATGGATAGTCGCTATGGATTACTCCGATGGCCAACGTGTGGCGTTTGGGAAGCCCGGTGCACCGGTAGCCCCATTGTCAGAATCCGTTATGGCATCCTGCGCCATCCCGGGTTGGTTTAGCCCGGTGAAGATAGGCGACAGGGAATATATCGACGGCGGTACCTGGTCGGCAACCAATGTCGATCTTCTTGCCGGGCAAGGCTTAGACGAAGTTTTTGTCCTTGCCCCCATGGTGTCTTTCCACCTTGACCGTCCGAATCATCTGCTCACTCGACTCGAACGTCGTTGGCGGTTGCAAGTTACGAAACGATGTCTGCGCGAAGCCGAGAATGTGCGTTCTAAGGGCTGTCAGGTCACCATCATTGGTCCCGGTCCGGAAGATCTAGAGGCGATGGGCGGCAATGTGATGGATCTGCCCCGCCGGATCGATGTGTTGGAAACCTCGTTACGGACCAGCGTGCAAGCCCTCCGGGATCCAGAAAATGTTGGGCCAGACCACTTATCGGAAGTTGGCTAATCCGCGCGATCACCCTCTATCTGGGCGCGAAAGATGTGCGATCGTTGCCTCTGCGGTGCAAGGATGAGAGTCCAACTCGAAGACCGCACGGAGGATCTGGTGGACGCCGTCTCTAATACCCCTACGCCAGTAAACGAGCCTATTCGCAACTACGAGCCAGGTAGCCGACATCGTGAGTCGCTGCAGCAGCGCTTGGCCGAACTGGACCGTGGCTCAGCCCGAGAATTCGCTCAGTACGTGGGTGGTAACTGGTTACCAGCATCCGGGGAGGAGTTTTCGGTAGTACAACCACATGCCCATGAACAGGTCTTGGGTGTTGGACACGAGAGCACGCAGGTGGATGCGGAAGGAGCGGTTAGAGCTGCCAAAGAGGCGGCGCAAGACTGGCGCAATCTTGATTTCGATAGCCGCGCAGCCATTTTACTGAAGGCGGCCGACTTGTTGGCGGGTCCTTGGCGGGACACTGTGAATGCCGCGACCATGTTGGGTCAATCCAAGACCGCTATTCAAGCCGAGATTGACTCAGCCTGCGAACTCATTGACTTCTGGCGATTCAATGTGGCCTTCGCTCGCGACATCCTTGCCGAACAACCCATCTCGTCGCGAGGGGTATGGAACAGAAGTGATCATCGCCCTCTAGAGGGATTCGTGTATGCCGTTACCCCATTTAATTTCACCGCAATTGCTGGCAATCTCCCGACGGCGCCGGCTCTGATGGGTAACACAGTGATTTGGAAGCCAGCGCCGACACAACAGTTCGCCGCCTCGTTGCTGATGGAGTTGCTGATTGAGGCTGGTATGCCACCAGGCGTTATCAATATGGTGACCGGCTACGGACCGCCAGTTTCAGAGGTAGTGCTAGGCGATCCAGACCTCGCCGGCATTCACTTCACGGGGTCAACCGCAGTGTTCCAAATGCTCTGGCGTTCGGTGGGCAACAATATTGAGGGTTACCGCAGTTACCCCCGGATAGTTGGCGAGACTGGGGGTAAGGATTTCATCGTGGTTCATCCATCCGCTGACCCGGCGGTGGCTGTTACTGCCATGATTCGAGGCGCCTTCGAATATCAAGGGCAAAAATGCTCCGCCGCCTCCCGCGCGTATGTGCCGCGGAGTCTGTGGTCCCAGATTCGAGACGAGGTCGCGAGCACGGCCAATGCACTCGAGATGGGAAGCGTTTTGGACTTCAGTAATTTCATGTCGGCAGTTATCGATAGGCGAGCTTTCGACAAACTCACCGGAGTGCAACAGCGTGCTGCTGCCGACGATTCAGTGGAAGTTTTGGCTGGTGGCACCGCCGATGATTCGCAGGGGTACTTCGTGCGACCCACCGTACTGGAGTGCCGCGATCCGGCTGCGGAGTACTTCTCCACCGAGTATTTCGGCCCTATCCTCTCGGTGCATGTCTACGAAGATGCAGACTATGAGGCGATGCTGCGGCAACTCGATAGAGTCTCGCCTTATGCACTCACCGGATCGATCATTGCTCAAGATCGAACGGCAGTGGCGAATGCGATGCATGGACTTCGATATACGGCCGGTAACTTCTATATCAACGACAAACCCACTGGCGCAGTGGTCGGCCAACAGCCCTTCGGTGGGGCTCGAGCGTCGGGTACGAATGACAAGGCTGGTGCGGCGCAAAATCTGATGCGGTGGACGAGCACCCGATCGATAAAGGAGAGCTTTGACCCTCCTACTGATCATCGCTACCCACATATGGAGTGACAGTGCATAAAGAGGGGGCAGGAACGTTTACTCGTCTGTGGCTACCAGCTCTCGCGTGGTTGACGAGTCGGGCGTGGCTAGTCGTGGCGGGTCTGGTGCCGCTTTCTTGGTATCCAGCTGGAACCTTGGTCTTTGACGATATAGAGGTGTACGTACGCTGGCTACCCAGTATCGCGGCAGGGGAGCTACCGGTCGATGAGATGTGGCAGTACCCGCCGGCGGCAGCGATTGTTTTCGCCATCGGTTTGATCGGTAGCACGCCTACGGCGGTTCTTGTGGGTGCTTTCGTCTTTGTAGACTTGCTCTTGACCGTAGTTCTCTACCGACACAGCTCGACTGCAGGTTGGTTTTGGATTGCTTCCGGGTTGGTAATCGGGCCCGTGCTGCTGTATCGGTTTGATGTTATTCCCGCCTTGCTGGCGGTCTTGGCCATCCTTTCGGCCAATCGACCGGTTCGAGTGGGGGTATGGACCGCGTTAGGCGCCGCTCTAAAGCTCTGGCCGGTACTGCTGCTGATCATCTTGCCGAAGCGACAGGCGCTGCGCGGCGTGACGGTGTTTGCGGTCGTCTCGCTCGCCCTCCTCGGGTTGACCTTCCTGCTTTTTGATGAGGTCGGAGGCTTCCTTGCCGGCCAACGCGGTCGGGGGCTGCAGATCGAATCGGTGGCAGCGCTCCCTTTCATGATCGGGAATGCTTTTGGCGGCGATATAGAAATGACATATCGCTTTGGCGCCATGGAGGTTGATAGTTCGGGAGCTGGGCCGGCTGCTGCCCTCACCACCGCTGGACTCTTATTGGCCCTAGGCTGGTTGGGCTTGTGCTGGTGGCGCGGAGTGCTGGCGACTCACTTGCCGGCCGACGTTGCTCTTACCGTCGTGCTGACGAGCGTCACTTTTTCTCGAGTATTCTCTCCGCAGTATTCGATTTGGTTGCTCGCGATCGGAGGGCTCTGCGTGGCCAGCTCCAGATCGAGATTACGCCTGCCGGTCTTGTTGTTGCTGATTGCGGCGGGGCTAGCCCAAGTACTGTACCCCTGGGGTTATGCAGGATTCATGATTGGCGAATGGTTTCCAGTGTTGCTTCAGACCGTGCGGATAGGTCTTGTAGTCGTAGCTTGTATAGTCGCCCTCGCTCGGATGTCACGCCCGGCCGAGTCATTGGCAGTGGACGTCACCGAGCGGCGCGAGACGTTGCCGCAAGCCTGACTGTAAAAGTGACTTCGATCCGTTAGATCCAGACTCCCGGTCCCGTTACCGGGAAGACCAGCGATGGCAGCGGGAACTTTGAATCTTCTCCGCGCAACGACTGAGGGGTCAGGATCGGTTCAGCCACTCCTGACCAACCTTATTTTCTTTATCGAGATATTTGTCTGTCCAATCCACGGCTACCCCCTCGATCTTCCCGCCAACGAAGGCAACAGTGCACTTCACCTTGGCTAAGGTCCGTACAACGGTGCCGTCACCGTCAGATTCGACCGAGATCGTACCCTGCATGGATATCGGGTTATTGCCGAAGTCGGCCAGATACTCGGCAGATCGGGATTTCCCGTCGGGGTTTTTCCAGCGCTGTGTCTCGGTGATCGTGATGGAGTCACCGACGAACTTCTTTGCAAACCCAGGTAATTTGGCGGGCAGTACTCGTCGGCAGACAAGGGTAGTGCCGTCATCTTCTTCGAGAGTCTCAACCGATACTTCAGTCGCACCCGCGGCTTCGCACTTTTCCTTGACGAAATCTTCGTTTAGCAACATGTCCCAGACTTGCTCTGGTGTCGCGTCATAACGCTGAGTCTTCTCAAGCTTCTTGGCCATGCTGTCTCCAAGTCGGGAATATCTGACCTAAGCATGCCTTAGGTAGTCAATAATTTCTCGCAAGCGGCAGGACAGACCAGGACCGGCAACGTCACGGGAGGCGAGGATACTCTCGGCTTATGGCAGTCCGACCCTCGCCGGCGGGCCACGACGCGACCGGCGGTACCGAGGAACGAGTGCGAGCAGAGGCTGTTGCCGCTGCCGTTGCTGAGAGTAGGACGCTTGGTGGCGAGGCGGTCCCGGAGCTGTCTGAGTATCTGGCCGAGTTTTTCGCAAATGTTGCTGCGATCGATCTGCAAGAGAGCGATCCAATCGACCTGCTGGGATTGGCGCTTTCTCAACGGCAACTTGCTCATGGGCGCGATACCGGAGAGGCGTTGTTGCGCGTCTACAATCCGACGATTGCGGAACATGGTTGGTCTAACGGTCACACGGTAGTGGAAGCCGTTGTGGACGACTCGCCCTTCCTTGTTGACTCTTTGTCGGCGGCGTTAGCGGGAGCTGGTCGATCGATTCACCTCATAATCCACCCACGATTTCAGGTTCAACGAGATAACCAGGGGGAACTTCAATCGACAGGTGCGCCAGGTGGTGAGCCTCAACACAATCTGGAGTCTTGGATCCATATTGATATTGACCGAGAGTCTGATGCTGAGGAGCTAGATGCTCTTGCGCAAAACTTGGCGGCTGTTTTGACAGATGTTCGTTCTGCAGTGGAGGACTGGTCTTCGATGCAGCAGCGTGCCGTTGCCGTTGCAGCCGAGCTAGTCGATGGGGGTAGCGGTGGAGTTGATGGTGCCGAACGCGGCGAAGCAGCTGAATTCCTCCATTGGCTGGCTGATGGGAACTTCACTTTTCTCGGTTACCGAAGCTATGACTTAGTCCGAGATGAGGGTCAAGAGTGGCTAGCAGTAGAGCCTGGCAGTGGCCTGGGCATTACTCGTGGCGGCGATGGTAGACGTCGCTTGTTATCTCAGCTTTCCGCAGCTGTCCAAGAGCGCGCCCTGGAAACTGCCCCACTGCTCCTGACAAAGGCAAACTCAAAGTCTCGTGTTCACCGCTCTGCCTATCTGGATTACGTGGGAGTGAAGCAGTTCGACAGTTCCGGATCTGTGATCGGTGAGCATCGATTCCTTGGTCTCTATGCAGCGTCCGCTTACACACATAGCGTCGAAGGGATTCCCGTACTGCGAGCCAAAGTGAAGAGGGTCGCCGAACTCAGTGGATTTGCTCCCGATTCGCACAGCGGCAAGGATCTTCAGTTGTTCTTGGAGACCTATCCGCGGGATGAGCTTTTCCAAACTGGAGTTGCGGAACTCCTCGCTACTGCGCTCGCTGTACTGCAGATTCAGGAACGTCGCCGGGTCAGGTTGTTCCTTCGTCGAGATGACTACGAACGATTTATGTCGTGCTTGGTGTACTTGCCGCGGGATCGCTACACCACCCAAGTGAGGTTGCAGATAGAAAGCATCCTCAGCGACGCACTGAATGGCGCCTCCGTTGACTATCAGACCAAAGTCTCAGAGAGTGTGCTCGCTCGATTACATTTCGTCGTGCGAGTAGCCCCGGGGGAACATCTGCCCGTTCCGGATCAGCGGCTACTGGAGCGAGAGATCATGGCGGCAGTCAGGTCGTGGGAGGACTCTTTTGACGATGAACTTGTTGAAGCTATCGGCGAAGAAGACGGCGCGCGGCTAGCCGGACTCTTTCGTGGCGCTATACCGGAGGCATACAAGGAGGCCTTCGCCGCCCGCACCGGTGTGGCCGACGTACGCCAACTGGATCAACTGCAGCACGGTGAGATGGTGCTCAATTTATATCGCCCCTACGAGGTGGGGGATCGGTACCGCCGACTCAAGATTTATCGATCCGGGGATGCGCTTTCTTTATCTCTCATTTTGCCCATCCTGCAAAACATGGGAGTGCATGTCATTGATGAACGCCCCTTCGCTTTCCCTGCCGCAAGTGGGGGTCCCTACCGAATTTATGACCTTGGGCTGGAGTTTCCGGATGATCAGCATTCCGACGATGAGAGTTTGAAGCAACGCTTCGAAGAGACTTTTTTGGCTGTCTGGTCAGGTCGCTCCGACAACGACGGTTTCAACGCACTCGTGCTGCGAGCGGCTTTGTCTTGGCAAGACGTTGTAGTGCTGCGAGCTCTTATTCGCTATCTGCGGCAGGTGAACTTGTCGTTTTCACAGTCATATATCGAAGAAGTGCTAGGTAGAAATCCTGGCATCACAACTTCCCTATTGAAGCTATTTCGCTCACGCTTCGACCCGGCGTTGGGAGAGGCACGAGAGGAGCGATCCGAAAGGATTCGAGCGTCGATTCTCGAGCGAATCGACGCGATCGCTTCGCTCGATGCTGATCGAATTCTAAGATTTCTGTTGGACCTTATCGTTAAGTGTGTCCGTACTACATTTTTCCAGGAACAAGAGCCAGATCATCCGCTACAAGTGGCGTTTAAACTCTTGCCTCAAGAGATCTCAGGTTTACCGGAACCACGCCCGATGTTCGAGATCTGGGTCTATTCACCAGTTGTCGAGGGCGTACACCTGCGTTTCGCTGCGGTAGCGCGCGGGGGCCTACGTTGGAGTGATCGAAGGGAAGACTTCCGAACGGAAATCTTAGGACTCGTGAAGGCCCAAGAAGTGAAGAACACGGTCATTGTGCCTGCGGGCGCCAAAGGCGGGTTCATCGCCAAACAGTTGCCTGACCCGAATGATCGTGACGGGTATGCAGCCGCAGGAAAACACGCTTACGTGCGTTTTATTTCCGGACTGTTGGATCTGACTGATAATCGAATTGCGGGTGATGTGCTTCCGCCCCCCCGTGTTGTTCGACACGATGGTGACGATCCGTATCTCGTAGTTGCCGCGGACAAAGGCACTGCGACGTTTTCTGATCTCGCGAACTCGGTCGCTGCGGAATACGGATTCTGGCTGGGAGATGCCTTTGCCTCGGGTGGCTCTGACGGATACGACCACAAACTTATGGGAATTACAGCCCGTGGAGCGTGGGAATCGGTCAAACGACATTTCCGTGAGATGGACATCGACACCCAAACCGAAGACTTCACGTGCGTAGGTATCGGGGACATGAGTGGAGACGTATTTGGCAATGGCATGCTGCTCAGCCGTCACATTCGGCTAGTCGCCGCATTTGATCACCGCCATATTTTTGTCGATCCATATCCAGACGCGGGTTCCTCTTACGAGGAGCGAGAGCGGCTCTTTCAGCTGTCTAGATCATCATGGGATGACTACGAACGTAGCCTGATTTCCCCAGGAGGTGGCGTCTTCCCCCGGACCGCCAAATCGATTCCCATTACCGAAGAAATGCGTATTGCCCTGTCGCTTGATGCGGATACTCGTTCGTTGAGCCCGGCTGAACTAATCCGGGACATTTTGTGCAGCGAGGCGCAGTTGCTGTGGAATGGCGGCATCGGTACCTATGTGAAATCTGAGCACGAGACTAATGTGGAGGTGGGAGATAAGGCCAACGATGCAGTGCGGGTTAATGGCGATCAGCTACGAGTGGCGGTAGTGGGCGAGGGTGGCAACCTCGGGTTGACCCAGCCGGGACGCGTCGAAGCTGCGCTCGCCGGAGTGCGCCTAAATACCGACGCTATCGACAACTCCGCCGGTGTGGATACCTCCGATCACGAAGTCAACATCAAGATATTGCTTAGTGAAGTAATCCAAGCCGGGGATCTCACGATCAAGCAACGAAATGACATGTTGAGTGCCATGACGGCTGAAGTGTCCGCGCTAGTGCTAGCGGATAACTACGCCCAGAACTTGGTCTTGGGTACAGCCCGAGCGCAGGCGGCAGCTATGTTGCCGGTTCACCAACGGTTAATCCAACAGTGGGTTGCCGATGGCGTCATTGATCGAAAGCTCGAGTCGTTGCCAACTGATGAGGAGATGGCAGAACGCTTGGCCCTGCATCGGGGGTTAACCTCACCCGAGCTGAGTGTGCTGCTGGCTTACTCCAAGATGACATTGAGCACAGCAATGGAGCCAACTGATGTAGCCTCAGATCCCTACTTCCAGCCAGTACTTGCTCACTATTTCCCCCAGCGGTTGGCTGACAGGTTCGCTGATCGGTTGCCTCAACATCCACTTGCGGCCGGCATAATTCGCACCGCAGTTGTGAATGAAACCGTGAATCACGGTGGTATTGGGTTCGTCTTTCGAGTGAGCGAAGAGACGGGAGCCCAGCCTCTGGAAGTCGTGCATGGGTTCGCCTTCACTCGTGATGTCTTCGAACTGCCTGAGCTATGGCGACAAACGGCAGCGCTGGACAATGAAGTAGCGACAGCCGCCCAAACCGCGGTGCATCTAGAAGTGAGGCGTTTGCTGGATCGAACTACCCGATGGCTGGTGCAAACCTACGGTTCCGGTATCGACCTCACAACAGAGGTACCGCGGTACCTTCCGCTAATTACTGATCTCGGACCCAAACTGCCAGAGATGCTGCGTGGCGATGAGCTGAAACGATTGCAATCGATCGCGGATCGACTTAGCGGTCAAGGCATTCCGACGGACTTGGCGACTTGGGCCGCATCCTTGTTGTATCGGTTCAGTTTGCTTGATGTAGTTCGCATCGCGGAGCGGACTACATCAGATCCAGATCCCACGGCTCGGCTGTATTTTGCGGTCAGTGAACATTATGAAGTCGATGAGTTCCTCACTCGGATTTCTGGTCTACCGAGGGAAGGTAGATGGGATGCACTGGCCCGCCAGGCAATGCGAAGTGATCTGTATCAGGTTTTGGCCTCGCTGACCGCTCAGATCGCACGTGGTAGCGATAGCGCACAGGGCGCGGACGAAAGAATCGAGCAGTGGGAGGAAGAGAACTCCGCCGAGACTTCGAGGGTCAAAGCAACGCTGCGCCAAATTTCCCTCCTCGAAAGACATGATCTCGCGTCGCTCAGCGTCGCGCTTCGGGCAATGCGTACGTTGGTCGCCCAGTCTCGGTCGTAAGGACTCCACCTCGTCTGCCGTACCCTGAGGAGCGTGGTCGATATCGATTTTTCCGCAAGGATCTCTTCACTCAGTGCGACGTTAGCTTCAATTACCGACGTACTGGACGTAGATGCTGCTCGGCGGGAAATCGCCGAACTGGAAAAGAAAGCGTCTGATCCTGGTCTGTGGGACGACCAAGAGCGAGCTCAGCAAGTAACCTCTCGCCTCTCTTTCCTGCAAAACGAAGTGAGGCGGGTGGAGACGCTGCGTTCTAGGCTTGATGATGTCTTGGTCCTTCATGAGTTGGCAGAGGCAGAGAGCGATTCCGGGGCGGCGGCCGAGGCGGAGTCGGAACTGACCGAACTGGCCGGAGAGATCGCGGAGATGGAAGTTCGTACTTTACTTTCGGGTATTTACGACCAACGCGGTGCTCTGGTGCATGTGCACTCGGGTGCTGGTGGAGTCGATGCTGCCGATTGGGCCCAAATGCTGCTGCGGATGTATACCCGCTACTGCGAGCGACACGGATGGAAGCATGAAGTCTTGGATGTCTCCTATGCCGAGGAGGCGGGTATAAAGTCGGCGACTTTTCAGGTTGAGGCGCCCTATGCCTACGGGACCCTTAGCGTGGAACAGGGAACACACCGACTAGTCCGGATTTCACCTTTCGATAATCAGGGACGCCGGCAAACGTCGTTTGCTCGGATTGAGGTCCTCCCGATCACAGAACAGACCGACCACATCGATATCCCCGAAAGCGATATTCGGGTGGATGTTTTCCGATCTTCCGGACCTGGCGGTCAGAGCGTCAATACGACTGATTCGGCAGTGCGGATCACTCATGAGCCAACCGGAATTGTGGTCTCTTGCCAGAATGAAAAGTCGCAGATTCAAAACCGAGCCGCCGCCATGCGGGTTTTGCAATCACGCCTTCTTGAGCTGAGAAGGCAAGAAGAAAAAGCTGAGATGGATGCACTGAAAGGTGATGCCAGTGGATCGTGGGGTGACCAAATGCGTTCCTACGTTTTACACCCCTATCAAATGGTCAAAGATTTGCGCACGGGTACCGAAACAGGCAACACCGCCAATGTGCTTGACGGTGAAATCGATGATTTCGTCGAATCAGGTATTCGATGGCGTCGGACGGAAACAGTCCCCGAATAGAGCCCGGGCAACACAGAGGCCCCGGGAAGGGGGGGGATTATCCCGGGGCCTCTCACCTGGAGGGTGTTGCGCCGCTGTGCGGCGCGGCCGTGCGGGGTTGGGGGGGATTTCCCGACGGCCCGTTGGGTGCCTCTATCATGCAACTTCCGAACGTGACTCGCATCACCATTTTGTAACGATTTGATTACGAAGATTATTTCAGGGTGAGAAGCGAGCTGGATCTGCCGTCGGCGCTCTCAACGTTACCTCGGCCGTACCTCTCAGCACGGTAGACAGGCCGAAAGGTTTTTCGTTGGATATACGTCGGAAGATAAATTCGCGGCATACACTGAGACGCCGCTGACCCGATGTATGGGAAGGAAGCGAATGATTCGCTTTGACAATGTCTCGAAGCAATACAAGACCCAACACACTCCCGCGCTGCGCGATGTCTCCGTTGAGATTGAGAAAGGGGAGTTCGTTTTCCTGGTGGGTCCTTCTGGCTCAGGAAAGACGACCTTCCTACGGCTGTGCCTGAAGGAAGATAAACCGTCTGCTGGATCGGTATGGGTAGCCGGCAAGAATGTGGGCAAGCTGTCGAGTTGGAAAGTCCCCCAGTTACGTCGACAGATCGGAACGGTCTTTCAAGATTTTCGACTCTTACCCAACAAGAATGTGGCTGGAAATGTTGCGTTCGCGCTGGCAGTGATCGGAAAACCGCGTAGTCATATCGCCAAAGTTGTTCCTGAAGTTCTCGAGATGGTGGGGCTAGACGGAAAAGAGAAACGCTTTCCGCATGAGCTCTCCGGAGGTGAGCAACAGCGAGTGGCGATCGCGCGAGCATTCGTCAATCGACCGGAGATCCTTATCGCGGATGAGCCGACCGGAAACCTTGATCCCAATACCAGCATCGGGATCATGAAACTGCTTGATCGAATCAACCGCACCGGAACCACCATCGTGATGGCGACGCATGACGCGCAGATTGTGGATCAGGTCCGCAAGCGGGTCGTGGAGTTGGCTGATGGCATCGTAATTCGCGATGAAGCGCGCGGCGTTTACGGCATGTCGCTGTGAACGGGTACGAGACAGTCTCTGAGAGGGAGTGAAATGAGGCTCAGGTTCGTCTTTGGCGAAGTGTGGACCGGACTAAGGCGGAATCTAACGATGACGCTCGCATTAATCATCACCATTGCCGTGTCGTTGGCACTGCTTGGTGCAGGTTTGCTAGTGCGGCAACAAGTAGCCCAGATGAAGGGTTTCTGGTTCGACAAGGTCGAGGTTTCGATCTTCTTGTGCACTAAGAATTCACCGGAAACATCGTGCACCGGGGTAGCGACTACGGAGCAAAAAGACCAGATCGCCGCAGAACTTGAGGGATTGAAGCCCTTGGTTGAGGAGGTCTACTTCGAGACCTCTCAGGAAGCCTACGAGCGCTTCCAAGAGCAATTTGCGGGCTCTCCTATTGCGGAGTCAGCAACGCCAGAAGATCTCGGGGAGTCCTATCGGGTAAAGCTTGCCGACCCCGATCAATACAGCGTGATCACCAGCACGTTTACGGGTAGACCTGGCGTGGAAAAAGTTGATGACCAAAAGCAAGTGCTGGACAAATTGTTCCGACTCCTCGACGGGTTGCAGGCCATAGCGCTGGGAATTGCCATCACCATGCTCCTTGTCACCGTCCTGCTGGTCAGCAACACGATGCGGTTGGCAGCGCATAGTCGCAGTCGAGAAACTGGAATTATGCGTCTAGTGGGAGCGTCTAAGTTTTATATCCAGTTGCCATTTGTGCTCGAAAGTGTGATTGCGGCGCTTCTCGGCGCGTCGCTCGCAATTGGGGCGATCATTGGGGTCAAGATAGTTCTGGTCGATGGGTTCTTGGAACCTTCCTTCCAGTTCACCCCGTTTGTGGGTTGGGAGGCGGTCTGGCAGGTAGCCGTGATTCTTGTGGTCATGGGTGTTCTGTTGGCTGCGCTGTCAGCTGTATTGACATTGCGGAGGTATCTGCGGGTCTGACCTCCAGGTCGGCGCGAGAGATGCCGATACGTCAGTGGAGTGGGAGGACTATCGCGATGAGCGGTGTAGCGCGGCTTTCGGGGCGTAAAGCGCCTCTGGCTGTTTTCGCTGCGTCAGCATTGAGTCTGGGCCTGATTGCTGGAGCCGCGACTGCCGCCAACGATCTAGACGAAAAGCGGTCGGAAAAGGCCAAAGTAGATCAGCGACTCGATGACGCTCACGATGAGGTGCTGGCCTTCAATAGCAAGATTCGTTCTGCTACCCGTCAGGTCCTTGATGCACGCGGGCAATTGCCTGGTGCTCGGACGAAATTAAATAAGGCCAAAGCGAAGCAGGCGACTAGTCAGGCCGCCGACAAGCGAGCTCAACAAGAGCTAGAGGAAGCAGTTGCCGCGGTGATCCGCATGGAGCAACGTATTGAGCGGCTGGAGGCCCGGCTGGCTCAGCTTCAATTGGAGGTGGGCGATTTTGCTCGTGCCACCTACCAGATGGGCCCATTCGCCGAGTTGGAGATCGTTCTCGAAGCGAAGGATCCTAGTGAGCTGACTGATCGATTGGCTGCCATTCGGTCAGTCGCTGCAGCCAATAACGCGTCGTTGGACCGGATGGCGCAAAAACAGCTCGAGATGGAGCAAGCGCAGATTGAGTTAGAACGACTGCGCAAGGTCGCCAAGGAGAAAAAGGCCGAGGCCGAAGCACTCTTGGCGGCGGCGGAGCAAGCGGCGGCCGAGGCCGCGGCTGCCAAACGTGAAGTTGAAAAATTAGTGCAGCAGGAAGAGCGTGCGTTAGCTCAGGCCCGGCGGCATCGAGCCGCAGTGAAGCAGCAGTACGATCGGCTCGCTTCGGAGCAGGCCCGCCTTCAGCAACAGATCGCGAAAGCGGCTGCACGGTTGGAGCGACAAAGCGGATTGCCGACCGGTACCGGAAACGGCGATTGGTATTTCCCCCTACCCGGCTACTCAATCGGATCAGATGCGGGTTGGCGCCTCCATCCAATCCTGGGTTATACCCGCTGTCATGCCGGTGCTGACGTAAGTGCACCTTCTGGTACCCCAATTCGAGCGGTAGATAGCGGCGTGGTGATTCAGGCCGGGTGGAATGGCGGCTATGGAAATCTGGTGACGATCGGTCATGGCGGCGGACTCACCAGTAGCTACGCACACCAATCAAGCATTTCGGTCAGCACTGGCCAATCCGTGCAACGAGGTCAAATCATTGGGTCTGTGGGTTCTACGGGCCTTTCCACTGGGCCGCACCTTCACTTCGAGGCCCGAATTGGTGGAGCTCCGTACAGTCCACGAGGCTGGTTCGGCTCGGGCTCGAAGTCTCGCGTCTGTGTATAGACACCCTGAGGTTGGGCAATTGAGTTGTCATCCGACACACTGATGCCATGTCTAGCAAGGATGATCGCAAACTTATCGCGGCAAATCGCAAAGCTCGGCATGACTACTTTATCGACGCCACCTACGAAGCCGGCATGGTGCTGACCGGAACAGAAGTAAAATCACTGCGGGCTGGTCGGGCCACAATTGTTGATGGTTACGCAACCGTCTATGACGGTGAGGTGTGGCTATACGGGGTGCATATTCCCGAATATGACTACGGATCTTGGACCAACCACGAACCACGGCGGGCCCGAAAACTGCTTTTGCACCGCACCGAAATCAACAAGTTAATCGGAAAAACGAAGCAGTCTGGTGCCACGCTAATTCCGCTGGCCCTGTATTTCTCGGATGGCTATGCCAAAGTGGAGTTGGCGCTCGCGCGAGGGCGTCGGGCTGTTGACAAGCGACATGCTATCGCCGAGCGAGAAGCCAAACGTGAGGCCGAACGCGCCGTCGGGAGACGGGCTAAAGGCATCGAATAGCGCTTTCGCAGCGGGTGAGGAGAGCGCCCATGAGTGACCAAGACGATTTTGTTGATGGATTTTGGCCTTACCGGGGTCAAACGGCCAACTATCGAAGCATCCCGGACATACCGGCGGATCGTGCAACGGTACTCGCCGAACTGCAGCGGATCGCGATGCAAGAAGACGCTATCGGCGACGCAGGCAAAGTATCGGGAAGTTTGTACAGTGGCGATCACGACCACTATCGCTATCTTGCTGAAATCTTTGGGCTCTTTGGTCATGCGAACGTGTTGCAGCGAGACATGTACCCATCGGCTACAAAGTTTGAAGGCGAAATAATCGCTATGACCCTCGATATGTTGCATGGCGAGGTTGCTGGTACGGGCGCCTGCGGGGTGCTGACCAGCGGCGGCAGTGAGAGCTTGGTGACAGCCATGTTCACCTACCGAGAGCAGGCTCGCGAACAGCGTGGCGTGACCCGACCCAATCTCGTCATGCCGGTCACTGCCCACGTTGCGCTAGATAAGGGTGGACATTGGCTCGGCGTGGAGATCAGGCACGCTCCGCTTGATTCTGAGTATCGGGCAGATGTGTCAGCAGTTGCTGATCTTGTGGACGATCAAACGATTGCGATAGTCGGTTCGGCTGGTAACTACCCGCACGGCCTCGTCGATCCGATCGAAGGGTTGTCCGAGATCGCCCAGCAGCGAAATGTTGGTCTACATGTGGACGGATGTTTAGGCGGTTTTCTGCTGCCCTGGTTTGAAGAGTTGGGTCACGATATTCCGCTGTGGGATTTTCGAGTACCTGGCGTGACGTCGATATCGGCAGACACCCACAAGTATGCCTACGCTCTCAAGGGAACGTCCACGCTGCTATATCGCGATCGCGATCTGCGTCGCCGACAGTACTTTACCTATCCGGACTGGCCGGGCGGCCTATACCTGTCGCCGGGTCTTTCAGGTTCACGGTCCGGCGGGCTCATCGCGGCGACGTGGGCGGCCATGGTGACGACAGGGCGTCAGCAATATCTACAGTCAGCTCAAGAGATTCTGGCCGCCGCAGAGATTATTCGTGCGGGGGTTGCCGGGATCGAGGAGCTAACAATGATTGGGGACCCAACTTTCCTCATTGCGTTCGAATCCAACCACTCGGCTCTTGATATTTATTTGGTCAATGACCATCTGAAAGAGGCTGGTTGGCGATTGAACTCACTCCAGTTGCCCCCGGCCCTTCATTTCTGCGTAACGCGCCCTAATACCCAGCCCGGAGTTGCGGAGACTTTTGTTGCTGATCTACGCGATGCAGTGCGTTGGGCACTGATGAATTCCGGTACTCCAGCACAAAGCGGAGCCATGTATGGCTTTGGTGGTAGCCCGCAAGGGAACCAGACGCTGAACCAGCTCATGGGTGGCGTGCTCGATGCCATGCACGAGGTTGCACCTCCGGTCCAGGACATTTAGGTGTCGGCTCCGGATCGGTGGATTCTGGCTATCGATCAGGGAAACAGCGGGACTAAGGCCGCCGTTGTTGGGTTGGACGGCACTATTCTCGGCACGGGTGATGAGCCGGTCACGGTCGATATAGGCCTAGATGGCACGGCAACACAAGATCCCGGGGAATGGGCAACGGCACTGCGACGCGCGGTAGCGGAGGCCCTTGAATCGAGTGCTCAGCGGGCAGATATTTCTTCTCAGGGTTTGCACTCAGTTGCCGTCACTGGGCAATGGGGCTCAAC
>PAAU01000074.1 GCA_002699445.1 Micrococcales bacterium | reverse complement strand
TACCCGGCATCGATCCGACACCCGTAGCGCCGGCGGGTATCACGTGATCGAGAGCCATATCTTGAGGCTACTCATCGTCCAATCTCACCGCCGGATGAGTCCTCGTTCATCAAGATCTGCTGACCAGTGCGTGAAACCCGCTACCCCTGATGCAATAGAAAGCACTCGGGGCATATCTTCGGAACGTGACCATTGTTGCGGCGCTCATCGATCAGACTCACGCGCTTGCTAATGACCAACCAGGGCCCGTCACAAATCTGCTGACCTCAAGGCCGAGGTTGCCCGAGTGGACACTGTACGTCGCGGTAGCTTTCGGTGCTTTTTCGGGAGCAGCGTTTGCTGCGCGCCGGGGCTTTGACTTGGTGGGAGTTCTCGGTTTGGCAACCGCACAGGGCATCGGCGGGTTGCTGTTGATGGGAATTTTGCTTCAACAGGGTGTCCCGTCGGTGCTGGAGACCAATTGGTATCTCATCATCGTGGCAGGAGCAGCACTAGTTGCTTTCTTCCTGGCGGATCTCATCATTCAGGCGATGGAGTCGTTGCTGATTTTGGACGCTCTATCACTAGGACTCTTGTGCGCCTGGGGAACCAATCAGGCGCTCCGGGCTGACCTCGAAGACGTGGCTGCCATTTTTATTGGAGTCATTACCGCGGTCGGGGGTGGCATCTTGCGCGATATTTTGTCGGGTCGAGCTCCGGACGTGCTAAGACCCGGAATCCTTACCGCGACGGCGGCGCTTATTGGCGCAATCGTGTTTGTCCTTATGGTGGACTTCACCCCGGCTACGAGACCATTTGCTCAAACCGCCACCGTCGCCGTCGTCGCCACGATTCGCCTGCTCTCGCATTGGCTCCGCTGGGAAACACGAGGCGCCCGGGACTATAGCGAACGACTCATGAGGCACCGGCATCCCGGAAATTACGACCCGCCGAGCAAACCGAATGATTCGGATGCCAAACAATGAGCGTTGAAGTCTTCACAGTTCCCTCCGGTATCGAGGCAATGTCATTTGTCGGTGGTGGGATCTCAGGTGCCTTACACGCCCGCGAACGGAGCATGGATTATCTCGGGGTATTACTGATTGCCGTTGCCACCGGAGTTGGCGGCGGCGCCATCCGCGATGTGCTGCTCAATACGGAACCGGTCTTCCTGCAAAGCAAATACACCCTTTTGGGGCTCAGTTACGGTTTTATCATCATGGCTGTGTTGGGCGGCTTGGCTGGCTATTTCTTGGCACGACTAGTGAAACAACTCACCACAATTATTTTCGTAGTCGATACGTTACTGATTGGCGCGTGGGTAGTCATTGGGGTGGAGAAGGCTACTTTCGCCGGGCTCGGGGCATTCACCGCAATCTTCATCGGTACTACTACTGCAGTCGGCGGCGGCTTGATTCGGGACGTGCTGTGCCGCGAGATTCCGTCTGCCCTCATGCCGGGCAAATGGGTTGCACTTTCCGCCTTGGTCGCATCGATGGTCTTCGTCTCGGTTTTCTACCCGATTAAGTATTTCTCCTCTACCGGTCAAGCTACGGCCGTGGCAATGGTGGCAACCATAATTACAGCCTCGCTACTGCGTGGCTTGAGTTTCCGTTATGACTGGCGAACACCAGCTGCGGTCGACATGTCCAACCAGTTCCGCACCTGGATTGGCATGAAGAAAGCCGCTACAACGAGTTCGTCTCCATGACTCAGCCAGCCGAACGGATCAAGCCTTGGCCTATGACCGTCTCATCGTCAGGCGTGTACAGCACGCAGGACTGGCCGGGGGCAACCCCGATGAGGGGCTCATCCAAACGGACCTGGAATCCCGACTCTGCAGAAACGGTGACTATCTGAGCCGAGATCGATTCCCCGTGGGCTCGAATCTGAACTCGTACCTGCTGATCTGCCGCAATCAGCGGGCCACACCATACCGGCTTTTCACAGTCCATCACCGAAACGGCCAAACGCTCTCGCTCCCCCACCACAACTTCGCGTTGCACTGGGTCAATCCGCAACACATATCGAGGACGGCCAGTCTCCGTCGCGGTCGTGACTCCCAGCCCCTTACGTTGGCCCACGGTAAAGGCATGCGTTCCTCGATGCTCGCCGATACTCTCACCCGTCTGATCGTCGATGATCTGACCCGGCTGCTCACCAAGTTCTTGTCGGAGGAAACCAGCGGTATCGCCGTCGGGGATGAAACAGATGTCATGGCTATCTGGCTTATGGGCAACTCGGAGCCCGCGAGCCTCCGCTTCGATACGCACTTGGTCTTTGGGAGTATCACCCAAGGGGAACATGCTGTGCCGCAAACCGTCTACTCCCAACACGGCGAGAACATAAGACTGATCCTTCCCAGGATCTACCGCGCGACTCAGTCTCGGTCCGGAGTCAGTCTGATCGAGCCGCGCGTAATGACCGGTCGCAACCGCATCGAACCCCAGTGCGCGGGCTCGTTCCAAGAGGGCGGTGAACTTGATGTGTTCGTTACACCGAACACAAGGATTGGGAGTTCGCCCTGCGGAGTATTCCTCGAGGAAATCAGTGATGACGGTATCTCGAAATTTCTCCGCGAAGTCCCAAATGTAGAACGGCACGCCCACCTTGTCGGCCGCCCGACGAGCATCATTGGCATCGGAAATAGTGCAGCATCCTCGGCCACCGTCGCGGGTCAGAGCCGGGTCGGGCGACAAGGCCATGTGGACCGCGGTCACGTCGTGACCGGCATCAGCCGCACGTGCCATCGCAACGGCAGAATCAACCCCACCGGAAACAGCTGCCAGAACCTTCATCGTGCGCTCCCCACCGCATCGTGCGCTTCAGCCGCCCCAACCACAGCTCGAGGTAATGCCGCCAATAGCGCCGCAACATCGCTCGATCCCGAGTTCCACCCAAGACTGATCCGGATCGTGTTACTAGTGTGCTGGGCGCCCATAGCCGTTAGAACATAGGACGGCTTCGGGATGCCCACGTTGCATGCCGAACCCGTCGACACCGAAATTCCAGCCTCGTCCAACATCAGCATTAAAGCGTCGCCATCGCAGCCAGGAAATGACACACTCACCAAGCCCGGCAGTCCCGTGTCGGTGCTGTTCAGCAGGAAATCGAAGGGTTGCGAACCCTGGGCCTGTTGAGCAATTCCTCGCAGAAGCTGATCTCGCAGCCCTGTCATTCTGCTGAAATGATCGGCTTGCCCTACTACCGCTTCATGAATAGCTGCGGCTGCGGCTGCGGCACCGGCAACGTCAGACGATCCTGCTCGCAACCCCGCTTCTTGTCCACCGCCTCGCACCAACGGTTGTACGTCCATATGAGGGTCAACGAGTAGCAACCCAAACCCGCTAGGACCGCCCACTTTATGAGCACTTAACGCCATGGTCGCTGCCGTATCGCCGGCGACAGGAACGTTTCCCAGCGCCTGGACCGCGTCGGTGTGCAGCGGGACGTCAAACTCTCGACAGACCTCCGCCACATCATCGATAGCCTGTATCGTTCCCACCTCGTTGTTTGCCCACATGACGGCCACGACTGCGACTTCACCGCCGCGACGGATCAGGACCTCCCGCAGCTGGTCGACGGAAACAGCTCCCGCACTATCAACGTCTAGCCACTCCAACTCAGCTCCGGCGGCGGCGAGTTGTTCCGCCGGTTCGAGGATGGCTTTATGTTCGATTCGGCTCAGCACGATGACCCGTCGTCGAGCGTCGGTNTCACTGCGTGCTCGGTATCCACCTACTATGGCCAGATTGTCGGATTCCGTTCCTCCCGAAGTGATNACTACTTGATCAGGCTCGACCGCGAGATCCGCTGCGATCTGCTCNCGGGAGTCTTCCAAGATTCGGCGAGCTTCGCGCCCTGCCGAGTGAACCGAAGACGAGTTGCCGACCTGACCCGCCACCGCAAGCCACGCTTCGCGAGCAGCCGGCCGCATCGCGGTAGTGGCTGCATGGTCCAGGTAAATCACGTCGCGCTACCTCAGTGCTCGGGAAATCTTGCTACGACCAGAGTAGGCCGGATCTGGAAACAACACCGCCCGCCGGTGGCCTCAGGCCATTCCAGCGGGCGATATTGATAGTCAGTGACTAGCCCTGACGCGTCTTGATCTCGTCGGTCAGCTGCGGAACGACGCTGAAGAGGTCTCCCACAACACCGAAGTCGGCGAGCTCAAAGATCGGCGCTTCCGGGTCCTTGTTGACCACAACGATGGTCTTCGAGGTCTGCATCCCGGCTCGGTGCTGGATTGCTCCAGAGATACCGTTCGCGATGTAGAGATTCGGTGACACGGTTTTTCCGGTCTGTCCGACCTGGTACTGATGTGGGTACCAACCGGCGTCGGTCGCCGCGCGTGAGGCTCCGACCGCAGCACCTAGGCTGTCTGCCAGCGCTTCGATGACACCAAAGCCATCTTCACCGCCAACGCCACGACCACCAGAGACTACAACCGCGGCTTCCGCCAACTCAGGTCGACCACCCTGCTCGGCGACGACACGGTTGGTCACCTTAGCGGCAGTAGAACCATCAGAGAGTTCAACCTGGACTGGCACGACTGTTCCCGCAGCTGGAGCTGGCTCCGCTGGGGAAGAGTTCGGCCGCACCGTGATGATCGGCGTACCCGTGCTGACTTTGGACTCCACGATGATGGAGCCACCGAAAATACTTTGCGTGGCTGTTCCGTCAGCAGCGATGGCCACTGCGTCGGTGATGACTCCGGAGTTTGCTCGCACCGCAAGGCGACCAGCTATCTCTTTGCCTTCCGCCGTTGAGGGGATGAGCACTGCCGCCGGTGACTTCTCTGCCACTAACTGGGCCAGCAGATCTACCTTGGGCCCTACGACATAATTGTTGAGCTCGGCAGCCTCTGCCACGTAAATAGTTTCGGCACCGTACTCCGCCAGCGAGGCAGGATCGATACCGGCTTCGGCAACAACCGCAGCAGGCTGACCGATTCCACGAGCCAGAGTTAACAACTCCAGCGAGACCTTCTTAACTGCACCGTCTGCAGTTTCAACTAGGACTAGAACTTCACTCATTTTTTTCTCCCTGTCCCTCAGATGAACTTCTGTTCGCTGAGGAATTCAGCGATCTTGGAACCGCCCGCACCCTCATCGTCAATCTTCACGCCGGCTGCCTTGGGTGGGCGAGGTGCCGCGCTGGCGACCTCACTCCAGGCAGCACCCAGGCCGACCTGACCAGCATCGATACCGGACTCAGCCAGTGCAACGGTCTCAATCGGCTTCTTCTTCGCGGCCATGATGCCCTTGAATGAGGGGTAGCGCGGCTCGTTGATTTTCTCTACGACACTGACGACGGCTGGGGACGCACCCTCAACCTCGTCATATCCATAATCGGTTAGCCGTTGGATCTTGACTGTGCCGCCATCGACGTCGACCTTGTTAGCGAAAGTGAGCTGTGGCCGGCCTAAACGCTCAGCAACCATGGCTGGAACTACGCTCATTCGGGCATCGGTCGATTCCGATCCAAAGATGATCAGATCGAAGCCTCGGTCCTTCAAAACCTCAGCAAGTACTAACGATGTCGCCAGGGCGTCCGAGCCCTTGAGGGACTCATCATGAATGTGGATTCCCGAATCAGCACCCATTTGCAGGGCCTTACGAACGGTTTCTTCGGCCCGCTCGGGACCCATGCTGACAGCCACAACTTCACCGTCGTTGGCTTCGCTGATCAGCAAGGCCTCCTCAACGGCGTACTCGTCCAGCTCGTTCATAACGGCTTCGACTGAGGCACGGTCCAGCGTGTTGTCTGAATCGGACAGTTTCTTTTCCGCCCAGGTGTCCGGCACCTGCTTGACGCACACAGCGATTTTCATGGAGACCTCCATTACGTGGTGGCCGAATATTCTGAGCCAACCTTTCCGCTATGTTACTCGCCAGTAGCCAAGCCGACGAGTTGGGGTTCTAGGGTATTCATCACATTCGACTCATCACCTAAATACCGGTCCATCCAGTTACGGTTCCTCGGGGTGCGAGAATCAGGCAATCAGTCAGTGGAGGTGCCGAGGTGCAGGTGTTCGAGGAGGGGCTACCTCTCACTGGGGAGCGCACTGTGCCAGGAGTTGCACGCGAAAACTACTGGTTCCGTAGACACGAGGCTGTCTATAACTGGATTGCGCAGCCAGGTTTGGCGGGCACCCTGGTCGAAGCCGGGAGCGGCGAGGGGTACGGAGCGGAGTTACTGCGCTCCGCGGGCGCTCAAGTCGTGGCTGTGGACTACGACCAGCCCGCAGTTACTCATCTAAGAAACCGCTATCCGGGCGTTGCTGGGATGCGCGCGAATCTCGTGGAACTGCCAATTGCCGACGACTCCATGGACTATCTGGTGTCGCTGCAGGTTATTGAACACCTCTGGGATCTCCCAGCCTTTTTTCGAGAAGCCCATCGAGTACTCCGCCCCGGCGGCCAACTCATCGTCTCCACGCCCAACCGACTCACGTTTTCACCCGGGTTGGGTCGCGGACAAAAACCAACGAACCCTTTTCATGTCGAAGAGTTTGACGCGGGACAAATTGCTCCGCTCATACGTGCGGCTGGATTCCTTGACGCCCACACTTTTGGACTGTTTGCCGGCCCGCAGCTTGCCGCCTGCGAAGCCGAGCGGGGCTCGATTGTGCAGCGCCAGGTGGATGCGATTCTGGCCGAGGACTGGCCCGACGAATTGCTCGCAGACGTGATCGGCATTACTGCGGCCCATTTCGAGATCCGCGTCATCGGCGATGAGTCAGCGGTCGCTGATTCGTCGCTGGATCTCATTGGTGTCGCCCGAAAGGCTGACTGGTGACGACAAACTCCGTGGGCACATTCTGTCTCGTGCTCCACACCCATTTGCCTTGGCTTGCCCATCACGGTTCCTGGCCAGTGGGGGAAGAGTGGTTGCATCAGGCGTGGGCAACGTCCTATGACCCCGTACTCACAGTGCTAGCGGACCTGGCTGATGAAGGCCATACCGACTTATTGACGCTGGGGATCACACCGATTCTGGCCGCCCAGCTAGACGACCCCTACTGCCTCGACTTACAACGAATTTGGCTCAACGATCGACACTTGCGAGCTACGGGGATGACCGCGGCTAGCGACCCCACCCGACGGGAGTTGGGTCGTTGGGAGGCTGAGAAGTCGTTGAGCACTATCCAGTCGTTCGAAGATCGCTGGCGTAACGGCGGCTCTCCGCTCATCCGCAGTCTGATCGACCGACAAGCGGTGGAGTTGCTCAGCGGACCGTTGGCACACCCCTTTCAACCGCTGCTAGATCCCGACGTCGCAGGTTTTGAGCTGACCGCAGGGCTTGATGACACCGAACTACGACTAGGTCATCGACCACGAGGACTCTGGGCGCCTGAGTGCGCTTACCGGCCAGGTCTAGAGCAGCTCTACCAGCAGGCTGGCGTGGGACATTTCTTGTTAGACGGTCCCACTTTGCAGCATGTGGGAGCACCAACTACTGCGGGCACCCTCATCGGTGAATCCGATGTGGTCGGGTTTGGTCGCGATCTTGATGTGACTTATCGGGTGTGGTCACCACGACGGGGCTATCCCGGTGGTAAGTGGTACCGAGACTTCCATACCTACGATCACGACTGGGGTTTTCGGCACAGTCGCGTGACCAGCACCCGAACGTCCCCCGAAGACAAAGCCCCCTACGATCCGGCTCGCGCCGAGGCCGCGGTAGCGGCTGACGCTGAAGATTTCGTTACTACGGTCCGCTCCCGGCTTCACGACATTGCCGCTGCTCAAGACGGCAGACCGGGGCTTGTCGTCGCCGCATATGACACCGAGCTCTTCGGACATTGGTGGCTCGAGGGCCCGCAGTGGCTTCGGCAAGTTCTGACGCAGTTGCCAGAAGCCGGGGTTGACGTCACGACCTTGACGGGCGCAATTAACTCCGGACACGTAGCGGGCCGAACTCGACCAAATTCGGGGTCTTGGGGCTCCGGCAAAGATTGGCATATTTGGGACGGAGAAGCAGTCCAGGGGATGGTAGCCGACAACACGGCCGCTCAAGATCGTGTCCTACGACTACTCAAGAGTGTGCCGGCCGATGGCGCTCGTAGCCTGGTGGCCGATCAACTACTGCGGGATCTTGTCCTCGCGCTGCAATCTGACTGGGCCTTCATGATCAGCCACGAATCGGCACAAGGGTATGCGACTGATCGACACCGGCAACATCATGCAGCGGTGTCCGAATTAGCCGAGATCGTGGAACGGACTGGTTGGGATTCGTCCACCGCTCAACGCGTTTCGAGTGAGCATCGAACGACCAATGGGCCATTTGGGCATCTAGATGCCCGCCAGGTACGACATGATCGATGAGTGCATAGTCCGGCCCATTATGGGTATATGACCTGCGAGGCCGTGCCTACGGCTTAACTGATCGCGGGCAAGAAGCCCCCGGAGAGGATCTTTGTGAAGTCACCATCACTGCTCCGCACGGAGTGGACCTGGCTCATCGTTGGTGCAACTGCACTTCTCTTTCAATTTTTCGGTGACGCCTGGACTGCAGATCTCACGAGCCCGCTCAAGCTCGGCGGGATCTTCGTGTGGCTTTTCGTTGTTATTCTGCTTGCTGCTTTCAACGTGGTGCGTCACGCCGACGCACTGGCGATCAAGCTTGGCGAACCCCTCGGAACGTTGATTTTGACTCTCAGCGTCATCTCAATCGAGGTCTTGATGATTTCCGCCGTCATGCTGACCGGCTCTAATCAACCCACACTGGGACGCGACACAATGTTTGCCGTCACCATGATCGTGTTGAACGGTCTGGTTGGTTTAGCACTCATCGTCGGCGGCCTGAAGCACCGGGAACAGAGCTACAACCTGCGCGGTGCCAACGCTTATCTGGCGGTCATCCTGCCGCTGGCCATCCTGGGACTTGTCTTGCCCAGTTTTACCCAGAGCACTGACGATGGCACCTTAACTAGCGGCCAGGCGATTATCTTCATCGTCATTTTCCTGGCGTTATATCTGGTTTTTCTCGCTATTCAGACCGTTCGACATCGCGAGCTCTTTATCTCGCCCAATAAACCTGTGACAACGACTGTTGGAAACACTACAGCCGAGCATACTGACACCGGTGCGCACGAGGTGCTAGCGAATGACTCCGCCGCTAGTTCTGACGACGGTACTGACGCCGGCGCTGACCACGAGGGCGATCACGACGAGCACGCGGGCTTGGTAATACGGCCCATCTGGGTGCATTCAGCGCTACTGCTGGCCTACCTGATCCCGGTCGTCATCCTGTCAAAGCAGCTCGCCTATCCGATCGATTACGCGATTGAGGTATCTCAGGCCCCGGTGGCGCTCGGAGGCTTCATCGTGGCGTTGCTGATCTTGTCTCCTGAGGCTATGAGTGGACTGCGCGCAGCCGCAAGCAACCGACTGCAACGATCAGTCAACCTCTACTTGGGCTCCATCGCGGCCACGATCGGACTGACCATTCCGGCAATCTTGACGATCGGGTTGCTGACCGGAAACTCTGTCATCCTCGGCTTGGATCCCACCGACATCATTTTGCTCGCCATCACGTTGGCAGTTTCGATGCTGACCTTTGAAAGCAAAAGAACAAACGTGCTTCATGGCGCGGTCCATCTAGTGTTGTTCGCCACCTACCTCGTGGTGCTGTTCGATTAGTTGCGTAACTGTGACCGCCCTTCGACGCGGCACCCATAGTCTCCGGGCGCCTGAGCGTAGTCGAGGTTCATCCGATAACGTCACGAGGTGCGTATCTTGCACCTGTCATGGGAATATCCGCCGCTGGTCTATGGCGGCTTGGGCCGCCACGTTGCCGCCCTCACACGCGCGCAAGCAGATGCCGGTCACGAGGTCACGGTTCTCACCCAGACCGAAAATGACGCTGGGGTGGAGGAATCGGATGGCATTCGAGTCATTCGAGTCCTACGCCAAGGCTCTCAACTTCAGTTCGGCGGCGACGATATCCCCCGCTGGGTCGATGGCCTCGAAGCTGCATTGATAGCTGCGGCAGAAGAGCTCGCGCAGGACTATCAACCCGATGTTGTCCACGCTCACGATTGGATGGTGACGAAAGCAGCGTTGGCCGCTCGTCGCCTGTTTCATCGACCACTGGTCGCTACTATTCACGCCACTGAAGTGGGCCGTCATCAAGGTTGGCTTCCTAACGACCTGTCGCAGGAACTACATAGTCGTGAGTGGACACTCAGTAACTCGGCCAACCGAGTCATTATCTGCTCCGGTGCCATGAAGTATGAAGTCGAGCAACTTTTCGATCTACCCGAAGAACAGATCGCCGCTGTATCCAATGGCATCGACCTATCGGCTTGGGAACTCGTTCCCACAGACAGAGACGCCGCCCGGCAGAAGTACGCAAAGACGGGCCCGCTCCTCGTGCAGACCGGCCGGTTGGAATGGGAAAAGGGCGTAGACCTCTTGCTAGCTGCGGTACCTCAGCTACGCCAGCATTACCCGGGGCTTCGAGTCGTAGTTGCTGGTCGAGGCACTATGGCCGCTGATTTTCGACTCCTCACCACCGAGATGGGAATCCAAGACTCGGTCGAGTTCTTAGGGTGGATGTCCGATGACGAACTGCGAGGTCTGATTGCCGCAGCTGATGCGGTAGTTGTTCCCAGCAGATACGAGCCATTCGGTCTAGTGGCGCTGGAAGCGGCCGCTCTTGGCTCGCCAGTCGTGGTGGCAGAAACTGGTGGTCTCAGCGAAATCGCGGACGGGGGTCGAGTCGCGCTCACCTTTGCCACCGAAGATGAGGCTAGTCTCGCCGCTGCAGTTCGGCGCACCCTTGACAATCCATCTGATACCAAGCAACGGGTGGCAACCGCCCAACAGGAACTCATTGGCAAGTACGGCTGGGATCGAGTCGCGACCCTCACTGTCGAGGTCTATCAAGATGCGGCAGCCGACTACGAGCGCCACGGCGATCGTCAACGAGTCGAGCCAGTGTGGCCAACTCCAGGGACTCGAGTCTTGCCAGAAAAATCCGGTACCTAGTCGTCTTCGGCCGCGTTGGCGTCAGCTGCTACTTGGGTCTTCCGCGCGATGTCTGCCAGTGCGGCGCGGCGTTCTGCGTCGGATTCGTAAGCATCGCGTCGGTTTTTCAATACTCTCGCCGGAATCCCACCAACGATGCTGTAAGGCGGCACGTCCTCCCGAACGACAGCGTGTGCCGCGATGACCGAACCTTGTCCCACATTGGTACCGCGCAGGATCGATGCCTTTGTTCCAATCCACACATCAGCTCCCACGCGGACGGGAGTTTTCACTATTCCCTGGTCTTTGATCGGCAGGTTGATGTCATCAGTCACGTGGTCGAAGTCGCACACGTACACCCAGTCAGCAACGATCGTGGCTGGGCCTATTTCGACATCCAGATAACAGTTGATCGTGTTATCACGGCCGAAGACGGCCTTATCTCCCACCGTCAGCACCCCCTCGTGACAACGGAGCCGGTTCTCGTCACCCACATGCACGAATCTGCCCATGATCAGTTGTCCGTATCCTCGGCGAGCGTAGAGCTCGACCCGCCTACCCAGAAATACGAATCCGGTGGTGATGACATGTGGATACCGAACCTTGAACCAGAAGAATCTCCAGTACCGAATCAGGTACCACCAGTTCCAGGCCCGATTGCGGTACACCCACTTCAGCGAAGCCCAGGTCAGAAACTTCGCCTGGCGCGAATCGCGACGAGCCATCTTCAGTCCAGCGGTTTACGGCCTGCGACCGAGACGTTGTAAAAGAACTGCCTGGGGACTACATGTGTCCACACCTGACCATCGATCCAGTTCAAAGCGATCCAGCTGCGATAGGCGAACTGAGCCCAGCGCCAGCCCAACGAACCTGGTCGCACGGCGGCTTCGAAGGTCCGCACCGGCCAACCGAACCAGGAGGCAGTGAGTTCGTCGGTAGGGGTGGCGACGTCGGTGGCACCTGCTCGCTCGCACAGTGCTTGTAGCTCATCTGGATCAAAGGTGTGTATGTCGACGACCGCTTCGAGCGTCGCTTCCGCTTCCATCTCTACAACTTCGGCTTCGGTTCGACCGTAGCGGTCAGCGANTGGNCCACGGGAAAGGATGCGAGTCGCCGCCTCCCACGTCAGTTGTGACAGCTTGCGCGCCACCACATCGCCGCGNGCGGTTGGCTCTCCGGCAAAGACAAACCGTCCCCCAGGTTTCAGCACGCGCAAGATTTCCTGCATCGCCAGATCGAGATCNGGAATGTGGTGCAGTACCGCGTGACCGCACACCAGATCAAAGTAGTCGTCTGGATATGGCAGAGCTTCCGCATCCGCAGTCTTGCCATGAACGTCTAACCCAAGCTTTTCGCCATTTCGCAGGGCCACTTCCACCATCTTTGGCGACAAATCCGTAATGTGTCCCTGCTCGATCAGTCCACCGAGCATCAGATTCAACGTGAAGAATCCAGTGCCTGCGCCAATCTCCAGAGATCTACCCAATGGAGTATCAACCTCACCAGCGGCGTGAGTGAAGCGATCGCGTGCGTACTTGATGCACCGATCGTCGTAGGAGATACTCCACTTCTCGTCGTAGGTTCCCGCTTCCCAATCGTGGTAGAGCACGTTGGCCAACTTTGGATCCTCATAGGCCTGCTGGATTTGTTCCGGTGTCGCCGTCATCGTCCCTCAAACTTCGCTTTCCCTGGTCCGTCTTGAACGAATGATGCCATGCCGTTGGCTTGATCTTCGGTGGCAAATAGCCCGGTGAACTGAAGTCGTTCAATTTCTAAGCCGGTGGCCAAATCAGTTTCGAGCCCACTATCGATTGCTCCCTTGGCAGCTCGAAGCGCCAGCGGAGGGCCGGCGGCGAGTCGTTGCGCAAGTTCCTGGGCCGAACCCAAGACGTCGTCTGGCAGCACCACTTGGTCAACCAAGCCAATCCGATGCGCTTCTTCGGCATCGACATATCGGCCGGTAAAAATCATTTCTTTCGCTCGCGCCGGACCAACCAGCCGCGGCAAGCGCTGCGTACCCCCGGCCCCCGGAATGATTCCCAACATGATTTCAGGTTGACCTAAGCGAGCGTTGTCGCCACATACTCGAAGGTCGCAGCACATGGCCAACTCCAGACCACCACCGAGGGCGTAACCGGTTACAGCAGCGATGGTGGGTTGCGGAATCTGCGCCACCGCCGTGAAGCAGTCGGATAAGTCGGCAGTCTCGGCGGCCGCGTCGGCATAAGACCAGGAAGCCATCTCTTTGACGTCGGCTCCCGCCGCAAAGACTTTTGGGCCACCGTGAACGACTACTGCTCGCACATCGGCTCGACTGGCAACAGTCCGGGCAGCTTCCCTGATCTGGATCTGCATCTGGCGGTTCAGCGCATTCATGGGGGGCCGTTGCAGCGCTATTGTCGCCACCCCGGCATCCATCTCGAGGTTAATCAGGTCCGGCATATCGCCCCCTCTGTGCTGAGCAAAGAGTAGACGACCGGCTAGGCCACTCGAATCACTGCACCCATAGAGTCACAGATCGTAACCCAGTGGCAAGCTCGCGCTAGCTGGGGATGAGCGTCCACATATCAAGATCAAGCAGTACACCAGGTGCGTACTTACCGTCGTCGCCACGCAGTGTCATGGACTCATCTCGGTCCTTCGTCGCTACCAGCCGCAGTCGCAGAGCACCGACTCCGGGAGCTTCGGTTTCTGCCTTATCTAGGACTTCCGACCACGCATAGATCGTGTCACCTGAAAATGCCGGTGCCGTATGAGAACCGGCATTGATCGCGGCGATCAACTGCGCATTGGCAAGCCCATTGAACGATAAGGCTCGGGCGAGCGAAATGATGTGGCCCCCGTAGATCAGCCGTTCACCGTCGGGGCGAACCTGAGTATTGAAATGCACTTTTGCGGTGTTTTGCCAGAGTCGAGTGGCCATCATGTGCTCAGCGTCAGTAAGTGTCACCCCGTCTACATGGTCGATTTTCTCGCCCACTTCGTAGTCGTCCAACCGGTGTGGCTCACCCGAAGCGACAAAGTCGTAGTCACTGAAGTCCACACCCTTGGGAATTACAAGGTCATGAGGTTCGACGACCGCCGGCAGTTCCGGTATCACCACTTCCGGCGCGGGTGCGTCGACATTGCGCTTCTTCACCATGACCCAGCGTGACCACTCAATCGCGACCTCGTCGCGCTGATTGGTTGCTACGGAATGCACGTAGACGACGCCAGTTTTCCCATTAGAGTTTTGTTTCAGCCCAGTGACAGTCGAGGTCGTACGCAGCGTGTCTCCCGGAACGATGGGAACCCGAAATCTACCTTCTGCATATCCCAGGTTGGCTACTGCATTCAGCGAAATATCTGGCACAGTCTTGCCGAAGGCGATATGAAAGCCAATCAGTTCTTCCACTGGGTGAGGGTCTAATCCGACCGCGGCGGCGTCCGCCGCCGATGACGGAATGCTAAAGCGTGTGGGGTACAACGACCCATAGACCGCGCGATCGCCCTCAGTAACAGTGCGTGGCGTGGCATGGTGAATGACCTGACCGACAGAGAAATCCTCAAAGAAGTTTCCTGGATTCGTCTTATTCATGGGCCTGAATTTATCCCGAGGCATATCGCCGGCTGATCCCCAGGTGGGTAGCCAACCGTTATCGCCGTGAAACACGCACATCGGTCTCTGCCGCACCGCGGGGAGAACGGGCTGCCACTCGCATCAGTCCGTGATCAGCTGATACAACCGCTGGCCGAACTTGATCGCCTCCAATACAACACGAACCGGACCAAAGAGCCCCCTCTGGGAACCAGTGTGCCCAGCCGCACCGCGTCACGGTCGCTGAGGCTATAACGTCAAGGCATGACTGAATTCCCCTCCTCGCTCGCCTGGCCGGGCCGGTGGCATCCGCTCGGCGTCACTCACGACGGGCTCGGCGCCAATATCGCACTGTGGAGCAAGGGAGCCGAACGAGTCGAGTTCTGCGTTCTCCATGACGATGGCAGTGAAACTCGCCATGAACTGGCGGAGCAAACCTTTCACATCTTCCACGGCTACGTACCCGGCGTCGAACCGGGCGCACGCTACGGTTTCCGCGTTCACGGGCCCTGGCAGCCTGAGCAGGGCCTGCGTTACAACCCGAACAAGTTGTTGATCGATCCCTACGCCCGGGCCATCACGGGCGAGTTGAGCTTGGACCCGGCCGTCTTCGCTCACCAGGGGATGGACGACTTGCTCATGAGTGAAACCGACTCCGCCCCCTACGTGCCTCATTCCGTCATCGTCGGAGATGGGTTCGATTGGAGCGGAGACACGCCCCCGAAAGTTCCCTGGGACGACACCGTGATCTACGAGACTCATGTCCGCGGCATGACCATGCGTCATCCGGAGGTACCAGAGGCCCTTCGTGGCACCTACGCCGGTTTGGCGCACCCTGCGGTCATTGAGCACCTCACCGGGCTGGGTGTCACCGCCGTGGAACTGTTGCCCATCCACCACTTTGTTAGCGAGACATCAGTCCTGGACCGGGGACTGGTCAACTATTGGGGGTACAACTCCATCGGTTACTTCGCGCCTCATGCGGGCTATGCCGCAGCTGGCAGCACCGGCGATCAGGTGAATGAGTTCAAAGGAATGGTCCGGGCTCTTCACGAGGCTGGACTCGAAGTGATTCTCGACGTCGTCTATAACCACACCGCCGAAGGTAGTCAGCTGGGCCCCACCCTTTCTTTCCGGGGAATCGACAACGCTGGCTACTACCGGCTCGCTGAAGATGCTCGCTACTACACCGATTACACCGGTTGTGGGAATACGCTGAATGCCTCGCAGCCCCATGTCTTGCAACTCATTACTGACTCACTGCGTTACTGGGTGGAAGAGATGCACGTGGATGGATTTCGATTCGACCTCGCTAGTGCGCTGGCACGTTCATTCCATGACGTCGACATGTTGGGCAACTTCCTTGCGACTGTCCAACAGGACCCGGTGCTCAGAGAGGTGAAACTCATTGCCGAACCCTGGGACATCGGTGACGGGGGGTACCAGGTGGGAGAGTTTCCCCCGTTGTGGACTGAATGGAACGATAAGTATCGAGATACGGTTCGGGACTATTGGCGCGGCGCTGGTCGCGTGGATGAATTGGGCTGGCGTTTGACCGGGTCAGCGGATCTTTATTCCTCCGATGGTCGGCTACCGTTCGCTTCCATCAACTTTGTGACTGCGCACGATGGCTTCACCATGCGAGATCTGGTCACCTACGAGCAGAAGCACAATGAGGCCAACCTTGAAGACAATCGTGATGGCTCCAACGACAATCGAAGTCGCAACTACGGTGTAGAGGGCGAGACTGCCGACCCCGGCATCAACCGAGTCCGCCACCGCCAGTTGCGAAACATCATGGCGACTTTAGTTCTTTCTACGGGCGTCCCGATGATTACGATGGGAGATGAAGTCGGCCGCACTCAGGACGGCAACAACAACGCCTACTGCCAAGACGATGACATCTCCTACATGTCGTGGGACTGGGAGCAATGGCAACGCCAGTTGCTGGATTTCTCCCGTCGGGCCTTAAGAATCCGGCGCGAACATCCCGCCTTCCGTCAGCGTTACTACTTCAGCGGCCGCCCCGTCACCGAAGGCGGACAAAAAGACCTCGCATGGATCGGCCCAGACGGTGACGAGCTCACTGATGAGACGTGGCAGGATCCAGAGTTGCGGACTCTGGGAATGCAGTTGTCCGGTGCACTGCGCAGTCGGGATAGTTGGGGCCGACGACTCGGGGACTCCTCGTTCTTGCTCTACCTGCATGCAGGTGAAGAAGATACGTCGGTAGTGCTGCCGCCGTTGCAGGAAGGCGCCGGCTACCGGCGCTTGCTGGATTCAACCGTTGAAGGTGAGCTCGATCGACCATTACTGGAACCACCTGGTGCTAAGGTCCGGCTCCCAGCGCACAGCCTGGTTTTGTTTGAAGTACCCGAGTAGGTGGCTCTAGAGCTCTCGAACGCTCAACTTTCCGTTGTCCTCTTCGCCCACGAGCACTTTATCGGCCAAACCCACGAAAAGGCCATTGTCCAAAACGCCGGGAATATTGTTGATCTGTTCCTCGAGCTGACCAGGATTGTCCATCTGCTCAAACTCGGTGTCGAGAATGAAATTTCCCTGATCCGTAACTAATGGGCCCGCTTTGGCCTTAGCCATGCGAAGCGTCGGTTTCCCGCCGATGGTCGTCAACTTTTGCCCTACTTGGCGATAGGCCAGCGGCAAGACTTCGACTGGAATAGGCATTTTCTCCCCCAACCGATGAACTAGTTTGCTGCTGTCTACGACGATCACCAGCTGCTCGGCGCGAGCATCCACCAGTTTCTCCTCGGTCTGACAACCACCGCCACCCTTGGTGAGGTTCAGGTGGGGGTCGACCTCATCGGCTCCGTCTACCGCGAGATCGATAGTGTCCACTTCGTTGAGAGTGGTCAATGTCAGCGAGTTCTCGTTGGCTAACACCGAAGCCTGGAATGAAGTGGGAACGCACCGAAGGCCCGGCAACTCACCAGCCACTACCCGACGTCCAACATCCGCGACAAAAAAGGCCGCGGTTGATCCCGATCCAAGCCCCAAGACCATATTTGGCCGGACCAGATCAGCTGCCTTGGCAGCCACGTGCTTCTTTAGTTCATCTTGAAGATCCACGCCTAGCACCCTACGCATTAAGGACCCTGCCACGCGCACCACGGTCATCCTCGATCTCAGACCGGAGGCTCACGATACGCCGGCACCTCGCTTCGACCCGAATCAGACTCTCGAACAGAGCGCTACAACGCCCTGGCGGCACTAGAGTTCGGGTGATGCCATCAAACTCCACCTCCCCTGATCCCGGATTGGGCAAGCCTGGCGGGCTAATTCCGCCGCCGACGTTGGCTGGGCGATTCGGTATCCGAGATGTACAGCCGGCGGTCGAGTCCGGCAGGCGCCCCGTCAAGGCAGTAAAAGGCGAAGACATCGAACTGTCCGCCATAGTTTTTCGCGAAGGGCACGAATCGTTGGGAGTGGAGGCGCTCCTGCAGGATCCTTCCGGAGCGGAGCACCGGATACGACTGCACGAAGTTGGTTCCGGGGACGACAGGTGGGCTGCCAACTTTCGTTTCGATCAAGAGGGTGACTGGACCTTCGCCATCATTGCCTGGCACGACCCGGTCGCTACCTGGCTGCATCGCGCACGGATCAAGATTCCGGTCGGATCGGACCGAGAATTGGAACTCGCCGAAGGAGCTCTGCTTCTGGAGCGAATCGCGAAAGTTACTAAGGACACCACACTCCGCAAGGAGTTTCAGGATGTAGCCGAGATTCTGCGAGATACCGATCGATCCGGCCGAGATCGACTCGCCCCAGTGGAGACTAAGGCTTTTCGTAAACTCCTCAGCGAAAATCCCTTGCGTGACTTTATTGCTGAGAGTGCGGGCTGGCCAGTCCGGGCGGAGCGACAACGGGCACTCTTTAGCTCCTGGTACGAAATGTTTCCCCGCAGCGAGGGCGCTTCGGCTGACCCGCCACGGTCTGGGACCCTCGCCCAAGCATCGCAACGGCTGCCAGACATCGCCGGTATGGGCTTTGATGTGGTGTATTTGCCACCGATCCATCCCATTGGCCACAGCCACCGCAAGGGCCGAAACAACACAACTGAGGCAGGTAACGGTGATCCCGGTTCACCCTGGGCGGTGGGATCTGCTGAGGGCGGTCACGATGCGATCCATCCCGATCTTGGCACCATGGCTGACTTTGACGACTTTGTCGCTACGGCCTCGAAAAATGGACTATCCGTCGCCTTAGATCTGGCACTGCAAGCGGCTCCTGACCACCCATGGGTTGCAGACCACCCCGAATGGTTTCAAGCGCGTGCTGACGGCACCATCGCCTATGCCGAAAACCCACCCAAGAAATATCAGGACATCTATCCGCTCAACTTCGACGAGGATCCGGAAGGGCTCTATGCCGAGATCGTTCGAGTCGTTCGTCTCTGGCTATCGCACGGCGTTCGTATTCTGCGAGTAGACAACCCTCACACGAAGCCGCTGTGGGTCTGGGATCGGCTCATTGGCGAGATCAACGCCACAGACCCTGATGTCATCTTTCTCGCAGAGGCATTTACACAACCCGCGATGATGCGCGCTTTAGCATCCGTAGGGTTTCAACAGTCCTACTCGTATTTCACTTGGCGAAATGACAAACCGGAACTCACCGAGTACTTAGAAGAGCTCAGTGATCAATCTGCGGCCTATATGCGGCCCAACTTTTTTGTGAATACCCCCGATATTCTGCCGGAGTTTCTCCAGCATGGTGGTCCGGCAGCCTTTGCCATCCGTGCCACGCTGGCGGCCACGATGTCACCATCTTGGGGAATGTATTCCGGATTTGAACTCTTTGAGCATCAAGCGATTCGCCCGGGAAGCGAGGACTATTTGGATTCGGAGAAGTTTCAGTACCGTCCACGCGACTGGGTAGCCGCTCAACGTCATGGTCATACCTTGATCGGATATGTCGGGCTGCTCAATGCTGTTCGTCGTGAAAATCCAGCACTGCAGGCGCTTCGAAATATCCGGTTTCACCATGCTGATGACGCTGATGTGATCGTTTACTCCAAACAGGACCTCGGCAATACGGTGATTGTCATCGTCAACCTGAACCCTCATGAGACTCGGGAAACCACGGTGCGACTGAATATGAAGGCGCTGGGGCTGGATTGGCAGGACACGATTCAAGTGACCGACCTCATCAGCGGCGGTCAGTGGACCTGGCACCCGGACTTTTACGTAAAACTCACCCCACACGACCAGGTTGCTCACATCGCAGTGGTGCGCGAGTGAGTGGCTCACCGAACTCGATTAGCCACACGACGCGCAACGAGCCGCGTCGCGGGACAGGATGAAGCATGTCGTCCCCCACTCCGTTTCCCGCGAGCACCGAAATGATCGATTTGCTAGTTGATGGTGCGAGTCACGATCCACACGCGATCCTCGGTCCTCACTCCCACGACTCCGGCATCACCGTACGTGCACTGCGCCCCATGGCGGAGTCCGTAACTGTCGTCTCAGGTGACACCACTTACCCGATGGAACACGAGAGCCGCGGCGTGTGGCGGGCCGTCTTGCCGGTAGCAGACGTGCCCGATTACGGACTGTCAGTTGATTACGGCGAGGGTCCGCGTCCGGCCGAAGACCCTTACCGCTACCTGCCGACGCTTGGTGACGTAGATCTTCACCTTTTGGGGGAAGGACGACATGAGCAACTGTGGGAAGCACTGGGCGCGCATGCGCACGTTTATGACAGTGAGCACGGTCCAGTGTCTGGAACCTCATTCGCCGTCTGGGCTCCATCAGCTCGTGGCGTTCGAGTAGTCGGCGATTTTAATTTTTGGGATGGCGCTGGCTACCCCATGCGCTCGTTGGGGTCTTCTGGAGTGTGGGAGCTGTTTATCCCAGGGGTCGAAGACGGTGCCCGCTACAAGTTTTCCATCTTGGGTGAGGACTACATCTGGCGGGAGAAAGCTGACCCCGTCGCTTTTGCTACCGAGGTTCCACCGCAATCTGCCTCCATTGTCTTCACTTCTGACTACGTATGGGGTGACGAGGAATGGCTCGCGCGCAGGGCCACGGCGGATCCACTTGCATCACCCATGAGTATTTACGAGATTCACTTAGGATCCTGGCGCCGGGGCTTGGACTACGACCAACTTGCGGAAGAACTCACTGAATACATCTTGGATCAGGGGTTCACTCACGTTGAGCTGCTGCCGGTCACCGAACACCCCTATGAACCGTCCTGGGGTTATCAAGTCACCTCGTACTTCGCGCCCACTAGCCGATTTGGAAACCCAGACCAATTCCGGCACTTAGTCGATCGTCTACATCGCGCGGGCATCGGCGTCATCATGGACTGGGTACCGGGCCACTTCCCCAAGGACGATTGGGCGTTAGGCCGCTTCGATGGAACACCGCTGTACGAACATCCGGATCCGCGACGCGGAGAGCAGTTGGACTGGGGCACCTATATCTTCAACTTCGGTCGCCGCGAAGTACGGAACTTCTTGGTTGCCAATGCCGTGTACTGGCTAGAAGAATTTCACATTGACGGTCTGCGAGTCGATGCGGTCGCCTCCATGCTGTACTTGGATTATTCCCGCAAGGAGGGCGAATGGCTCCCCAACGAACACGGTGGGCGCGAGCATCTTGAGGCCGTCGAGTTCCTGCAAGAGATGAACGCCACGGTATACAAGCGAGTTCCTGGCATCGTGACGATTGCCGAGGAGTCAACATCGTGGCCAGGCGTCACTCAGCCGACCTATCTTGGCGGTCTCGGCTTCGGGTTTAAGTGGAACATGGGCTGGATGCACGACTCTTTGGGTTATGTCGGGCGAGAACCGATCTATCGGCAGTACCACCACTCGGAGATGACCTTCTCCATGGTCTACGCCTACAGCGAGCACTTCATTTTGCCGATTAGCCACGATGAGGTGGTGTACGGAAAAGGATCCCTGGCCGGAAAAATGCCGGGGGATCGGTGGCAGCAACTTGCTGGGGAACGTGCCTATCTCGGCTTTATGTGGGCTCACCCTGGCAAGCAACTCCTCTTCATGGGTGCAGAGATTGCTCAGTCTGGTGAATGGAGTGAACAAAAATCACTGGACTGGTGGTTATTGGAATACGACGAACATCGTGGCGTGCAGCAATGCGTCGCCGATATGAATCGGGCCTACACCGATACCCCAGCTATGTGGCAGCTCGACGATGATCCTGGCGGTTTCCAGTGGATCGACGCCAACGACGCTGTCAACAACGTCTTCTCGTGGCTGCGGTTCGGATCAGACGGATCCATCATGGCGTGTATCGCCAATATGGCTCCGATAGTGCGAGATAGCTACCGCGTGGGATTACCGCGTGCGGGCGGTTGGACCGAAATCCTGAATACCGATGCTGCCGACTACGGCGGTTCGGGCGTGGGAAATATGGGAGGCGTCGAAGCGACGACGACCCAACAACATGGTCAGGAGTTTTCGGCTGAGATGATTCTGCCCCCACTCTCAACCGTGTGGTTGCGATGGGATGGTTGAGCTAGCTGCGGTCAGCCCAACGAAGCATCCCATCAATATTTTGCTTCAATGCTTCGCTCACCATGGCGTCAGCGCCCTTGGTCATCGCCATGAACTTGAGTGTGCCGACATCCTTCTTGACCGGCGCCGACGACAGTGCATAAGCCACCGCATCTTCTTGCAGTAACCAGGCGCCTAAGTTGTAGGCAGTCCGAGCACCTTGTTTCTTACTCAACGCCTCGGTACCGCCATCATCTTGGTCCCAAGCGATGATGCGCCAACCGTCCCGCGACGCCACTTCAGTAAGCTTGATCTGCACCTGCATTTTGCCGAGTACTGGCAGACTCATTCGCTGGATGTAGGTGACGTCGGTATCTGATTGTCGATCAATGATCTCCGTTGATTCCACATACTTCACGTTCTCGGGATAGTGCTCCACATCGAGGATGCACGTCGCCATTGCCGGAATATCGACCGTGGCTGGGCGTAATCCGACGCCCTCGCTGGTGGGTCGACTCTCGTACCGCCAAGAAGTGTGATTGAACTTGTCTCGGTGCAATTTTTCTAAATGCGGCATTACGCGATCTAGGAACTCTTCTGCGCTCATTAGGGCCTCTCCGGTATGCGAGAAAAGTTTAAGCGAAGACTTCCATTGCTAACCTGCCGGGGAGGCTCTAGTCCGGCACACTAACGTTGCAATACTCGTCACGTGGCCCACCGGTCATGGCCTTTGGCCCTGCAACGTGCATCACACCATTAGCGAAAGGGACCGATATGTCGAATCCAACTCGTCTGGCCATCATCGAGGGAAGTACCCGCGAACAACGGCAGGGAGAAAATGTCTCTGCATGGTTTCTCAATCACGTGCGGCAGAATCCGCGTTTCGACACCGACCTCATCAAGTTGGTGGAGATCGATTTTGACATCGTGCAGTCACCGCACCACCCTCGCACTGGAAATTACAGTGCTGGAGTTCAAGCCTTCGCCGATCGCGTCGCAGCCGCTGATGCCTTTGCTTTTGTTACGCCCGAGTACAACCACAGCTTCCCTGCTTCACTGAAGCAGGCTCTCGACTCCTGCTACGCAGAATGGAATGGAAAGGCTGCGGTCATCGTGTCTTACGGTGGCCTGTCGGGAGGGGTGCGGGCGGCAGAACAACTACGACCCGTTCTCGCCGGTTTGGCCGTCGCAACGATGCGGGATTCGATCTCGGTAACCTCCGTGGCGACACATTTTCCACCAGACAGTCCACCGATCGAGCTTGAAGGGGTAGAAAAAGCAGCTGCATCCTTATTGATGGAACTCGACTGGTGGGCGCAGGCGCTGGCGGCAAAGCGGGCCGTTGATCCTTACCCGTGACAACCACCAACGACATGGTGGAAAAGGGACAGCAACTTAGAACAGCGCGTTAGCCAAATCTGAACGGGCACGAGTCACCATGGGATCCTCTGGACCGACTACCTCAAATAGGTCCAGCAGTCGCTCACGCAATTTCGCTCGATCATCCCCGGCAGTCACGCGAACTCCATCCACTAGACGCGCGAACGCGGCAGGGAAGTCCCCTCCCGCGGCCACAACATCCGCCGCTAACATCACCGCAACGACATCCGTCGGATTCTCCGTCGCTGCCGTCACCGCGGCCGCTGGGTCCGCCGAACCCACCCGCTGGTAAAGCTCAGCGCTGGCTAATCCGGCTTTGGCCACTGCATCCGCCGGGTCACGTTGCAAGATGTTGCCGAAGGCCTGAGCTGCGGCGGCCCAATCTGACGCCTCCATTGCCTGATAGGCAGCTTCTAGATCGGGATCTATGGGATCCCGCTCAGGCTCAGTAACTTCCTCAGCAATCGGATCAGCCGCCACGGTACCGGTCACTCCAGCTTTCGCAGCTTCTGCGAGGACCGCATCAAGATATTGACGCGCCTGCTCCTCAGGCACTGCCCCTTGGAATAAGGGCAGGGGTTGGCCCTTAATCACGGCAAAGACTGAGGGGATCGACTGGACCTGAAAAGCCGCACCGATTCGTTGCTCCGCCTCGACATCAATCTTCGCGAGCACCCACTTACCCGCATATTCTCCGGCCAACTTCTCCAAAATGGGCGAGAGAGTTTTGCAAGGTTCGCACCAGTCAGCCCAGAGATCAATAATCACGGGAACGGTCATCGACTGGTCGATCACATCTGCCTGAAAACTTGCCTCAGTTACCTCGACCACAACTCCGCCTGGTGCGTCGACGGCCTTTGCGGCCGCCTCACGCTGGGCCGACAAGGCGCCTAGATCGACCGCGCCACGCAATGACATAGATTCGCTCATTCACCCATTGTTGCAAATGAGACAAAGACGAGTTGTCACGGCTGAAGGGTTGATTTCTGCTCAGCGCCACCATGCTGCTTGCTCGCCAGTCACGGCCGTTACCCGCTGAGCCACAGCATGTAGCGTACGGTAGCGCAGTCGTTCACCGCCACTGACGAATTCAAGTTGGAGTTGGCCGCCGCCGCCCATGAGTAAGAGATGTCGCCAGTCCGGAGTGACCGCAAAGTAGGACACATCCGCAAACGGAATCCGCCAAAGCGGCTGTTTGGCAGCCCGATCTCGGCTGACCACTACACCCTGGTCTGTCACCGAAGCCCGGTACTCCACTCCAGAGACCCGAACCTTCCCTAGCCGACGAGGCGGCAGCGCCTGAGCGCCTAACTCGGCCTCTTCATAGGGCGTCAAGGAATCTGGACCCGGCCAATTTCTCTTGATGAAAATCACTAAGAATGGTGTGGCCACAGCCATCAAAAACAGACCGGCCAGTAGCTGGCCTCCCGCCTCGACTGCGTTGCTGGGCACAGCGGGCTCTTGGGCCGCGTCGCCAGCAAAAACTATGACCAAGACAACCAAACCGTTGTTGAGGGCGTGCATCACGATAGGCACCCACAGCGAGCGACATCTCAGATACATCAAACCCATCACCAGCCCAAAGACACTGGCGCCAATGGGATCGACGTGCAGGATGCCAAATAAAATTGCCTGAACGATGAGTGCCGTGCCCAACCGCCATTTCACAGCCCAGCGTTCTAACAGGAGCCCGCGGAAGATCAGTTCTTCTACCACCGGCGGGATCACTGCGATCGTAAACAGGAGCACGACGACGTTGGAACCCGAATCGATCTGAGCACCATCGACATAGTCGGGGGCAACGGCCGCAGTAAGAATGCTCGCACCGAGCGAGAAAACTAGGAGAACGGGAACCATCCCCAGTACGACCCACCAGTATTGCCCGATTCGGGGCAACTTGAAGAACCGAACGAGTCGGACCTTGTTCCGCCATTGCAGAAAGAACGCCCAGGCTACGAGCGGCAGGTAAAAGAGTGCCAGGAATAATTCATCTGGTAGTGCATTTTCGGGAGTCAGTACCTCCAGAACTAGTCCAAGACCGGCCACGATGAGCAATCCAGCCAATGCGAAAAGAATCAGCCAGCGGGCTCGGACCTCGGTGAAGGCAGATCCAGGAGTCACCGTCGGAATAGAGGAACCAGGTCCGGGAGATGCCGCTGCAATCGAGGTTGGTGCTACCGCCTGCACCGTAGTCGGGGCTGTCGTGGCGTGAGCCGGGGGCAGATTCTGCGGTTGAATAACCTCAGTGGGGTGCTGGGCGCCGCTATCAAGGATCTGCGTAGCGTTGTCGTCGTCCGGTAGGTCCGGCTCGACATTTGCCGCGGCATCCATCGACCCCTCAGGCTGTTCCTCGGGTGGTGGGGTTGGTTCGGTCATCGGTTCTCCCGCTCTAGGCCGATTTCAGCTAGCAAAGTGTGTGCCGCGGCGTAAGGGTCCAGTTGGCCGCCGGTGACCTGCGTCGCCAGCGTCTTAAGTCTCTCTCCGTTCGCGGAAATCCGCCCCATAAAGGCCTCTTCGGCTAGGGATGCGACTTCCGCGGAGGCTCGAGCCGCTCGACGAGCCGCCAAGTGACCCGATGCGGCCGTTACTTCCTGATGCTCCGCCAAGGTTTCTACTAGCTCTGGTAGACCGCTGCCGTCTGCTGCCGAGATTCCGAGCACCGGTGGACGCCAGTCCCCCGCAGCCAGTGGCTTGGCGCTAATCATGGCTCGAAGTTCTCGCTGGGCAGCGGCAGCTCCTGGACGATCAGATTTATTCACCGCGATCACGTCACCAATTTCGAGCAGGCCAGCTTTGTTTGCTTGAATTCGATCTCCCATTCCGGGAGCCATCAATATGAGCACCGTATCGGCAAAGCGAACAACGTCTACTTCGTTCTGGCCGACTCCGACCGTTTCGACTACGACGATGTCAAAGCCGCAAGCATCCAGTACCCGGATGGCACCCGGCGTGGCTGCAGACAGCCCGCCCAGCTGACCCCGGGCTGCCATAGATCGAATGAATACGTTTCGATCCGTGCTGTGCTCCGTCATCCGTACGCGATCGCCCAACAGCGCCCCACCAGTAAATGGAGACGACGGGTCAATCGCGACAACTGCAACCCGCAAACCCCGTTCTCGCCAATGCCCCACCAGGGCCGACGTAGTCGTTGATTTGCCTACGCCAGGTGCTCCGGTGATACCGACGATGTGAGCGGAGCCAGCTAGTGGAGCGAGTTGACGGCCGATAATCTCGGCGGCTTCAGACCGCTCTTCTACTGCGGAAATCAGGCGAGCTTGACTGCGCCGATCACCCTGCAATGCCCGCGCCACGGTCTCCTCGGGATCAGTCATCCGCGAGGAGCCAGCGGCAGATGGGGCTGTCACTCGGACTAGGCAGCCGGTACACGAATGATCAAGGCGTCGCCTTGACCGCCACCACCACACAGCGCAGCCGCACCGGTCCCGCCGCCACGGCGCTGAAGCTCCAGCGCCAGATGCAGCACGAGGCGCGCGCCGGACATGCCGACTGGATGCCCCATCGCAATAGCCCCACCGTTAACGTTCACTTTGTCGTCTTCAAAGCCGAGCTTCTTCGCCGATACGATCCCCACCGCGGCAAATGCCTCGTTCAGTTCCACCAAATCCAAGCTGTCGGGAGAGATTCCCTCCTTCTCGCAAGCCTGAACCACGGCATTGGCTGGCTGCTCCTGCAGCGAGGCGTCGGGACCGGCCACAACTCCGTGGGCGCCGATCTCTGCTATCCACGACAGGCCCAATTCCTTCGCCTTGTCCTCACTCATAACAACCAAAGCAGCAGCTCCATCACTGATTTGGGAGGCGGATCCTGCGGTAATAGTTCCCTCTTTGGCGAAAGCCGGACGCAGCCGACCGAGAGTTTCGGTAGTGGTGTCGGCGCGAACACCCTCATCGGTGTCAAAGATAACCGGGTCGCCTTTTCGCTGCGGGATCTCAACCGCAACGATCTCGTCGTCAAAAAGCCCGTTTTTCTGGGCTGCAGCCGCTCGCTGATGCGACTGGGCAGCAAACGCATCCTGCTCTTCCCGAGTCAGGTTGTAGCGACTGTTGTATCCCTCAGTGGACACACCCATTGCCGCCTGATCAAAGGCACACGTCAACGCATCTAGCGACGTTGAGTCCTGAAGCGTGGTGTCACCGTACTTGAAGCCGGCGCGGCTGTTCGGAAGAAGGTGCGGGCCTTGGGTCATGGACTCCATCCCACCTGCAACCACAACGTCGTACTCGCCGGCTCGAATCAGCTGATCGGCCAAGGCGATCGCGTTGATACCCGATAGACACACCTTGTTGATAGTGAGAGCCGGAACGTCCATGCCGATACCTGCCGAAACCGATGCTTGCCGGGCCGGGTTTTGTCCAGCGCCAGCTTGGATGACCTGGCCCATGATCACGTAGTCGACTTCACCCGCACTCACGCCCGAGCGCTCCAGTGCGCCCTTAATGGCAACACCGCCCAGATCAGCCGCCGAGAAACCCTTTAGCGAACCGGTCAACCGACCCATCGGGGTACGTGCACCTGCCACAATCACGGACTTAGTCATTAGAGCCTCCAGGCATCCAGGTCAGGTGGGAATCCGATAACGGACCCCTGCGCCGCTGCAGTTCCACCGCGGATCACACCCAACAGAGTCACTCCAGGGTATCCCGACGGTCCCGTACCCCCCAAAACCGACATGTAGATGGGTAAAGAGCGAGGCGACGCTTAAACCAAAAAGAAGATCAGCCACAATGGCGACATGAACGACGCTGTATCTGCCATTGCGACCCGTATCGATCATGTGGGTATCGCTGTTCCAAATCTCGACGACGCAATTGAGTTCTACCGAAGCGCATTTGGTCTGGAATCAGTTCACGAGGAAACCAATGAGGAACAAGGCGTTCGGGAAGCAATGCTGCAAATCGGCGATAGTTACCTGCAACTACTGGCACCGCTGAGTGATGACTCCCCCATCGGCAAGTTCTTGGACAGGAATGGGCCGGGTATCCAGCAAGTGGCGTTCGGAGTCGACGATATCGAGGCGGCTGGTGATCAACTCCGTTCCGCAGGCGTTCGAGTTCTCTACGACTCCCCAAAGATCGGCACCGGCGGGTCAAGAGTGAACTTCGTGCACCCCAAAGACTGCGGCGGCGTTCTCGTGGAATTAGTCGAATCGACCGGCGACCTGCACTAATGAGGACTCGCCGCTGTACCACCGTGTAGCCGCGATCAAGGGGACGAGTTCTTGAGTCGAAGGACCTTGCCCGATGTCACCGCTGCTGCCGCGTGTCTCGCACCAACAGGCTCGATTGTCGCGAGACACTACGTGGTGTGAACATCGACAGTCTGATCATTTCGGCGTCCGAGTTTGCTTCCCAGCTGGAACCCTGGGAGTGGGTTGTCGCCGCCGCGATTGTGGGACTTCTTCTGGTGGGCATCATCAAGCAAGCCGCAAAAATCGCTGTTGTCGCGGTAGTACTAATGGGTCTTGGCATCGTGCTGCTGAACCTGCCGTTCCAGGACTGGACTCTTAATTTTTGACGATCCAGGAACCCGAAGTGTGTGAAGTTAAGGCAGCAGCCTTGCCGCCGCACCTCGCCCATGCGGATAGCTCAGCAGTTCTCCAAGCGATCATCGTTAAGGCCGGCGATATGGCGACTCTCCTCGCTACCGTAGAGCTATGCAGGCACCTCGCATCTATGTACCGCCTGCCCGCAGTGCGGCTGCTCTCTCGCTTGGCGCCGCTCTTCCGATTACTAAACTGCTTCCGGAACCGGTCCATTTCGTCCTGGCCGGAGGTGGATCCCGTGGCGCAGTTCAGTGGGGGCTCTTACAGGCACTCTCCGAAACAGATTTACGGCCTGATTCCATGATCGGCACCTCGGCCGGTGCACTCTCAGGCGTCGTCGTGGCTGAGGATCCAGGATCCGGCATGAATCGATTGGCGTATATCTGGGCACAGTTGGACACAAAGTTCGTGATTGGGGACAACTGGTTGGCCAGCCTCACCAACGCCCGCGAGAGCGCACTGATGGAAAACACCGCTATTAAGGAGACCCTGGAATCGGTGGTCGGAGCACACGAGTTTCACGAACTCGCAGTTCCATTCGCCACCGTCGCTACTGACCTGGCCACCGGGCTACCCCATGTCATGGACAGCGGTCCGCTGATCCCAGCTCTCCTCGCTTCTTCCGCGATACCTGGACTCTTGCCCCCAGTCGAGGTTGACGGTCGACTTCTAGTAGACGGGCTGGCCAGCGCAAACCTCCCCGCTATTCCTGCTGTAGAACGTGGTGCCGGAAGTATCGTGGTGCTCGACACCGGTGCGCGCAGTCTCGGTGAACTGGGCACCTCCTCGCGGAAGGTCATCGCCCGATTAGCGGCCTCGCTCTCGGCCGTCCAACGGCGAAATCAACTCACCCAGGCCGCGAGTGAAGTACCCGTGATCCTCCTTCCCACACCGGATAACCTCGGCGGCACTCTTGACTTCGGAGCCACAATGTCGGCGGCCAGTGAGACCTATTCCATGACGAGGGAATTCCTGCTGGATCTCGTTCGTAACGAGCGCCGGAAACTCACCCCCGGACTGTATGTGCGTCCCGGTAGTCGAGAGAGTGACGCAATCAGCCCTGATCTTCTCCGGCCGGTGACCACATGATGCCCCGCATTCTTGACGTTCTGCCGCGCCCAGTTGCCTGGGTATTCACCAGCGGTGGCGGAAGAGCCGCCGCACAGGTCGGTATGGCGGAAGTACTTCTGGAACAGGACTATCGGCCAGACCTACTGATTGGTTCATCATTCGGCGCCATCAATGCAGCAGCTCTCGCTGATTCACAGCCGGGACACACCCGGTTGCGTGAAGGATGGCACAACCTAGGTGAACTGTCGATCTTTTCGTCTCCAGGTACCGCCGCGGTCCGAGGACTGGGTCCGCGTGGGAATAAGCATGTCCGTCAATTCCACACACTCATCGCCGATCTACTCCAAGCCGATGAGAAAACCCCCATCCCCCCTGATGTGACAGTAGTCGCGAGCAACTTGGCCGACGGTTCTCCTCATCCGATTGCCAACGGCCCGCTAGTGCCAGCCGTAGCAGCGGCTTGCACCATGCCCATCTTGCTGCCACCCGTACAGGTGGGCGGCGAGTATCTGGTAGACGGTGGACTTAGCGCTGCCGCCCCCGTGAGACAGGCTGCTCGGGTCGGAGCCGCCTCCATAGTCTTACTGGACACCGGCACGAGCGCGGTCCCTGAGCATGAAGTTCTTGATATGCGCTGGTGGCAGGTCGCGGCGCTGTCATACAACCATCAAATCCGTTCCCAGATTGGTTACGCATTGCCCGCTGTGGCAGAGAAAATGCCGATTGCTGTGATCTCTTCAGATGAAGGCAGCATTCTCGATTTCTCCGATCCAGATGAACAGTTTCACGTTGGGCGGCGGGTCGCGGCGACAGCCTTGGCTCGTGACCTGAGAAATCAAGATCTTAGCCAACCCGGGATCCATGGCGTACTCGCACGCGATCGACAGCATTGAGAAAATCCGGATAACCCGGGTGTGATCCGTCCCGCACCATCCAACCCCGGTAATCGCGCGTTTCCCGGCTTGATCTACGGTATGTGAGCAACCGCCACCACCTGATCCAGGAGGCTTACATGCAGGATATTCGCGACGCAATCATGGCTGGAGATACCTCTTCCGAGGAGTTCGCAGCCATGGAAATCCCCGAGGCCTACCGGGCGATCACTCTTCACAAAGATGAAGAGGAAATGTTCGCTGGGATGGACTCCAATGAAAAGGACCCCCGCAAGTCACTTCACCTGGATGAGGTTCCGGTTCCCGAGTTAGGCCCCGGCGAAGCGCTAGTCGCGGTGATGGCCAGTGCGATCAACTACAACACTGTTTGGTCCAGTCTGTACGAGCCGGTGTCCACATTTTCCTTCCTGCGCCGTTATGGCAAGCTCAGTCCGCTAGCGGCCCGCCACGACTTGCCCTATCACGTACTCGGCTCCGACTTGGCTGGTGTCGTGTTGCGGACCGGCCCAGGCGTCCATCTCTGGAATCCAGGCGATGAAGTGGTCGCACACTGCCTCAGTGTTGAGCTGGAGGACAGCGCTGGTCACAACGACACCATGTTGGATCCAGAGCAGCGAATTTGGGGATTCGAGACGAACTTTGGTGGTCTCGCTGATGTCGCCCTCGTGAAGAGCAATCAGTTGCTACCCAAGCCCAAGCATCTGACTTGGGAAGAGGCCGCTTCTCCTGGTTTGGTCAACTCCACCGCCTATCGCCAACTCGTTTCGCGCAACGGCGCAGGCATGAAGCAGGGTGACACGGTGCTCATTTGGGGCGCTTCAGGTGGCCTCGGTTCCTACGCGACTCAGTACGCCTTGAACGGCGGCGCGGTTCCCATCTGCGTGGTTTCTTCTGACGAGAAGGCCGAGATTTGCCGCAAGATGGGCGCTGAGTTGATCATCGATCGTCGTGCAGAGGGTTACAAGTTCTGGAAAGACGAAAACACTCAAGATCCCAAGGAGTGGCTGCGTTTTGGTAAGCGAATCCGGGAACTAACCGGCGGCGAGGACCCCGACATCGTCTTTGAACATCCCGGCCGTGAAACATTCGGCGCATCCGTATTTGCTGCTCGCAAGGGCGGGACTATCGTCACCTGCGCATCGACGTCCGGATACATGCATGAGTATGACAATCGCTACCTGTGGATGAATCTGAAGCGAATCATCGGCTCACACTTTGCCAACTACCGGGAGGCTTTCGAAGCCAATCGCCTGGTAGATAAGGGGATGATTCACCCCACCGTTTCGCAGGTGTTCCCGCTGGAAGAAAGTGGTGAAGCTGCACGTCAGGTGCACCACAACCTGCATCAGGGCAAGGTCGGAGTGCTCGCGCTGGCTCCGGAGGAAGGACTCGGAGTCCGAGACCAAGATAAGCGGGACCAGTACGCCGACGCGATCAACCGCTTCCGCGGGGCTTGATCGAGACGGTACCTGCCCCAAGCTTGTTGAACCGGTGCTCGCGCGCCTGTCTAAGCGCGAATCGCCTGACGATCAACGGTAGGCTGGCACCGTTCCGCGATAGGAGAAGCCGGTGGGAATCCGGCGCTGACCCGCAACCGTGAGCCTTCGGGCGAGCCGGACCGTCTTTCTCGGGCTTTTGTGTACAGCCGTCGAGGACTGCGGTAGCCACTCCCGGCAGGATGTCCTCGCCTTAATGAAAGGTGAATGAGACGCATGCTTATCCGAGTCTCTCGCCAGGTGCTCGCCGCTGCAGTTATCGCATTGTTGTGTTTACTCAGCCCGCTTGGTTCGACCGCCAATGCTGAGGAATTCACCTACTGGTCGTTGTGGGAAGTTAGTGACGGTCAGTGGGTGGATTCGCAAACCGGTGCAGCCGATATCGAACTTGATAACGAGTCAGTCATCGCCGCCAAATACCTACGCAGCGAAGTAACGCTCACTGAGGCAGATGCACCCAGCCAGCCAGCACAATTCGATGAACTGTGTCCGGACGCAGACCCTGCACCTGACGGATCGGTCAACGTTGCCGTGGTGATTGACTACGGGACTTCTGATCTCGTATCGACGGGGCAATCGCCACCCGCTACTTCGGTCTCGTGTCAGGTGGTATCGCAGCCCGCATCGGGAGCTGCAGCATTGTCGCAAGCCGCGACAGTCTCAGCTGAATCTGATGGATTTATCACTGCCCTCAACGGCTATCCCGGTAGTGGCGCCGAGGCGACCGGTACTGACGACAATCGAGACAGTGAAGAGTCGGGACTGTCGGTGGTCTGGATCGTCATCCTCATCGCGGTCGTTGTTCTGATCATCCTGGCGATAGTGGTGCAGGTGCGGCGCAGCCGCCAGAGTCAATAGGATTTACGTCCTGGGTAGTGGAGCCCGCTACGGGTCACCACGGTCGCGCTGGCCGCGCGTCAGAAAACTAGCTAAACCTGTCGTTAGCTCGGCATCTAATCCGATCAGCCGACACATATGACTGTGGCGGGGCCCATCCGAAGATGAACCCCGCCACCGGTGGTGAAACACCTACTGATTGAACCAGATGTCGTCTACTTGGGATTGAAATCCTGTATTGCCCCATACGACCCCATCGATCGTGACATTGGTCATGGTCCCTACAAATTCCTGGGACCCGTGGAATACATGCGCTCGTGCCCCTTTATTGTTGTAAATGCCGCCACCAAAGTTTGTGGCTTCGTTGCCGGTGATGGTGCCACCGTTGAGGTTCACCGTCCCACCGTTGGTGTAGATGCCGCCACCACTGTCTGTAGCGGTGTTGCGGCTGATGCTGCCACCGTTGAGGTTCATTGTCCCGTCGGGGTTGTTGTAGATACCACCACCAAACGCACTGGCGGTGTTGCCGGTGATGGTGCCACCGTTG
>PAAU01000073.1 GCA_002699445.1 Micrococcales bacterium | reverse complement strand
CGGTAGATTTGCAGCAGATGACTCTGCCTCTGAAGCCGCCGCTGGTTCTGCTTCCGGCTGGTCGGAACCACATGCGGAAACCACCAGGGCGAACGTGATCGCAGAGGCTACTACGATCCATGGTGATGAGAGTCGCATTCTTATCCTTTATTGGGAAACACCGAAACGATAACGCACCTCCATAAGGTGACCTACGCACGGCTGGCCTGTGTGTCCTAAGTCATCTGCGGCGAACATGAGCCTTGCGCGCTAGATGTATCCGCCAAGCCGAGCCTGTGACTGCTGCCAACAGGAGCGGCAGCAGTAAGGTCGCCGAAGCGCTGCTGGCCCCTAAACTTAGATCAGCTACCGAACCAACCAACACCACCGATAAAACCCCAACTAACCAACCCCGGTCCGCAAACCTGACCCGGGCCGCAGTCACGGCGACAAGCACCATCGCAACCGCAAGAACAATTAGCCCGATAATTCCAAGAAGCACCAGCGATTCCCACACTTGATTGTGAGCGTGCACCGGCTTCCAATAACTATCTGCGGGCCATTCGCTCCAGAACCGTGCACTGTAGGCATAAGGACCAGCACCTATTAGTTCATTTGAGGAGAACTCCTGGTCTGCGACGTACCAGGCGAACCAGCGGCCACTCAAGAACTGTCCAAGAAACGGTTCTTCTCCCGCTTCAAACTGTGCCGGCTCCATCCGTCCAATTATGGGCAGCAGCCCACCAAGGACAAAAAGCAGCGACATCCCACCAGCAACGACCCCGACTCGATACCGAAGCGCCCCGGCCAACAGGACCAGGACCACGGCGGCGATCGTGGCAATGATGCCCCCCCTACTTTGGGTCCAGATGAGCGCGGCCGCGGAGGCAACCGGGCCGAAGACAACGGCCAGAAAAAGTACCCCGGGACGACGACGGAGATCCGGCAAGGCCAGTGACTGCAGCAGCAAAGCCGCACCCGCCAACGGAGCCAAGATATTCGGGTGATTTGCAATACCCGCCAACTGCTCTAGCCCGAACCAATCCCGAAAGTTCCGTCCGTAGAGCCCACTCACATCCACGCCGAGGCGGGCCGCGACCCCGAAACCTAGCGATAGCCAAATCACAATGGCCAGCGACACAAACACTGCCGACCGAATCTTTCGCGCCTCTAGAGCGAAAGCCGCGCAAACCGTGGCGGCAACAGCGAGCCCGATAGCAGCCGGCACCCAATCCGTCCTGTTGTATTCATGAACTAGCCCGGCAATAGTTGGCAACGCTACGGCCATCCCCAGTGCCACTGAAAGGAGCCAGACCCACCCAGAGCGCACAACTGCCATCGCGCAGAGCAAGGAAAACACGCTGACCACAGCTACGATCACAGATGGCACCATGCCGAATGATGGGCTTTCCCCTACACCCCAAGCCAGCATGGACAGAAGGCACAAGGCAAAAGTGACCGTGGGGGCAGCCCACAAACCCAGGCGAAGAAAACCACGTGGCAAAGTTCCCGACCCGTCGTCAAAGAAGTCTGAGTCCGACCGAGGCAGTTGTAATCCTTCGTAAGTATTCGCCATCCTGGGTTGAACTCTACCGTCGGATAGGGCTTCGGTGTGTGAACATCAGTCGTCACAACTCATCTGCTGCTCGGGTCGCAACACCACGGCAGCTCTGGAGAGCATGTACTTCAAAACGAGGAGTAACGATATGAGTCAGCACCCGCGAGCGGGAACCCAGGCGCTACCGGCGGATCTTACGGACATTGCCGGTTTGATTACTGCGTATTACTCGCTACACCCCGATGTCTCGGAACCCACTCAACGGGTGTCCTTTGGAACGTCAGGGCATCGCGGATCTGCATTGAATCGCGCCTTCAACGACGATCATATTGCCGCCACCTCACAGGCCATCTGCGACTACCGACGTCAGCAGGGAATCACCGGACCCTTATTTATCGGCAAAGACACTCACGGGCTCAGCGATCCAGCGTGGACCACAGCTGTAGAGGTGTTTGCAGCTAACGGTGTCGAGACTTTAATCGATTCGCTGAGTTCGTTCACCCCTACTCCGGCGATTTCCCACGCGATCTTGCGCCACAATGCGGGTAGATCTGCATCCGATGCCGCTCGCGCGGACGGTGTTGTGGTGACTCCCTCGCATAATCCGCCCATGGACGGAGGATTCAAATACAACCCGCCCGACGGAGGTCCCGCGGGTACCGAGATCACCAGCTGGATTCAAGATACGGCGAATGCCTACTTGGAAAACAGTCTCGCGGGGGTCCAACGAACCTCTATCGCGACGGCGACTGACTCCGATTACGTCCATCTTTATGACTACATGGATACCTACATTTCCGACCTACCGAACGTCGTTGATCTCGAAGCCATCCGAACTGCTGGAATCCGTATTGGCGCAGATCCACTAGGCGGAGCCGCAGTCGAATATTGGGGCGCCATCGGCGAGGCTCACAACTTGGATCTGACTGTGGTGAATCCAGCGGTGGATCCCACCTGGCGTTTCATGACCCTGGATTGGGACGGGAAGATCCGAATGGACTGTTCCAGCCCGAACGCCATGGCATCGCTCATTGAGCAAGCGCAGCAGTACGACATCGCCACCGGCAACGACGCAGATTCTGATCGTCATGGAATCGTCACTCCAGATGCCGGACTGATGAACCCGAACCACTTCCTTTCAGTAGCAATCGACTACCTTTACCGGAATCGAGACGGTTGGCCCCAGGCAGCAGGTGTCGGGAAAACAGTCGTGAGTTCCTCCATGATTGATCGCGTTGTCAACTCATTGGGTCGGGAGCTCATCGAAGTACCCGTGGGATTCAAGTGGTTCGTGCCGGGACTCCTGGATGGTTCCATCGGATTCGGGGGGGAGGAGTCTGCGGGCGCTTCCTTCCTACGTCGTGATGGTGGGGTGTGGACTACCGACAAAGACGGGATCATTCTTGCCCTGCTTGCTTCGGAAATCTTGGCTAAGACGGGCAGCAGCCCTTCGCAGATTTACCAGGAATTCACCAACAAATTTGGTAGTCCCATTTACGCCAGGGTCGACGCACCCGCTACCCGAGAAGAAAAGGCGAAACTGAAAGAGCTCTCGCCCAGCCAGGTCACTGCCTCACAGTTGGCAGGCGAACCGATTACCGCGATACTCACTAACGCACCCGGAAACGATGCGGCGATTGGCGGTCTGAAAGTAACCGCAGAAAACGGCTGGTTCGCGGCCCGACCGTCGGGGACTGAGGACGTCTACAAGATTTACGCGGAGTCTTTCCAAGGCGAGGATCACCTCACCAGGATCCAGGAGGAGGCACGTGCCGTCGTGTCGACGGCCTTAGCCGACTAACTTAAGCGCCTGTCGTCTTAGTGGTCGGTGGCTCTTCGTAATCTTCTTTCCTGTCCCGCGGGAGTCCAAAGGAGACAAGCAGGCCTAGGAATACCAAGCCTGCCGCAACCCACGCGGTGTCGCGCGCGGCGTCGGTGTAGGACTCCTTGGCGTCCTTGACCACGACGTTGAGACCCGGAATCTCCTCGAGGCCGCGAATCGCTTGCCCGGCGGTGCTTTGCACTTCGTTGACGATTTTTTCCCGATCTTCGTCGGAGATACCCGCTTCGTCGGCCAGAGTGTTATTCAAAATCGTGCCCAGACCGGTAAAGAGAATGGCCCCAATGATGGCGGTGCCCAAGGCTGAGCCAACCTGCCGAAAGGTCGAGGTAACCGCGGACGCTTGTCCGGACTTCAGAGGCGGGACGTCCGCTAACACGACATTGGTTAACTGGGCCGACGCAAAGCCTACCCCTAGGCCATATATGACCAGCGGGATCACAAGCCACCAAGGATTTCGATCTACCCCTAAGGTGAAGCCGATCCCTAGAATGCCGATGACTTCCAGGATCATTCCTAATCGCACGACACGAGTAGGACCCAGTAGTCCCGAAACCTTACGCGCCAGACCACCCGAGACGACCGCACCGGCTGCCAAGAAGGCCAAGATGCCTCCGGTCTCCAGTGGGTTAAGACCGTGCACCGCCTGTACCCACAATGGCAGCACGAACAGCACCCCAAACTCACCTAGGCTTACGACCAGGGCCACAACGTTGCCGAAGCCGAACCTCCGAATCCGGAATAGCGACAAGTCGAGCAGACTGGCCTTCCCGAGGGCAGCTTGGTGACGTTCCCATGTGACCAGAAGCAGTAGCAGCACACAGCCGGTCACCAGGGCTATCGGAACTACGGACAGACCGCCAACCGGGATTGCAATCGGTCCAAGATCAAATTCGGCAATCGCGGTCCACCAACCAAACTGCTGCCCCTCAATGAGGCCGTAGACAATCAGGCCTAGACCACTGGCAGATAGAACTACCCCTACTGGGTCTAAACCGGCGATTTTTGGGCCCTTATTTTCCGGCACGAATCGCAGGACCATCATTGCCGAGATAGCACCTACTGGGATATTCACCCAGAATGCCCACCGCCAGCTGAAGTATTCCGCCAAAAAGCCGCCCAGCAATGGCCCCAGAGCCGCTGCACCAGCAAAGATGGCACCCCACAAGCCAAACGCAACGGCACGATCTCGACCCGTGAAAAGAACGTTGATAACGGCTATGGACGAGGGCAGCATCATTGCGCCACCTACTGCTTGCACTGCACGCGCAGCAATCAGGAAAGAGGGGTCTTGAGCCGTGCCGCTTGCCAGGGAGCCGACGACAAAGATAACCACACCCATGAGAAAGAGCAGCCTTCGACCAAATCGGTCTGCCAGCAGACCAATGGTTATGAGTAGGGCCGCAAAAAGAAGACTGTAGATACTGTTCACCCATTGCGTCTCAGTTGCGTTGAGACCCAGGTCATCCACCATGTCGGGCAGCAGGACGTTGACCAGACTGCCGTCAATAATAATCATGCTCACGCCAATGAGCAGAGCAACTAGCGCCCACCAGGGATGCGCGACTTTACTGCTGGGCTCCTCTTCGGCGGCCACGGATTCCCCAGACTTCTCAGGACTCATGCTGGAACTTTAGAGCAGACTGGCCTGCTTCACCCGGAGAAGTCACCAGCTGAATGCGTCCGAGCACTCACCCTGCGAAACTTTTTCTATGTCTGATGACGCTACGCGAGCCCCAATCGAGCGCATCGTGACTGATGTCGCTACCAAGCTGTTCACAGAGTCAACGACATCCCCACGAACTCGACTTGCCGTGATAGACGGACCTTCGGGATCGGGTAAGTCCACGTTTGCCCACCTCCTCAAGGATGAGTTGAAGCTGCTCTCGGCAACGGTTCAGGTGGTCAATCTGGATTATCTCTACGAGGGGTGGGACGGGCTTAGTAGTCCCAATTTCGAATCACATGTGGAAAGTTGGATTGGTCTGCCGGTGCGTCATGGTCTGCCGGTCAACTACCCCAGTTACAACTGGGAGACCCACAGCTTTGACGCTTGGCAACAATTGCCAGAGTCTGATTGCCTCATCGTAGAAGGGGTGGGTGCGCTGCTGCCCGCGCTAGCTACTGTCGCAACATGCCGTATCTGGCTCTACGCCGCACAAAATACTCGCGCCCAACGTTTAACAATGCGCTCCGGGCCTAATCTCGACGATTGGTGGCCACAATGGCGAAAACAAGAGGATGACTACTTCCGACGGCACGAACCTTGGAAGTCTGCGGATTGGTTGGTTCGCACTGACGAATGACAGAACTCAGAAAACAGCTCCAAGCTCAGTTTCCACTTCTTCAATCGTGACCTCGTCACAGAGCCCGAGATCAACCGCATCTTGAGCGGCTGCTAGAGCATCATCCACGACAATGATGGGGATACCTTCCTCCCGAAGCGCCGGAACTCGATGGCGCAATGCGGCCATCTGCTCGTCAGCCCCACTACCGGGCTTGACGATGAGAATCCACTTGACGACCCCCGGATTCTCACGAGCGAAATCGACATAGATATCCGGATCGTTCTGCCCAGCATCACCGATAAGGACTTTTGGAAGTTCCGGGTAAGCATCTTGAAGGCGACGCAAGGCCTTCTTCTTGTGTTCCACCCCAGAACGTCGGAGGTACTTATCAGTCGGGCCCCAATCGGTCAGTAGAAGCGGCCCCCGCGGATAACCCCGGAGCTGGAGGAACTGGACCAATGGCTCGTAGGCGAACCATGGACCGGTCGACAGGTAGAAGAACGGCGATCGCACCGGTAACTTTCCGTCTTCCGCAGCTATACCGCGCTCTAGACCTCGATAGAGTGAAGCCATTCCGCTGACCGCCTTACGCGAATGCGCATTGCCCAGCAAAGATCGACGCACGGCAGCAAAGCCTTCCGTGATTCCCGTACGAAGTACCGTGTCATCGATATCGCTGACGACCAGGAACGGGGCATTCAGAGCGGGTTGTAATAGGCGACCGCTATCACTGAACTCAGTAAGATCCTCTTCTTCAGGAAGGGTTTGGACGGTTACCTCGTGCCAGCCTGCTTCCAACCCCGCGACCTCAAACTTCATCGAGGCATACCCGTGGCGATCGGTAACTGCCTCGCCTGCCGCATCACCGATCTGTGCTCGCACCGGCACCCCCGGAAACGGAAGCATGACCTGACGACGGAGATTGGTATTGAGGATCCGCAGGTAGTTCGAGGATTGGTCATCTACTTCCTTCGGGAGTTGGGGCGCCTCCACTACTCGAAGGTGCACTCTGGCCTCGCCGTTGGCCACAAAGCCCCGATGCACGACGATCTGGACACCCCGCAGCGTCCCGTCTTCTAGTCGAGCCGAGTACCGCTTACCAATCCACCAGTCCTCAGCATCCGATACACGTTTGGCGGTGGCTGGGCTGCGCAGGATATCGTCCGCTCTGCCACTGACCGCATCTTTCATCTTTCTGGGTAAATCTCGTGGGTCCACACCGCCAGCATGCCCGCCAATCCAGCCTGATGCCTCTCATATTGCAGACCCAGCGACCAAGAAAAGTGTTTCTCACCGCACTATNGGNCCCCATTCACCCATTTGGATCAGTCNGTCTACCTGGTAGNGGTCTTTCACANCNTCCCTAGGTCCGGCGGGCGCCTGCAGACATANGNACCTGGTCTGCAATGATCGGGNGGANATGGTGTGGAACCCGATTTCCGNAGTCCGCTACNGAATATGACGGTTCCCAGAGATGAGGGGTTGCAGGCAGGTGTCTGAACGCATTTCGGTGGCTGATATTCGTAGGATCGGACAACCGGAAAGCATCACCGGTCGACGTACCGCCGAGCACTGGTCCGCATCACTCTACTTAAGGCATTGGTCCCCATATCTGACCTGGTTACTGCTACCTACCGGAATCAGTGCGAACGGCGTCACGGTTTTGATGATGCTGGTGGGCTGGGGCTCGGCCTTCGCGCTGCTGATCCCGGGACTACCGGGTGCTTTCCTGGCTGCATTAATGGCTCAAGGCCAGATGCTGGTCGATGCTAGTGACGGAGAGGTTGCCCGAGTTCGAGGCACTACCGGACCTACCGGGGTATTTCTCGACAAGATCGGGCATTACACCACCGAAGCTTTGATCCCACTCGCGCTCGGTATCCGCGCTGCTGGGGAATTCGACTTAGGGAGCGGATGGTCCTACGCCGGCGCTGTCCTCGCGATCATTATCCTCTGGAACAAGGCGTTGAATGACATGTTGGAGGCGACCAGATACTCGGCCGGCCTACCCAAACTCGTGGACAGCGACTCGGTATCGGCTCCTCAAGGCGGCATGGCGGCGTCACTACGCAAGGCAGTTCGTTTCTTTCCGTTCCATCGCATCTATCACTCAGTGGAGATGACGTTGCTGATCCTTGCAGCCGGTGTACTAGATCTGGTGTTCGGAGACCTCGTTGCGACTCGTTGGCTGCTTGCTCTCCTTATACCCCTGTCACTCCTCGCAACTCTGGGGCATGCCGTAGCAATCGTCCGGAGCCAACGACTCAAGTAAGCCATCTGAGATGAGCATGAGTAAGCGCAAAAATCCCGGCCATCATCTCGAAGACCAAGTTGGTTCCCGCTTATGGGTGACATAGATTTACCGTGTTCGCACACCAAAACCCTACCTAGCGCTGCGACCGCACGGCACGGGTCGCGGTCAGGTGAGCGGACGCATCACCTGACGCAGCCATTGGACAGATGCGATAACAACACTAGTCACGAAGAAGGCGACAAAGACCCACGGCAGCGCCACTGCAAAAACGCCCGCTCCGGCAAGAACAAGTACCCCCAACAGAACTGTTCGCCCATCGGTTCCGCCACACAGGATCCGTATTGCATCTGAAGCCGGTTGACCCGCTATCGCACGATAGAGCAGGTCATAGCGATGGAAAGCAATCACAGCAGCGACCCCGAAACCCCACGGAGCCAGCCCATCCGCCAGAGTCGCAGTAGCCAGCAACCACAGGGCTGACTCGAAGCCCGCAACCACCGACGGCAACAGCCAGCTGAATCTCTCACCCGCTAATCGCACCATTGATCCCGGAACGAAAATCGCTCCCAGGATAAGAAAAAGACCAGCAGCCCACACCGGTAGGACTGCCGCGGCCCCCAACCAGGCGGCCAGACCAACTAGCAGCACTAGCATCGCGAACTGAGTACCTGGAAAGCCTTTCAATGAGAGTGTGATGACCCCGCAGTCAGCCTGGGGAGCCACAACATCGACTCCAGCATTGGTACGAGGCCAGCTCCGGGTCCGCAGCAATCGACCGGTCAGGGCGTAGATCGCCGATAGTGTCCCGAACCCAAGTAACAGCCCGAAAGTCCACCACGGAGTAAGAAAGGCCGCCGTCACCGAAATGACCAACCAACGCTCCCCGATCGGGAAGAAAATTGCCTTCTTGGCATTACGAATAAGTGAGTTGCGATTCAGTCCGGAAGCCGTCGCAATAATTCCTGAGTACTGCTCGCCGAGATCTTCAGTATCACTGAGCGATCGAACGACGTCCGCGGTCTCACGCTCTACCTGTACTTGATGGAAGGTGTAATCGCTCATGTGCCGGGCTGTCTGAAGCACCATTACTGCCCCCGCAAGCCACCAAACTGCTCCCCCACTTGCCCACACACCTGCGGCTAAACCCGCGTAGGCCGCGTACTCCTTAATACGATCGGTCGCCGCATCTAGCCATGCTCCTGCGGCACTGTAACGACTGGAAAGCCGAGCTACCTCTCCATCAGCACAATCAACAACCAGCGATACCTGCAGCAGCACAGCTCCAAGGATTAGTGCCCACCGTTCTCCAAGAGCGAAGCAACCGGCTGCGATTAATCCGATAAGCAGAGACGCGAGAGTTATCGAGTTTGGCGACCAGCCGCGGGCATACCCGAGCGCACTAATCGGCTTGCTTAGCCTCCGGAGGACTGCCACCGAATAGAGCCCGTCATCAGCTCGGTTGGCCCGCTCAAGCCTAATCCGCTCAACTTGCTCACTCGTAGGCTCAACGATCGATTCGCACCAAGACCATTTCCACGGTTCGATCGGCTCTGCCTTGAGCCGGATCCCGGCCCGAGCCAAAACTAAGAGCAGCCACTGGAACCCGAGGCCCGACGCGGCGATCTGCGGAGCCTCGACGATTGCGTCTCTGGCGGCTTCCGCCGCTTTGGCGCGNTCAGCTGCCGAAAGCCGAANGAGGCCNACGGCCCGAAANTTGCAGTTCGAACACTGATGCTGGTTGGTGGCAACGTCTACGATCCGATGATGCAGCACCCGGACATCAGGGTCATCCGCTCCCGCCGCGGTGAAAGCAACCGAACCGCCCGGACGCGGCCCTGAAAGATCCGCCAAGGCCGCTGAAGACATCCGCAGTCTACTGCTGCGAAGAGCCACTTCCCCCGACCCCTCAGCGAGTGACTGCGCCACCACACGCAGAGCATTGGCAACCGATAGCTCATCGTCGATCACAATGACCACAACAGCCCGAACCTTCCCGAGCTAAATGAAATCTTCATGTTCGTCGTCCTCGCTGGTGTCTTTACGCAGCCGCCGGCGCGCGTATCTCTTTGACTGAGCCCATTCTCGCGACAAGTCCTCCGCTTCGGCGACACTGATCTCTACCAGCTTCTTGCGTTTCACCCGGATCGCTCGGGTAGCCAGCTGCGGAATCAAGTTAGGGTCGCGATCGATCACCACCACGGAAGTTCCATCGGCCATGAGCTCGCGGATTCGCGGTACACACTTCAATCGAAACTCTGGGGTCCCGACAACTGCCATCTGGTCTAAACCCAGCAACTTGACCGGCGCTGTGGTGCCTAACGAGAAAGCCAACTGCCGGATAATTCTTCGTTCGAACTCCTCCGAAGGTTTCCAGGACTTGTCCGTCAACCCAGCAAAGTCCATTCCGGCTTCGATCCGATCATCGATCTCTTCATCGGTCATCCCATACATTCCACCCAGGAGCCGTCCAGCCTGCCCCAAACTCAACGACTTAACCCATCCTCGCGACGGCGCGGTGAGCATGAGCGACCTGCCGCGGTGAACCACCGTTCCGGCATCTGGCAGAACCAGACCTGTCAGGACTTTCATGAGTATTGCTGAGCGGTTGCCTTCGGGGTCAAGCAGAAAAATACAGTCCCCTGGTGCCACCGACATGGTGGCGTTCTGGACAACCCAATGCCTTGTCTGCTCCTTGGACCCCATGAGAAGCGGCACCTTGCTGTGACGTCTGCGACGACGTTTTGTCCGGACGACTTCAACGCCGACTTTCTCCAGTTTCGCCGTCTTCATTCTTCGATTCTCCGAACATCACGAACGCGAAGTTTTAGGAGCACACTTCCCGCGACGAAAATGACGACGATCATCGTTAGGGACAGCATCCAGTCTCTGAAAGATCCCACTTCTTCAGGCCAAACGATCGCGCGATAAAGATCTAGCAGAAGTTGAAATGGATTCAAATACAGCCAGGACTGCAACCAATCCGGAAAATCCTTAGACGCCCAAATAATCGGGCTAGTCCAAAACAGCATCCGGTTGAGAATCCCTGTCATCTTTTCCACGTCAGGAAACTTCAGCGATAAGGCAGCGCCCAGCATCGACAACCCGGTACAAAGAACCACTTGCAGCAGAATTGCTACCGGAAGAAGTAGTACCCCCCAACTTATTTGGGCACCAAACACCAAGACCAAAGCAAAAATTATGGGAATACTTAAAAGGAACTCAGCACCGGAACTGACCACGCCACGCAAAGGCCAGAACCAGACCGGTAGGGGACTATACGTCAACATATTCCCGTACTTGCGAAAGACTTTGGGCCCGCGGCCGATTGATTGCGCAAGCCACTGGAAGGGCAAGATTCCGGTGATGAGGTAGACAATAAAAGGGTCTAAACCGATCCGATCCGCGCGGCCGGTAAAGATGAAGGAAAATACTAGCCACATCATGAGAGCCAACCCAAGGGGCTCCGCAAGAGCCCACACCAGCCCCAACCGGTAGTTGCGGAAGGTGTTCTTGAGATCCTGTCTCGCCATGAGTCGCAATGTGCGCCGGTGGGTTATTAACTCTCCTACTTCAGACAACAGACCACCGCCCGGGCCATGCGCTGATACGCAGTCCACAAGGTCGCATAGCCTGATTCTAGGGGTCCGCTACGGCCCACGTTGCGGAACCTAGCACCGGACATCCTCAACTCGACTCCGCGGAACTCTACAGCGCCTACTTTGCTGGGATCACAAACGGGCAAAACTCTCCCGGTGGCCGCTTCACGGTCGAATCACAACTCCCACGAGGTGAGCAGCGGAGCGACGTGACCACTCGCAGTCGTCATCGGATCGCCGGCATCTTGAACCTTGACGTGTGACACGCGCATTCGGGCAACGAACGAGTTGGCGATAACATTCCGACATAAGTCGACCGGAGGTGCCGCATGGCCCGGCAAGCCATAATCCTAGCTGCAGGCATGGGTACCCGACTCGGGCGTCCATTTCCAAAACCGCTCACGGAACTAGGCGGTGGGCACTCGATAATGCATCAGCAGATATCCAAGCTCCGCGAGGCATTGCCGGGAATACGAATCACCGTCGTCGTTGGATTCAAACGCGACCTCATCATGGAAGCCTTCCCCGATGTTCTATTCGCCTACAACGAGCTCTATGACCAGACCAATACCTGCAAGAGTCTCCTGAGAGGGCTACAGCTGTCAGCTGACGGCGGAGCGCTGTGGCTGAACGGTGACGTAGTCTTCGACATCGCCATCCTTGAACGCATCGACTCGCTGATGTCACAGGATCAGAGCTTTGTCTGCGTCAATACCGCGGCCGTCGGTGAAGAAGAAGTGAAGTACACCGTCGACGAATCCGGGCATATTAAGGAACTGTCGAAGACGGTCTCCCACCCGCTCGGTGAAGCGATCGGGATCAACTACGTCAGCCAGAGCGACAAAGGTGCTCTTCTCACGGCTCTCGCCACCGTCGACGACCAAGATTACTTCGAAAGAGGAATCGAGGTGGCCGTTGCCGAGGATGGCCTCCAGGTTCTTCCGGTAGACATATCGGACCTCTACGCGGTCGAAGTTGACTTCGAGGAGGACTTAGCCCGCGCTAAGGAGTTAGCCGGCGACGAATGAGCCCTACTCCTGAAGTTTCTGTCGTAATTATCTGTCAAGACGACGAACTGCGACTACCCGACGCCATCCGCTCCGTCCAAGACCAAACTCTGGAGAATCTCGAGATCCTTGTCGTGGATCACGGCAGCTCGGATACCTCCGCCGATATCGCCGAAGGATTAGCGGGGGAGGATCAGCGTATCCGGGTAATCAGGTTGAGTGATCGTTCCGGAAAGCCCGGACGGCCACTCAACGTAGGTATAGATGCTGCCACCGCACCCTGGGTAGTCGCGATCGGAAGCGACGACTTGATGCGTCCCCTCGGCTGCCAACTCCTACTCGAAGCCACGATCGATCCAGACACCGATCTTGTCGTGGGCAGTGTGCTGAGGGTGGACATGGACACGGGGAAGAAGACGCGCTGGATGCCCAGCGTGACCCTGCGATCCCGATCCGTTCGAGACATCGCGCAGTTGCCTGACTTGGTGCGAGACACGATCGGTGGCTGCAAGTTATATCGCACCCAATTTCTCCGAGATAACGACATCCGATTCGCCGAGGATATTTTTTACCAAGACCAAATCTTCACCATTCAGTGCTACGCCACGGCCCGATCTGTAGCCATTACTCAAGACTTCGTTGGGGAGTGGCGGCACTGGAACTCCGCGAACCGGAAGTCAGTCACTCAGCGAAAAACTACAGTGGAAAACCTTGCCGATCGATTTGAGGCAAACCGTCGAATCGATGACTTTCTACTCGAACATAATCGTCATCAACTTCTGCTCGCGAAGCAACGAAAATTTCTCACTCACGATCTAGTCATTCACGTACGAGGCCTGGAAGACGCTTCACCGGCGTACCGCACAATGCTCGTCGAACTGGCGCGAAACTACACCGAATATTTACCAGACCGAGCATTCGACGACCTGCCACTCAACCGTTGGCTCATGCTTCAGTGCCTTCGTGTCGACCGACCGGCGGCCGCCGAGCAAGCGGCCAACAGTCACTACATCGAACTTCTGACCAGTTGGCAACGTCTCGCCGCCGACGGCCGCACATATTTGCTGCCTCCCGACAGCAAGCCTGAACCGGACCCGGTCTACGACATCACCCGATACCGAATCGATTGGATCCCCCCTGAACAAGCTCCAGTTCGAGGCTGGGTCTCTCTCGCACCAACGTCGGCGGGATTCGACGCGATAATCGTGATTAATACGGCGGGACGCCACGAGTTGACTGCCGCCGACATGGGATCATTCGAGCTACGTGATTCACGCAGTGGGCGCGAATTATCCCTTTCGCTACCGCAAGCTAAACGACAGGATGATCTTCACCTGACATGGCAAGTACCACTCCATACCGTGCAACTTGATAAAACTTTTGGATACGGCGCAGAGACTCTAGAACTCTTCTTCTGTTATCAAGCCGGTCGAATAGGTGCCTGGTCAAAGCGGCTACGTCCGGGACCGACGATGAGCAAGGGGCTGGCCGAATCCAACTCTTGGAACGTCGTGGTGGACGAAGACCAAATCGCCCTGCAGCGCACCCGGCGAGATGGGTGGCGTGAGTCCGCGCAGGCCAAGTATGAGTCCCTCCGATACCGCCATGGACCAAAACCAGATCCGCTGGAGGAGCTGACTCTCGCGACGGCCAAAGACTACTTGAGCGACCACAAGGCGCGGCGCCGGAAAAAGGGAATCTTCTTCGAATCTTTTGCAGGTCGCCGTATCGATGGTGGTCCACTCGCTGTCTCGCAGTCACTAGCAAGGAGCCGACCGAAGTTGCAACAGATCTGGTCGGCTCGACCCGGGTCCTTGCATCAAATTCCCGGGTACGCCCGGAAAGCTCCTCGCTTCACCCGGCGCTACCTTGATCTGCTTGCAGGTTCAGCGGTGTGGATCGATAACGGGTGGCTCCCGTTTGAACCGGACGGACAGGAATTTATCCAACTCTGGCACGGTGTACCAATCACGATCCTGGAGAGACCCAGTAGGCGGATCTCGTGGGACACACTCGTCTCTTCGGGAGATTTTGCGTCAACTCACTTTAGGGACGTCTTTGGTAATCTCCCGATGCCTGTGGTCGGGGCGATTCAGACCGATAGCCTCCTCGCTCCCGATAACCAGCTTCGTAGGGCCGAACTCAGGTCGGCCTGGGGGATTCAGGACCGAACCGTGCTGACCTATCTGCCGGTTCTCCGACCGGGTCGAATTTCGCCAGACTTTCACAACGCCGATCCGCGATACTTAGCGCAAGCGCTCGGACCTGAATTCTTCCTCTTTCACCAAGAACATGATGATGACGCCGTTGGGCGAAGGACCGCATCAATAGCAGAGGATTTGCGCTGGTTCATGGGAAGAATCGAGCGACGACTTCCACTGACAGACTACCTGCTGATGACAGACATCTTCATCTCAGATTACGCCAGCGCGATCGTAGATTTTGGTCGGACTCGGCGACCAGTGATCCACTATGTTTCGGATCAAGGTTTTGTGGAAGATACCGATCCGGGAACCTACGTCAAGCTGGATCAACTCGCGGCTGGCCCGTTGGTCCGATCCGATGAGGAACTAGTTAACGAAATTAATCGGCTGAGACAAAACGGCTTGGTGGGAACCGACGAATCCGCCAGTTGGCGATTCAGTGAAGCGCTGGTGCCCCACGACGGTCCTGACTCAAGCCAGCGACTCATCCAGGAACTTGGGCTGTGAGTTCTGATTTCATCCGCTCGAGACAGAACTCGGTCACATCCGAAGCGGTCGGTCCGAACCACCTAGCCGGATCTCTGATTCTGCGGGCTAAGAACTTGGGCTCAGCCGTCCTCAACCCTAGAATCAGCTGATGGGCCCCTCTACCGAAGCGCTGGCCGCGGGATCGAATAGCAACAAGACTTGGCTGTCTGATCGTGGAATCTTGCTCCATATCGGTCCCCCAAAAACAGGGACTACCGCATTGCAATCGTCCCTTTTCGCCGCCAGATTCTCACTCAACGAGCAGGGGCTGCGCTACCCCATTCGGAAGGAGAAGGGGCGCCGACTGACTCAACATGGCTATGCGGCAGCGGCACTTATGGGGCTGCAGCGTCAGGGAGCTAACTCCGTTGAATCGGTGGAGGTATGGGATGCCCTAGTCCGTAAAGTTCATAATCGACCCGATCGCGCGTTGCTGAGTGCGGAGTTATTTGCTGATGCTCAACCTGAGCACATTGAAAAGATCACTTCGGATCTAGGCACATCGAATCTCCAGGTCCTCATTACATTGCGTCCACTCAGCAATATGCTCGCCAGCACCTGGCAACAGGACCTTAAGGGTGGTCGGCCGCAGAGCTACAACGACTGGCTCGTCGAGCGCCTAGAGGGTCCGCGAGACACTCCATTTTGGTACCGCAATGCCCACGACGATCTTGTGGGACGCTGGGTCTCGCAGCTTGGTCCGGAGAGGGTAGCGGTCCTAGCAGTCGACTCGCGCCGGCCTGACTCACTGCTCCGTGATTTCGAGTCACTAACTGGTATCGGGGCCGGAACTCTCACGCCGAAGAAAGGTAATCGTTCACTCACCGTGGCGGAGACTGAGTTGTTTCGGCAAGTCCTGGAAAGAGTTGATGACGGTTACGATCCCGTCACCTTTCATCGTCTTGTCCGTTCCGGCGGACTCCGTGGAATGGTTGAGCGACGCCAGCCACCAGCGACAGAGCAACGCCTCGCCAGCCCCGCTTGGGCAGCTGCCAAAGCAGACGAGATCCACCAACCCATGATCGAAAATATTGTTCGTACCGGTGTTCCCGTTTTTGGGGATATCTCAATCCTTACGGATCCACCCGGCCAGACTGGGTTCGAACTGTCGGAGATAGGTTCGACCGACGAGCAGACCCCGACCATGGTCCCGATAGCTGCGGCTGCTGAACTAGCCCTAGGTATTTATCGAGCTGCTAGTCGCGAGCAGCAGTTGGCTGAAGAGAATTCCACGCCTGACAGTGAGCCAGCCAAAAGTTCAGGTCTACGGGATCGGCTGGCCAACCCTTTTGGTCGCAAGACTGGAGATTGACGGCTAGGCCATCACGGCTAAACCGCCAGCCAGCGCTACTGCGCCGATACGATCCCGGGCTCGACAATCGGCTGCCGAACTAGTCGGGCGTTGACTGCTTAGCGATCCGAGGTACTGCCTCGGCCGCGGCTTCTCGCCATGACCGCATAGGCGCAAGGCCAGCTCGCTGCCAACCATCGTGTCCCAGCACGCTGAAAGAGGGACGCGGCGCCGGTCGGGAGAAAGCCGAAGAGTCGGTTGGAAGAACTCGATCCGGATCAGCACCGATGAGCGAGAAGATCTCCCGCGTGAACTCGTACCAACTACATTGGCCGGAGTTCGTCCCGTGGTAGATACCCGCGGGCGCCGGAGCGGCAGCCAGCGCAATCAAGTGTTCCGCCAAATCATGGCTCCATGTCGGCTGTCCCACCTGGTCGGTCACGACGGAGACCGTGTCACGCTCTCCGGCCAGCCTGATCATTGTCTTGACGAAGTTCTGACCGTGCTCGCCATAGAGCCACGCGGTCCTGATGATGTAGTGACGGTCCAGTAAGGTCCGCTGGACCAGTTCCTCTCCTGCAAGTTTCGTTCTGCCGTATGCAGACTGTGGACTTGGCTGCGTGTCTTCTGCGTAGGGATCATCGGCATTCCCATCGAAAACATAGTCCGTACTGACGTGCAAGAGGCGGGTGTCAGGCAATTGGGCGACTGCTTCCGCGATCAAACCTGCACCGAGAGCATTAATGGCATGCGCGGTTTCCTCGTCATCCTCCGCTGCATCCACCGCGGTGAAGGCCGCG